>JANMHH010000320.1:0-22329 GCA_031375065.1 Rubrivivax sp. | reverse complement strand
CCGTAGTAAACGGTGGGCGCGCCGGGGTAGATCATCTGGAAGAACACCGCCAGCAGCAGGCGTTGCTTGGCCAACGCCACCAGCGCAGGGTCTTGCGTGTCGTCATGCCAGCCCAACACATGCAGCGCACGCGCCTGGTCGTGGCTGGACAGCAGGTTCATCAGCGCCTGGTGGGCGGCGGCCGGGTAGGCCTCTCGCAGGTGCTCCAGTTGACGCACCAGCACGCTGGCGTTGCCACCCGCTGCGTAGTCCTGCACCGTGTTGCGGAAGATGTAGTTCATGGTGCTGTCGAACATGTCGCCCAGGAAGTACTTGGACGCATCGAACCAGGTTTCGGCCACGGTGAGCGCGTCCGGCCGGTGGGCCTTCAAGTGGCCGCGCCATTCGCGCCAGAAGTCGTCAGGCACCCAGGGTGCGACATCCATGCGCCAGCCACTGGCCCCGCGGTCGAGCCAGAGCTTGGTGACGGAGTCGGGCTTGCGGAAAGCAAAGTCGCGCCAGGCCGGGCTGGACTTGTCGAGTTCGGGCAGGTCGGTCACGCCAACCCAGCCTTTGAACTGCTTGTCGGGGCTGGTGGCGGCTGGGTTGAAGGTGTACCAGCTGGCGTAAGGTGAGTCGGCCTGGATGCGGTTGTTGGCAAAGGCACCCTGGCCACCGTGGTTGCCATAGCGGTCAAAGTAGATCGAGTCCGAACCCGTGTGGTTGAGGCTGGCATCGGGAATGACGCGCATGCCACGTTTGGCCGCTTCGCGTGTCAGGCGCTCGAAGTCGGCGTTGCTGCCAAAGCCCGGGTCGATGTTTTTGTAGTCGGCCGTGTCGTACTTGTGGTTGCTGGCGGCGCGAAACACCGGCGTCAGGTAGATCGTGTTGGCGCCCAGCTCCTGGATGTAGTCCAGCTTGTCGATGATGCCGGCCAGGTCACCGCCAAAGAAGTCGTTGTTGTAGTGCTCGTCGCTGCCGTCACCGCTCTTGGGCAGCCAAGGGCGGTCGGTCCACTTGGCATGCCTTTCCACCGTGTGGTCGTGGTACCGCGCTTTGCCGGGTTGCGGGTCGTTGCGCTTGTCGCCATTGCGAAAACGCTCCGGGAAGATGTAGTAGTAGACGACGTCAGCAGCCCAATCGGGCACCTTCAAGGTTGGCGCGTAGACCGTTTGCCGAAAGCGCCGGATGGGCCCGGTGCTGAGCGGTCGCTCGCCCACCGCACCCAACCCGCCGGTGCCTTTTTCGCGCGTCCAGTAAAGAGGCTCGTTGTTGTTCTGATAGGCATACAGCTTGCCGTCGATCTGCGCTTCGAACCAGTAGCCGTAAACCGCAACATCACTGAAGCGATGCTGCGCCGTCCAGCGGTCCACGCCAGCGTGGGTCGATTTCACCATCGGCACGCGGGCCAGGGCTTGGTAGTCCAGCACTTCCTGGTTGCCTTCCATGCGACGCCGTTCCACCACCAGGTCCACGCGAGAGACACCCGGCGCCGCGGTCAGCACAAAGTCCATCGCCGTGCCCGCAGGCACCGCGCCAAAGGGCTGTTTGTGCTGCAGCTGCCGCGAGTCAAAGCGCAAGCTCAGCGCCAGCGGGTTTTCAACCTGTGCAGCGCGTGGGTCGGCAAAGGTCTTGGGGCCGATGTCCAGCTGCGGGCGGTTGCCGGCCCAGGCCAGGCGCAGCGTGTGTTCGCCGCTGAAGGTGTGCACGATGTTGCCACCGCCCAGCGCCACGTTGTTGCCGTCGGCACCGATGCTGCTGCCTTCCTTCCAGGAAGCATCGGCGATCTTGAATTCGTGGCGGCCCTGCAGCTTGACGTTGAGGTAGTAGGCGTCGCAGCTGTACTGGAAGGCGTAGTCGTCCAGCGACGCCCAGTTGTTGGGTGTGCCGCGCAAAAAGAGTGTGGTGCCGGCCAAGGGCGGTGCGCCCTCGGCCGGGCAGGTGTCGAAACGCAGTTCAGGTGTGGCGTTGTCCATGCGGATGGTGATGCGTTGGATGCCGGCAAAACGGCGCTGGATGTCGGGCCCGCGCGCCAGCAAGCGCAGGCCGTCGGCGGATCCAAAGTCGGCGTCGGCGCTCCAGCCTTCGTCACCCACTTTGAAGCGGTGCTCGCCCTGAAGGCGGGTGACCAATTCCCAGCGGTCGCAGGCCCAGGCAAACCTTTGCGCGTCTGGCGCACTCCAGCCGTTGAAACTGCCGCGCAGGTAAAGGGCGCGGCCGGCCAGTGGGTCGGGCTTGCAGTTACCTGCCTGCGCGAAAACAGGCGCGCTGAGAACGGCCAACAAAGCAGCACCCAAGACAGAAGCGCGCACAGCAATCAACCCTTCACACCGCCCGAGGTCAGCCCCGACACGATCCACTTCTGCGCCAGCAGGAACACCAGCGAGATGGGCAGGCCGCTGAGCACCGCCGCCGCAGCAAAGTCGCCCCACAGGTACTTCTGTTCATACAAGTAGAACTTGCTGCCCACCGCCAGCGTGAGGTTGGGTTCTTCGCGCAGCAGGATGCTGGCCACCGGGTATTCGATGATGGTGCCGATGAAGGCCAGCACAAACACCACCATCAGGATCGGCACCGCCATCGGCAGCAGCACGTGCCGAAAGGCCTGCCAGTGCGTGGCGCCATCGACCTTGGCGTTTTCTTCGATCTCGATCGGAATGGTTTCGAAGTAGCCCTTGATGGTCCAGATGTGCATGGCCACGCCGCCCAGGTAGGCCACGATGAGGCCGGCGTGGGTTTCGATGCCCAGCCAGGGGATGCTCTGGCCGATGCCCTCGAAGATGGCGTAGATGGCCACCAACGCCACCGCCACCGGAAACATCTGCAGCAGCAGCATGCTGTTCAAAATGAGCTGCTTGCGCGCGAACTTCATGCGCGCAAAGGCGTAGGCCGCCGTGGTGCTGATGGCCACGATGAGCAACGCGCTGATGGTGGCGATCTTGATGCTGTTCCACAGCCACAGCAGCACCGGAAACGGCGGCTGCACCACGCTGCCATCCGGCTGCGTGACAGGGATGCCCAGCGCCAGTTGCCAGTGTTCGAAGCTGATGGTGGTGGGGATCAGGCTGCCGGTGGCAAAGTTGCCCGGCCGCAGGCTGATGCTGATGACAGCCAGCAGCGGAAACAGCGTGAAGGCGAGCAGCACCCACAAGCCCAGGTGGGCCGCCCAGACGCGCCAGCGTTGGCTTTTTCCGGTGACGATCATGACAGCAGGCCCTTCCAGGCGTGGCGCGAGCCCGGGCCGCTGGGTGGCCGGCTCCGCTCATGTCCCCCGGCACGGGCTGCGCCCGCGCCTCCTCCTTTACTTCGCTGCGCCGGCCACCCAACGTCCCGGGCCTGCAACCGCAGCGGCGCGCCTGCAGCGAATGCCAACCCGGTTGCCAGATCGGAGAGTCGGGGTGGGCTGTGGAGCGAAGTAAAGGAGGAGGTGCCGTCCACAGGACGGCGCCGGGGGACATGAGCGCAACAGCCCACCCCGGCTCTCCGATCCCGCACAGACGTCCACGTGGTGCTCACCGCTTCGCCTCCGCCCGCTGCGTGATCTTCAACTGCACCATCGCCATGATCGCCACCATCACGAAAATCAGCGTGCTGATGGCGGCGGCCAGGCCGAAGTTCTGGCCGCTGTCGGTGAAGGCGATGCGGTAGGTGTAGCTGACCAGGATGTCGGTGGTGCCGGCCGGCAACTTGGTGTTCAGGAAATCAGGCCGGCCGTCGGTGAGCAGGCTGATCAACACGAAGTTGTTGAAGTTGAAAGCAAAGGCGCTGATCAGCAACGGCGTCAGCGGCTTGGCGATCAGCGGCGCGGTGATCTTGAAGAAGTTGGTCAGCGGCGTGGCGCCGGCAATCGCGCTGGCTTCATACAGGTCAGAAGGGATCGCCTTGATGAGCCCACTGCACAGGATCATGATGTACGGGTAACCCAGCCAGGTGTTGACGATCAGGATCATCACCTTGGCCAGCAGCGGGTCGGCAAACCAGGCCGGGCGAATGCCGAAGATCGCGTCGAGGATGGCGTTGATCTCGCCAAAGTTCTGGTTGAACAAACCCTTGAACACCAGGATGCTGATGAAGCCCGGCACCGCGTAGGGCAGGAACAGCAGCGCGCGGTACAGCGCACGGTGCTTCAGGCCTTCCCATTCCAGCAGCACCGCCAGCGTCATGCCCAAAGCGGTGCTCAGCAGCACCGTCAGCCCCGCGAACAGCACGGTCCAGATGAAGATGCTGACAAAGGGGCCGCGGAAGTCGGCGTCCAGCAGCATGCGCGCGTAGTTGGCAAAACCGATGCCGACCTTGAAGCCCGGCTGGATGCGTTCGCCCTGCGCGTTCTCAAAAAAGCCGGTGCTGCGGTTGGGCTGGTAGACGGTGTTGGACAAAGCGTCGATGACGGCGCCGTCGGGACCGGCCTTCCACAGCGGGTCGATGGGCCCGAATTCGCGCAGGCCGGCGTAGCGGATGCGCTGGCCGTCGGGCAGCTGCAGTTGCAGCTTGGCCAGGCCTTCACGCCAGCGCACCAGCGTGCGCAGGTTGGTTGGCTCGCCCAGCGCCGCGCCAACGTCGGGCTGCATGACGATGGGGGCTGACGGCGGTGCGGCCAGGTCCAGGGGTGGCGACACCAGCACACCCCTGCCACCGTCCTCGGGCTGCAGGCGCAGGCGAAACGCACCCCCTTCAGCATGCAGCGTGAAGGCCCGCGCGTGCGCCTCGTCGGCCACGGTCTGGTCCAGCAGGTAGGCGCGGGCGCGGTCCTGGTCAAGCAGGTTGCTGGACGAGTAGTTGGTGAAGCCGATCTGCACCGTGTACAGCAGCGGGAAGGCGACGAACACCAGCATGCCGGCGATGCCCGGGAACAGGTACTTCCAAGACACGCTTTGCGCCGTGCCGTAGACGACGATGGCGCTGCCACCCAGCGCCAGCACACCCACCGCCGCCAGCGGTTGGCCCGCGACCCACAGGCTGAACACCAGCCACAGCAACGTGAGTGCTGCGGCGCTGGCAACGGCCCAGGTGATCCTCATTTCGTCACCATGCGCGCTGCCGCGCCATCCAGCGCGTCTTTCGGCGCCTGCCGGCCGTTGGTGATGGCCTCCAGCGCCGCGTCCAGCGCCGGGAAGAAGCGGCCCATCTCGGGGATGTTGGGGATGGGCTCGCCAGCGCGCGCGTTGTCCATCGTGGCCTTGATGCGCGGGTCGGCGCTGAGCTCGGCGTAGTAGGCCTTGTTGGCCGGCACGCCCAGCGGCACATCAGCGCCGATGGTCTTCAGGCTTTCCATTTTCAGCAGGTGGTTCTCAAGGAACTCGCGCGCCACGTCCTTGACCTTGCTGGGCGCGGTGATCATGCAGCCCAAGACGCCGACGAAGGGCTTGCTGGGTTTGCCGCCGATGCCTGGGATGGGCGCCACGGTGAAGTCGATGCCGACCTTGCGCACGTTGTCCCAGGCCCAGGGGCCGTTGATCATCATCGCCACCTGGCCCTTGGCGAAGGCGCCTTCCATCTCGGCGTAGCGCGCGCCCTTGGGCATGTGGCCGTCCTTCACCAGCCGCTCCAGCATCAGCGCGCCTTGCAGCGCACCGACGTTGTTCACGCCCACCTGCTTCGGGTCCAGGTTGCCCTGCGCGTCGCGCCCGAACACAAAGCCGCCCGGCCCGGCCAGCAGCGGCCAGCTGAAAAAGCTGTTGTTGTAGGCCCAGAGGATGGCGCCCTTGCCTTCTTTCTTCAGCCGCTGGTCGATCGCGATGACTTCGTCGAAGGTCTTCGGCGGCTCGCTCACCAACGCCTTGTTGACGATCAGGCCGATGGCCTCGATGGCCAGCGGGTAGCCCCAGGTCTGGCCGCGGTAGCTGAAGGCCTTCCAGGCCGATTCGTCGATCTCGTCGCGGATGCGCTTGTTCGGCCGCACCGGCACCACCAGGCCGCTCTTGGCCCACTCGCCCACGCGGTCGTGGGCCCAGCACATGATGTCCGGGCCCTTGCCTGCGGCGGCGGCGGCCTGGAACTTGTCGGGCGCGCCTTCGGGGTGCTGCACCACCACCTGCACACCACTGGCCTTGGCAAAGGTGTCGCCCACTTTCTGCAGTCCGTTGTAACCCTTGTCGCCGTTGATCCACACCAGCAGGCGCAGCGGGGCCTGGGCTTGCGCTGCGGTGCAGGCCAGCACCAGCAGCGGGGCCATCAGGCATTGGGGGCGCATCAAGTCCTGCAGGGCTTTGAGGCCCTTGAGACCATCCAGGCCCTTACGGCCGCTACGCGACGCCCCCATGCGCATCAAGCGGCTTGCTGCGCCGGCGCTGCTGCCAGGCGGCGGAACGCGCGGCCAGCGGCGTCGAACAGATGCGCCTTCTCGACGGGCACCGCCAGCGGCAGCGTGTGGCCGTGGGCGATGACGCGGTCGCCTTCCACCGCGCAGGTGATCACGTCGTCCAGGCCCGGGTTGCTGCAGTAGGCATAGGTCATGCTGCCCAGGCTTTCGACAAAGGTCACGGTGGTGGCCAGCGCGTTGTGCGCCACGCCGGCGCGCAGGTGCTCGGGGCGCACGCCCAGCTTGACCGCGTCGCCAGCCTTGGCAGACGACGCGTCGACCGCGCAGCGGATGACCTCACCACCGCGCAGCTGCACCGTGGCGCCGCTGGCGCTGGCTTCTTGCACCACCGCGTCGATCAGGTTCATGCCTGGGCTGCCGATGAAGCCGGCCACGAACAGGTTGCACGGGTGTTCATACAGTTCCATCGGCGCGCCGACCTGTTCGATGCGCCCGGCCTGCAGCACCACGATGCGGTCGGCCAGCGTCATGGCCTCGACCTGGTCGTGCGTGACGTAGACCATCGTGGTCTTGAACTGCTCGTGCAGCTTGGCAAATTCGTAGCGCATCTTGACGCGCAGCGCGGTGTCCAGGTTGGACAGCGGCTCGTCGAACAAGAAGACCTCGGGCTTGCGCACGATGGCGCGGCCGATGGCCACCCGCTGGCGCTGGCCGCCCGACAGGTCTTTGGGCTTGCGCTGCAGCAGGTGGTCGATGTGCAGGATCTTGGCCGCGTGGTTGACGGCGCTGTCGATCTCGGCCGCCGGCACCTTCGCCAACTTGAGCCCGAAGGCCATGTTGTCGAACAGGTTCATGTGCGGGTAGAGGGCGTAGCTTTGAAAAACCATCGAGATGCCGCGTTCGGCCGGCGGCACGTCGTTGACCATCCGGCCGCCGATGCGCAAAGTACCTTCGGTGATGTCTTCCAGACCCGCAATGATGCGCAACAAGGTGCTTTTGCCGCAGCCGCTGGGCCCGACAAAAACCATGAACTCGCCGTCCAGAATCTGCAGGTCGATGCCTTGCAGGATCTTCACGTCGCCGTAAGCCTTGCCGACCCCGGACAGTTTCACGTCCGCCATGCTGAGTCTCCGCAACCTGCTGAGTATTTGTAGAGAATATACAGGCGTCGACACCCGTCAACAACCCGTTTCAACACCGCGAGACGTGGCGTAAACCCTTAAAAATCAACCACTTGGAAGATATCGGTTTCGATTGTTCGTAGTATTACTACATTTACCTTCGACCCATCAACCCGTTCAGGCCATGACGCTCTCGCGCAGAAAATCAGGTGTGGTGCTGCACATCACATCCCTTCCCGGCGAACACGGCGTGGGCGATCTGGGGCCGCCCGCCCATCGATTTGTCGACTGGCTGGCCCAGGCCCAGCAGTCGGTTTGGCAGGTCTTGCCGATCAACCCCATCGGCCCCGGAAATTCACCCTATCAAAGCCCTTCGGCATTTGCCGGCAGTGGGCTGATGGTGGCGCTGCAGGCCTTGGTCGATCAAGGCTGGCTGGAGCCAGAAGCACTGAAATCCGTGCCCGACTTCAACGCCGCGCGGGTTGACTACGACCGGGTCATCCCCTGGCGCTGGGCCCGGCTGCGCCAGGCTGCGGCGGGTTTTGCCAAACTTGCCACCGCCGCGCAACGCGATGCGCTGGCAGCTTGGTGCGAAGAGCAGTCCGACTGGCTGCCCGAATGGATTCTTTTTGCCGCGCTGAAAGACGCGCACGCGGGCCAGCCCTGGTGGCTTTGGGGCCCGGCGCTGGCCGGCCGCGACCCGCAGGCCTTGGCTGCGGCACGCCTGCGCCTGGCTCAGCCGATCGCCGAGCACGCTTTTGTGCAGTGGTGCTTTGAGCAGCAGATGCAGGAACTGCGCGCCTACGCCCACCAACGCGGCGTGCAGCTGATGGGTGACCTGCCCATCTTCGTGGCCCACGACAGCGTGGATGTGTGGTCCCGACCCGACCTGTACTTCATGGACGCGCAGCATCAGCTGACCTTTGTCGCCGGCGTTCCCCCGGATGGTTTTGGCCCTGACGGCCAGCGCTGGGGCAACCCGCTGTACCGCTGGGACCGCATGGCCGACGAGCACTACGCGTGGTGGGTGGCCCGCGTGCAGCGCGCTTTCGTACACGCCGACATCGTCCGCATCGACCACTTTCGCGGCTTCGCGGGCTACTGGGAAGTGCCCGCCAATTGCCCCACCGCACGAGAAGGCCGCTGGGCACCCGGGCCGGGCAAGCCGCTGTTCACCGCCATCGAAGCGGCGCTGGGGCGCTTGCCCATCGTGGCCGAGGACCTGGGCACCATCACGCCCGACGTGGTGGAGCTGCGCGACCACTTCGGCTTGCCCGGCATGCGCATCGTCCAAGAGGCCTTTGGCGGCGACGCCCAGCATCCTTTCCTGCCGCATCACCACGTACCCCCTTGCCTGGCCTACAGCAGCACGCACGACAGCGACACCGCCCACGGCTGGTGGGCCACCGCCAACGCCAGCACCCGTGGATTTGCGCGCGAGTACCTGCAATGCAGCGACGAGCAACTGCACTGGGCTTTGATCCGGGCCACCAGCCATTCGGTGGCCCAGTTGGCGCTGTTTCCGATGCAGGACGTACTGGGCCTGGACGGTTCGCACCGCATGAACCTGCCCGGCACCGCTCAGGGCAACTGGAGCTGGCGTTTGTTGCCCAACATGCTGCTGGGATCAGAAGCCACCACACTGAAGCGCATCACGGAAGCCAGCAGCAGGGGCCTAGGCTGAAGCTTGAACAGCGCCAGCGTGCCGCCCTGCCGTCGTGCCGTCTGGGTGATGCGCGCTCACCCCTTGCACCGCAGGATGCCGGGCGTGGCTGCGCACGGTTGGCGCCCCGGCAGCCAGCCCGTTACGCCCACCACCCTGCAAAAGATGCCAAAAGCCACCGTCAACCCCTTCTTTTGCTCTCGAACGAACCCGCCGCCCGTGGGAGACTTTGCGCCCGGGTGGCCAGCCCTGCACCGTTGGCACCGATCCCCCACAGGAGAAGCCATGTCGGCAAGCACCTCGAATCGCTCATTGGCGGCCCTGTTCGCTGCCGCGCTGATCGCCCTGCTGGCGGCCTGTGGTGGCAGCGACGACAACAGCAGCACCAGCCCCAACCCAGGCTCCGGTGGTACCGGCGGAACCGGCGGAACGGCCGGGTCGGGTGGCACCGGCGGAACAGGCAGCTCGGGCACGCCCGGCGCCACCCCGCTGACGGTGGCCTACGACAGCTTCAGGCTGCGTGCCGGCGATACGGCCCAACTGCTGAGCAACGACCGCCTCAACGGCGCCATTCCCAGCGCAGGCGCGGGTGGCAACGTGACCTTCACCCTGGTGTCGGGCAGTTTGCCGACCGGGGTGGCGGTGGTGAATGGCTTGGTAACCGTGGGAGCCGCGGCCACGCCGGGTGTGGTGCCGCTCAGCTACCGCATCTGCGAAGCGACCAACGCCAGCAATTGCGCCAACGGCAACGCCTTGATCACCGTGCCCCCCGCTGAGATTCTGGCCCGGGGTGACAGCTTCAACTTCGCCGCAGCCGGCAGTGGCGACCTGTTAAGCAACGACACGCTGGGTGGCGCGGCCGCCACCGCCAGCACGGTGATGGCCCAGGCCACCACCGCCTTGCCGCCAGGCGCCACCTTGTCAGCCGCGGGCTTGCTGAGCATCGGCGCCACCGCACAACCCGGCAACTATTCGTTTGCCTACCGCATCTGTGAAGCCGCGGCCCTGACCAACTGCGCCTATGCGTCGGCCAGCTTCAGCGTGGTGGGCGTGGGTTCGGTCACCGGCCGCGCCGTCGACTCGGCCACCGGCCAAGCCATTGCCGGGGTCAGTGTGACCTTGGGCAGCGCCACGGCCATCACCGACAGCACCGGTGCCTTCAGCTTTGCCAACCTGGCGCCCAACGCGCGGGCCACCGTGCGCTTCACCGTCAGCTCACACGCCGAGATGGTACGGGTGATCGCCCTGCGTGGTGGCGCGACCACCGACGTGCAGGCGCGCCTGGTGTCTTTGGCCATCAGTGGCAACCTCGTCGCCGCCGCCGGTGGCACCGTCACGGTGCCGGGCGGAGCAGGGCAGATCACCTTGCCCGCCAATGCCTTGGTCGACGCCAGTGGCACCCTGGCCACGGGCAACGTGCGGCTGCGCATGACACCCGTGAATGCCGCCACCGACACCACCGTGTTGTCAGGCGACTTCAGCCGCTTGGTCAGTGGCCAGCCCTCGTTGGTGGAAACCTTTGCGGCGGCCGAACTGCAGTTCAGCACCACGGCTGGGGTTCCTTTGCTGCTGCCCTCCGGCACGCTGGCCAGCGTGCGCTTCCCCGTGGGCACCCGCAGCGCGGCGCCGCCTGCAAGCGCAACACTTTATGTTCTGGACACCGCCACCGGTCGGTGGGTGCAAGACGGCAGCGCGGTTCTGGCCGGCACCGCACCCAACCGCTACTACCAAGGCGACATTTCGCGTGCCGGCCTGTGGGCCGTGGGCGCGCCGCTCGACTTTGTGCAGGTCACCGGGTGTGTCGTCGACAGCCTGGGCACGCCCGTGGCCAACGCCCGCGTCACCAGCGATGGCATCGACTACACCAGTGCCACGTCGGCCTCGACCGAAAGCAGCGGCAACTTCAGCATCCCCTTGCGCCGCACGGCTTCAGCCACCCTGGTGGCCGAAGCCGGCGGGCCTTTGTCCAACACGCAACGGGTGGGGCCCTTCCCGTCCGATGGCAATGTGCCGACCTGCCTGGTCATCAGCCAGGCCGGCGCCGGGGTGACCATGAAACTGACTTGGGGCGAGTTCCCCCGCGACCTGGACTCCCACATCGTGGCCCCCGACGGCACCCACATCTACTACGCCGCGCGTGGCAGCTTGACCGCTGCACCCTACGCCGGCCTCGATGTGGACGACGTCAGCAGCTTCGGCCCCGAGGTGGTGACGCTGACGCGCCTGATGGTGGGCACCTACAAGTACTACATCTACAACTTCTCGGGTTACAACGCAGGGCCGATTGCCGCCGCCAGCGCGCGGGTGGAGTTGAACATCCCGGGCCGCGCGCCGGAGCTGTTCACGCCGCCTTCGGCCGGCGAACTGGCCAGCACACGCTCGTGGCTGCTGTTCGAGCTGGATGTCGACCTTTCGTGCACGGTCACCGTGCGCCGCCAAGGCAGCTACAGCGACAACGAGCCCAGCGCCGCGGCGGGCACGGCGACCTACTGTTCGCGCAACTGAGGTTGGCGCGCCTGAGGTTGACCCAAGACAAGCCGCCAACAGGAAAGCCCCCTGAGCAAAGTCACCCCGCTCAGGGCGCCCAGACCTGAACGTCGGCAAAGCCCATCAGCTTGAAGATGACGTAGTTCATCGCCGCGTCGCCCAGCTGGTCGGCAAACAGCACCACGCGGGCGTAGCGCGGCACGCCGGCTTTGCTGATGGCCGTCCAGATGTCCATGGCCGGTCGGGGTGCTCCTTCTGGCGTGAGCATGGCCGTGGCGGGCAGGTGAATCACGGTGCCTGGCGGCAGCCGCTTCGGTGCTGCGCTGCCCGATGCCACATAAACGGTGGGGAACATTCCCGGGCGCGTGCCGGGGTCGGCCACCAGCACATCGGTGCGCGGCTGCCGAGATGGCAACACGGCGGCGCTGGAAGCGGGCTTCACTGCAGGTGCCGCAGTGGTGGCAGCAGCGGCAGCAGCGGCCGCGGGTGGACGCGCCACATCGAGGCCGCGGTCCACCCAGCGCTCAAAGCCTTCCAGGTGAATGGAAACCTTCTGCTGCCCCATCTGATGCAACAGCAGCAACGACAGTGCCGAGCGCGCATTGACGCCGCCTTCGCCGTAGATCACCGCCTCGTGCCGGGGATCCAGGCCCGCTGTTTGCAGCAGCGACAACAGGCGCGCGGGCTGCTGCGCCTGCGCGGCCAGGTCCAACGCGGGCAGGTTCACGGCCAAGGGCACGTGACCCAGCACGAAGGCCTCGGCGGGCCGCACGTCCACCGCCGTCACCTGCGACAGGCCGAAGGCCTTCAGCATCGGGCTGGACCAGGCCTTCAACCAGTCGGTGTTGCGCGTCAGGTGGGGGGCACCAAAAGTCCACACCGGCAGCTCGCGATCGTCCTGCAGCCAGCCCTTTTGAGACTCTTGAAAGAGCTTGACCTGCGGGTAGCCGAGCAAGAACTTCAGCGCAAAAAAGGGCACCGCCGCAGCGCCGCCGCCACCGCAATAGGTCAGCACCTGCTGCTCGGGCCGCACACCCAGGTGCTGCAGCAGGGCTTGAAGTTGGGCGGGCGATTTGAAGGTTTTGTCGGCGTTGAAAAAGTCGTCAGCCGGCATCAGCGTGGCGTGTGGCACGTGCCCACCGCGGTTGAAAAAAGCCGCTCCGCCATAGAAGTATTCCGGGTCCAGCGCTTCCAGCATCACGTGACCTCGCGGGTCGGCGGTGGCCGCCAGGAACTCGGGCAGCTTGACCCGCACATCGGGCACCGGTGGCCCCAGGGTCAGCAAACTCGGCGGGCGCGCTGCGCTGGGCTGGTCGGTCACCGCGCCACCCGCTGACACCCACTTGGCCATGCCGCCGTCCAGGATGCTCAACCGCTCAACCGGGTAGCCCACCAACAGCAGGTCCCAGAACAAGCGGGTGGCCATGTAGGTGGCACCCTGGTCGACGATCACGATGTGGTGCCCCGGTTGGACACCCCAGCCGCGCAGACGGTTCTGCACCTGCGCCGGCACCACCTCGCCAGGGCCAAAGGGGAAGAAGCCTGCCCCCACGGCGCCCGCAATGTGCTGCTTGCGGTGGGCCGGGCCCGGTGAGGCGTCCAGCACCAGAACGTCGTCGCGCGCCAGGTTCTTTTGCAGCCATTCGACGCTGACCAAGCGGCCGGCCGCGCCGCCTGGGATGGCTTCGCTGGTGGCGGCTGCCCACGCGGTGCCGGTCCACGCCAAGCAAACCGACATCCAAACGGCCATCCAAACGGCCATCCAGACGCCCCCCCGACGACGGGCCTTCCGAGCCGCCATCTGAGGACTCGTCAACGCCAATCCAATTCTTGAACCCTGCAACATGTCGCCTCCCGCGCCCCCCTGGGGCCATCCAGTGGGTTGAACCCTAAGTTCGGAAGCTGGCGTGGGCACGTCGAAACCGACGAGCCGCAGTTTGGCGAGGACGAGTCACGCTGCGCTGAAGGTCGGTCGCCAGCTCACGGCACGTTGGCGGCGCTGTCCGGTCCCGAACGGCGGCTTGCTTCCAACCGAGTGGGCGGGTCGCTCAGGCGCGGGCCTTGGGCTTGGCTCTGGGCTTGGCCTGGGTCGTGCCCTGCGCGCTGCGTGCCGCTGACCGCTTGGCTGGGGGCTTGGCTGCTGGACTCACTGCGGGCTTGGCCGACCTGGCCTGACCCGCCACGGCGGCGCCGCTTTTGGCTGCCCCGGTTTGAACCACCAGCACCCGCACCTGCTGCGGCGCCAACAACAAGGTGGCACCACCGGTGCCGTCCACTTTGGCAGCCACCGCACCACCGGCCGGGTAGGCAGACACCAGTTGCGTGCCCACCGGCAGGCCGTCCATGCGGGCTGCGGTGGGGCGGGTATCGTAGTTGATCAGCACCACGGTGTGCTCACCTTGCCACTTGCGCTGCCAACCGGCCAGCAGCCCTTGCGCAAAGCTGCCCTCAAAACTGCCGCGCGCCAACGAAGGCAGGCTGTTGCGCAGGCCGATGATGGTTTTGTAGAAGTTGAAGATCGAGCCCGGGTCTTGGGCCTGAACCTGCGCGTTGTGGCGAACGTGGTTGAGGGCCAGTGGCCGAAACGGCGTGCCGGTGGTGAACCCGCCCGTGCGCGGGTCGGCCGACCAGCTCATGGGGCTGCGCAAGGGCAGGTCGCCGGGCAGCCCCGGCACACCGGCCTGGCCCAGTTCTTCACCGTAGTAGACAAAGGGCGTGCCGGGCTGCAGCAGGTAGCCGGCGGCGGCCAGGCGGTAGCGCTTGAGGTCGCCCTGCAGTTGGTCCCACAGCCGCTGCCCGGCAAAGATGTCATGGCTGGAGACAAAGGTGGCCAAGGTCGGCGAGGCCTTGCGGTAGTACTCGGCCACCTGCTGCACCGCCTCGGGCTTGCCCTTTGCGGCGTCCACGTAGTGGTGCACATGGCCAAAGGCAAAGGCACCGCCGCAGACGGCCGGGTCTCCATATTGCTGCGGCTCGGCGGTGGCCTCGCAAACCACGTAGCGGTGGGCATAGCCCTTGATCAAGTCTTGCAGCTGCTTGGTCATGGCGCGGCTGGCCGGCTGGTCGTTCCAGTCCTTGGCGCTGGACTCGAACAGGTGCGGCACGGCGTCCAGCCGAAACCCGTCCAACCCGCGGTTGAGCCAAAAGCGCAGGCTGCTCAGGTGGTACTCCACCACCGCGGGGTTGTTGAAGTTGAAGTCCGGCATGTGGGGGCCAAAGGTGCCGAAGTAGAAGTCCTTGGCACCGGCACCGGCCAAGGGCATGTCCTTGACTTCGCCCTTCCACAGCCAAGGCTGGGCCGCCACGTGGTACCAGGGGTACTTGCCCCAGATGTCCCATCCGGGTGGCGCTTCTTCACTCCAGACAAACCAGTCGCGAAACGGGTTGCCCTTGCCCTTCAGGGCTTCCACGAACATCGGGTGGCTGGCCGCGCTGTGGTTGATCACGTAGTCCATGATCACCCCAATGCCGCGCTGATGGGCCTGGCGCAGCAGCTCGTCAAAATCGGCCAGCGTGCCGTACTCCGGGGCAATGTCGCGAAAGTCGGTGGTGGCGTAGCCATGGTCACCGTCGGCGTTTTTCGTGATGGGCATCAGCCAGATGCCGCGAATGCCCAGGTCCTTCAGGTAGTCCAGGCTCTGGGTCAGCCCTTTGAGGTCGCCGATGCCGTCGCCATTGCTGTCACGCCAGGCGCGCACGAAGATCTCCATGAAGACGCCGTGCTGCCAGCCTTCCTGGGCTGCCGCCGGCAGCTGGCTGGCGCGGTCGGCAACGGCCACGTGGGCGGTGTTGACGGACCTTGAAACCGCACTGGCGACAGCCGTGGGGGCAGAACCTTGGGCATGGACGGCCGCCACCGCCAGGGTGGCCCCCACCAACGCGATGGCCAGGCGAAACAGGCGGGTGAGTGACCGGATCAGGCGCATGACAGAACCTTGCGAAAACGAGCCGTGGACCGCCAAAATGTAGGGCAAGTACATTGACATATCCATCGGTATCGACCTGACTCAATGGAGTTCAACTGTATGAACCTAAGAGCGCTTCATATTTGTGTAGCTGAACTACAGTTGACCTCAACCACGTTCACTGGGAACTGAGATGCCTCACCGACACCTGCGCCGGCCCTGGCCCTGGCCCTGGCCTTCACTGTCGCCGCGCTTGACCTGTTGCCAAAGACCCAGCACCCGGTGGCACGGCCTGGCTCTTGCCCTTGCGGCGCTGGCCGTTCTGATCACCGCAACCCCCGCCAGCGCGGAGAGGTCGGCAACATCCGCTCAGGTCACCCGGGCCACCCTGAGTGACCCCACCCTGGCGGCCTGCCAAGCGAACTTTGAAACCGTTTTGCAGGCCACGCCCGCAGCGGCCCCGCCTTCCGAGGCCCAGGCGGTCTGGCTGAGCCGCCGGTTCATTCGCTGGCCCGACGCTGCGCCGACGGGTCGGTTTCGCCTGTTGCATTCCGCCCTGGGGCAAATGACCACAGCGCCCGGTCAGGTGGCGCAAGGCTTCGACGGCGCCATCACGCTCATCACGCACACCGCCGCCCTGCCAGCCCGGCTGCAGCAGCGTTTCAAGTGGGTCACCGGTGGCGCGACGTTGGCGCTGCGACCCCAAGACCAAGCCCAGCTGCCCAACTGGCTGCGCGGCCAGTTGGTGCTGGTGCAAGAAGACGAACAAGGGCGCGTGCTGGGTGCTTCGGCGCTGCAACAGGCCGGGCTGCTGGACGACCTGTTTGCGGCAGCCGAAGGCCTGTCCGATCTGGGTGCCAGACCCAGCCCTCAAGGCACCGGCTTCAAGCTGTGGGCACCCACCGCGCAGCGGGTCTGGTTGTGCGTCCACCGGCCTGCTACCGAACAAGCCAGCCGGCTGCTGCCGCTGCGGCGCGACCACAGCACCGGGGCCTGGTCCACCCGTGCGGCGGGCGACCTCAGCGGCCACACCTACACCTACCTGGTCGATGTGTTTGTGCGCGGTGTGGGATGGGTGCGCAACCGCGTCACCGACCCCTATGCGCTGAGCCTGAACGCCGATTCGCGCCGAACCTGGATCGGTCGCCTGGACGCGCCGGCCTTGACCCCACCCGGCTGGTACCAGCAAGCCGCACCAAAACGTGTGCAATCGGCCACCGACCTGGTGATCTACGAACTGCACGTGCGCGACTTCTCCATCAGCGACGCCAGCGTCAGCCCGGCCCACCGCGGCAAGTACCTGGCCTTCACCGAAGCCAACAGCCGCGGCATGCAGCACCTGCAAGCGCTGTCGAAGGCCGGCCTGACCGACGTGCACCTGCTGCCGGTGTTCGACCTGGCCAGCGTGCCCGAGCGCGGCTGCACCAGCCCCGACCCCGGCACACTGGCACAGGCCGGCGCCGACAGCGAAGCCCAGCAGGCCGCCGTGGCCGCACAAGCGCGCAGCGATTGCTACAACTGGGGCTACGACCCGCTGCACTTCACCGCGCCCGAGGGCAGTTTTGCCAGCGACGCCGAAGATGGCGCCACCCGCGTGCTGGAGTTTCGGCGCATGGTCCAGGTCCTGCACGCGGCGGGCCTGCGCGTGGGCATGGACGTGGTCTACAACCACACCAGCGCCAGCGGTCAAAAGGCGCAGTCGGTGCTGGACCGCATCGTGCCCGGCTACTACCAGCGGCTCAACGCCAAAGGCGCGGTCGAGACCAGCACTTGCTGCGACAACACGGCCACCGAAAACCGCATGATGGCCAAGCTGATGATCGACAGCGCCGTGGTCTGGGCGCGCGACTACCGCATCGACAGCTTTCGCTTCGACCTGATGGGCCACCAACCGCGCCAGGCCATGGAACGGCTGCAGACGGCCGTCAACCGCGCCAGCGGCCGCCACATCCACCTGCTGGGCGAAGGCTGGAACTTTGGCGAGATCGCCGACGGCGCGCGCTTTTTGCAGGCCAGCCAGCTCAGCCTGAACGGCACCGGCATTGGCGCCTTCAGCGACCGTGGCCGCGACGCCGCACGCGGTGGCGGCTGCTGCGACAACGCCGTGCAAACCCAGGAGCGTCAGGGTTGGCTCAATGGGCTGTTCTACGACCCCAATCCACACGCCAGGGCCAGCGCGGCCGACCTGCTGCGCGCCGCCGACATGGTGCGCATCGGGCTGGCCGGCACCCTGCGCAGCTATGCCATGACCACTGCCGACGGCAGCCGAAAGCGCCTGGCAGACATCGACTACGCCGGTCAGGGCGCAGGCTTTGCCAGCCAGCCCAGCGAAGTGGTGAACTACGTCGAGAACCACGACAACCAGACGCTGTTTGACATCAACGTGCTCAAGCTGCCCGTGGCCACCAGCCGCGAAGACCGCGCGCGTGTCCAGGTGCTGGGACTGGCGCTGACCACCTTCAGCCAGGGCATGGCCTACTTCCACGCCGGGGTTGAACTGTTGCGCAGCAAAAGCGGCGACCGCAACAGCTTCGACAGCGGCGACTGGTTCAACCGCCTGGACTGGACCGCCACCGACAACCACTGGGGCAGCGGGCTGCCGCCCCAGGAAAGCAACGCCGACTTCTGGAGCGCGCTGCGCCCGCTGTTGGCCAACCCCGCGATCAAGCCCACCCCCGCCGACATCGCCTTCACGCGCGACGCGTTTTTGGACCTGCTGCGCATCCGGCAAAGCAGCCTGCTGTTTCGGCTGCGCCGTGCCGACGAGGTGTCTGCACGTTTGAGCTTTCCCAACACCGGCCCGGAACAGCAGGCCACGGTGGTGGTGGGGCATCTGGACGGCCGTGGCTTGCCGGGCGCGGGCTTTGCCGAGGTGCTCTATGCCGTCAATGCAGACAAGGTGCCGGTCACGCTGGCATTGCCTCAGTACCGGGGCCGCGCTTTTGTTTTGCACCCCGCGCACAGCGCGCCCCAGGCTGCCGATCGCCGACCGTCTCAGCTGGCACGCTGGGACGCCCAGACAGGCCAACTGCTGGTGCCCGCGCGCACAGCGCTGGTCTATGTCTTGGAGTGAGGCGGGTCGTCCGGCAGGGCATCGCGCGGCCCCAAGCGGACGGGCGACGTCAGCGGCAGCCGGACGCTGAACACCGAACCCTGTCCCGCGGTGCTGGAAACCTCGACCGCACCGCCCATCAACTGCACCAGCGCCTGCGTCACCGACAGGCCGATGCCCGCGCCGTCCACCGGCCCGGCCGCCTGCGCCCCGCGGCGAAACGGCTCGAAGACGAAGGGCAGATCGGCGTCAGAAATGCCCAAGCCCGTGTCGCGCACCGTCAGATGCGCCCGCCCTTCGCTGCAGGGGCCGATTTCCACGGTCACCTGACCACCGGGTCGGTTGTACTTGATGGCGTTGGTCAGCAGGTTCAGCAAGACCTGCCGCAAGCGCGCCCGGTCGGCCTGCACCGTCAGCTCCGCGCCGGGCAGCAGCAACAACCGCAATTGCGCCTTTTCAGCCAGGCCCTGCACCATGTCGATGGTCTGCAAAGCCAAGGCGCGCAGAGCCACCGCCTCGGACTGCAGGACCATGCCGCCGGCCTCGATGCGCGTCAGGTCGAGCATGTCGTTGATCATGTGCAGCAGGTGCTCACCGGCTTCGCGGATGAGCTGGAGCCGCCGCTGCTGCCCTGGTTGGGGCGCTTCAACGTGGTCCATCTCCATCAGCTGCGCAAAACCCAAAACCGCGTTCAGCGGCGTGCGCAGTTCGTGGCTCATGCGGGCCAGGAACTGCGTCTTGGCCTGGCTGGCCGCGCGCGCCTGGGCCGCTTCTTCGCGTGAATGTTCGAGCTCGCGGCGCTCGGTCACGTCCTCCATGCTGCCGTGCCACAAGGTGCTGCCGTCGTCCTGCTTCTGACCGGTGGACGTCACGCGCAGCCAGCGGGTGACGCCGTCGGGTCGGCGAAACCGGTATTCATTGACCCAGTGGCCACTGCCCGGCAGCTGGCGCAGGACAGCGGTGCTGGCCCGATCCTCTGGATGAACCAGCGCTTGCAGGCTGTCGCCCTGGGTCAGCAACACGGCAGGCTCCAGACCCAGGACATCGCGGCTGTGCTCGCTGACATACAAGAACTCGCGCTGGCCATCGGGCAGGTCACGGCTTTGAAACAGCACCTGCGGCACGCTGCGCGCGATGCTGACCAGGCGTTCGGTGGCCTGCTGCGCGGCCATCTCGCGGGCGCGGCGCAACGTGATGTCGGTCTGGGTGCCCAGCATGCGCAAAGGCCGCCCCAAGGCGTCCCGCTCGGCGATGCGACCCCGCTCCAGCATCCACAGCCAGTCGCCACTGGCCGCTTTCACACGGTAGGCATGTTCGTAGGTGGGCGTTTCGCCGCGTTCATGGCGCAGGTAGGCCTCGTGGTTGGACTCGCGGTCCTCGGGATGGATGAGGCGGTTCCAATCGTCCTGGGTGTGCCCGGCAATCACGCTGGTGTCGTAGCCCAGCATGCCCAAACCCACGTGGATGTCGGTCAGCACGTCGTTTTGCACCGTCCATTCCCACACGAAGGTGTCGGCACCGGCAAGGGCGGCGCGGATCATGTCGGCGGGCGTTCCGCCATCTGAGCTTCTGCCCGAGCCCGGCGTCGTCAGCGCCGCCTCTTCGGCCGTCAGGGCCTGATGCAGCAACACGGTCAGCGCCGGCACCACCACCTGCAGGGCGTCCAAATCGGGGCGTTCGGCCAGGCCACGATCGACCCGCAGGCAGCCCAGCGTGCGCCCCATGCGCAGCAGCGGCAAGCTGAAAGCACCGGGTGCATCGGGCACCACGGGCCGGCCTTCGCGCAACAACGTGCCGTTGACCGCCAACACGCCTTCGACGCAGCATGCCGCGTCCAGCGTCGTGCCCAGCAACGAGACCAAGCGGCGCAAGGACAGCCGGGCGTCACCCCGCTCGATGTGGCTGAGCAGCGCATCGTGAGCCAAGGCCAGCAGTTGCGTGTCCAGGCTGTTCATGCTGCCCACACCGCGGCCGATTGCTCAGTGCGCCGAATGCGCTTTTTCGCCAGCCTTCAGCCGGTACACCGTGCCGCAATAGGGGCAGCGACCCTCGCCCGTGGTGGCCACATCGATGAACACCTTGGGGTGGTTGGACCACAAGGCCATCTTGGGGTTGGGGCAGAAGGTCACGCCAGGGCCGATGAGGTCGGCGCCAGCGAGTTCAACGACGGATTTGCTTTCGGTGCTCATGCGCCGCCTCAGACCAGGGTCAGCCAGTGGGCGTACCGGGGGTTCTTTCCGCCCACGATGTCAAAAAACGCCGCCTGGATCTTTTCGGTGATGGGGCCACGGCTGCCCGCGCCCAGTTCGATGCGGTCGAGCTCGCGGATGGGCGTGACTTCGGCCGCAGTGCCGGTGAAGAAGGCTTCGTCGCTGATGTAGACCTCGTCGCGCGTGATGCGCTTTTCCACCAGCTTCAGGCCCAGGTCTTCACAGATGTGGAAGATGGTGTTGCGCGTGATGCCGTTGAGCGCACCGGCGCTCAGGTCGGGCGTGTAGACCACGCCGTTCTTGATGACAAAGAGGTTCTCGCCCGCGCCCTCGCTGACAAAACCGCTGGCGTCCAGCAGCAGGGCTTCGTCGTAGCCGTCGTCGGTGGCTTCCATGTTGGCCAGGATGCTGTTGGTGTAGTTGCTGACCGCCTTGGCCTGCGTCATCGTGATGTTGACGTGGTGGCGCGTGTAGCTGCTGGTCTTGACGCGGATGCCACGCTTCAGACCCTCTTCGCCCAGGTAAGCGCCCCAGGGCCAGGCTGCCACCATCAGGTGGATGGTGTTGCCGCGCGGGCTGACGCCCAGCTTCTGGTCGCCGATCCAGGTCAGCGGGCGCAGGTAGCAGCTTTCCAGCTTGTTCTCGCGCACCACGGTGCGCTGGGCTTCGGACACCTGTTCGTGCGTGAAGGGGATCTTCATGCGCAGGATCTTGGCGCTGTTGAACAGGCGTTCGGTGTGCTCTTTCAAGCGAAAGATCGCGGTGCCCTGGTCGGTCTTGTAGGCCCGCACGCCTTCGAAGGCGCCGCAGCCGTAGTGCAGGGTGTGGCTCAGCACGTGGATCTTGGCGTCGCGCCATTCGACCAGCTGGCCGTCCATCCAGATCTTGCCGTCGCGGTCGGACATCGACATGGGAGTTCCTCTTCGGGGTGGTTAGCAAACGGCTTTGATTTTAGGCACCACGGCGGCGGCAGCGGCGACGGCTGCGGCAGCAACCGGTTCAGGCGGGCGGGTTGGCCACGCGCTGCAGCTTCCAGGCACTGAGCTTGCCGCCACGCAGTTCAACCACCACCTCATCGCCACTTTCGTCGCGCCAGGCAAAGACCTCCTCGGAACCCACTGGTTCAGTGCTGCCGGCGACCACGGCCCTGACCTGGCCCAGACTGCCGGTCAGCTTCATCACCTGGACCAATGTCATGCCGGCGTGCAGCTTGGACTGCAGCATCACCGCGCTGGGAACCCGGCCCACCGGGCTGCCCGCAGCGGCTCTCATGACCCGCAAGGCCCGGCTGAACTGCAGGAGCATCCAGAACACCACCACGGTGATGGCCAGCACCACCCCAGGCCAGCCATAGCCCACGTAGCCCACCACCAAGGCCGCCACCGCCAAAGCCCAAGCCATCCAGGGGCCGAAGCGGGCGTTCATGCCAGGACCACCCCGCCACCCATGCAGCAAAATGGCCCTGATGAACGGTGTGTCAAACAGCTCAACGGCTTCAAGGGTCGCAGAGGTTGCAGGGGCTTCGAAGCCATGGGGATTGCAAACATGGGTGATCAATCTGGACCGCGCGCCAGAGCGCCTGGCCCGCATTTCTTCTCAATTGCAAGGGTTGGGGCTGGCCTTCACGCGCATTCCCGCCGTTGACGCCCGCGC
>JANMHH010000313.1:0-15691 GCA_031375065.1 Rubrivivax sp. | reverse complement strand
GAGGTCTTGCGACAGTGGTGCGAAAACACCGGGCGCACGCCGTTGGCCCACGAGCAGGCCAACATCCTGCGCACCCAACACCAGCGCATTGACGCCGCGGCCCGCAACCACCCGCTGGTGGTGTGCGACACCACCGGCCTGATGACCGCGGTCTACAGCCGAGCCGTCTTTGGCGACCGCACGCTGGACGAACGGGCCGCCGTTTTGCACCGGCGCAGCATCCACATGACGCTGCTCACCGCCATCGACCTGCCCTGGGTGGCCGACGGGTTTTTGCGCGATGGCCCGCAGGTACGCGAGCCGGTGGACAGCATGCTGCGCGAGCTGATGCAGAACCACGGCATCGCCTTTGCCGTGGTCAGCGGGGAAGGCCCCAAGCGGCTGCAACAGGCCCTGGCCGCCGTACAGGGCCTGCTGGGCCCCAACGCGGCAGCACCGCGAAGCAGCGGCCGGTTCAGCGGGCTGATTGGCGCTGGCGTTGGCTCAGAAGGGGGCTCACGCAGCTGGTCGTGTGAATGCTGCCTGCCCGACCAAGAACGCGCGCTGCGCCGGCGCCAAGCCGCTCAGTAAAACGTGACCAGCGCGATCAGCGCCAGCCCCAAACCCAGGTTCAAGGCCACCCAGGGCCGAATCGCGGCGATGGCCGCGGCCGCAGCGGGAACGTCTGCTGCCTGCACGGCCGCACTCAGGCGCTTGAAGAGCACAAAGCGGATGTGCCCGAACAGCGCCACCATCAACAAACCCACGGCGGTCATCACCACCCAGTCCAGCGGCCACTGAAACTGCCCGCCGCTTTGGACCGCCTGGCGGGCTGCGCGGCCCACCATCCACAGGCCGCTGACCAGGATGACGCCCGCGGCCCAGAGCACGACACTGAAGAACCGCCCCATCACCGCGTGCATCAGCTTCACCCGCGCTGGCGGTTCCAACAAACCCAGCGAAGGCCGCAAACAAAAGTGGGCGAAGGCCATGCCGCCGACCCACACCACCACCGCCAACACATGGGCGGCTTTCAGAAGCGCCATCAGCATCACTGCACCCCCGCGTTGCTGGGCGGCTGGTCACGCGCCGGCGTGAACATCTCGCCCACGTCCACCGCATCAAAGCGGTACTGCAGGCCACAGAACTCGCAGCCCACCTCGACCTCACCGCGTTCGGCGATCAGGCTCTCGCTTTCTTCGCGCCCCAGGCCGCGCAACATGTTGCGCACCCGCTCAGCCGAGCAGGTGCAGGCGAAGTGCGGCGACTCCGGTGCAAAAACGCGCAGCGTTTCTTCCCAGAACAGACGGTGCAGGATGCGTTCGCTGGGCAGCGTCAGCAGCTCATCGCGCGTCAAGGTGGCGGCGAGCAGCGCGATGCGGTTGAAGGCCTCGTTCAGGCCGATGTCGTCTTCGTTGCGGCGCGCCAGGTTGCCGTCGCCTTCGACCGGCATGCGCTGGATCAGCAGGCCCGCAGCCACCTCGTCGTTGGCGGCCAGCACCAGGCGGGTGTCGAGTTGTTCGGACTGCAGCATGTAGTGTTCCAGCACCTGTTGCACCTGTTGCAGCGGCTCGCGCTGGTCGCCGTACAAGGGCACCACACCTTGATAAGGCTGCTGCCCCGGCAGCTTGTCCTTGGGGTCCAGCGTGATCGCGCAGCGGCCCTGGCCGTGCACGTTGAGCATGGCCTGCAGTTGGGCGCCCGCGGGCACGACGCCCACCACTTTGGCGGTGGCGCGAAAGCTCAGTTCGGGTTGCACCTCGACCACCGCCAACTTGACCGGTCCGTCGCCAAAGATCTGCAGCACCAGCGCCCCATTGAACTTGATGTTGGCCTGCATCAGCAAACCCGCTGCGGTCATCTCACCCAGCAAGGCGCGCAACTCCGGCGGGTGTGCGCCCACCGTGGCACGGCGGCGCAGGGCCTCGGTCCAGGCGTCGGTCAGGCGCACCACCATGCCGCGCACCGGCAGGCCTTCAAACAAGAACTTGGTCAGGCTGCTCATCAACCGATCTTCTTCAATTGCGTGCGATGACGCTGCACATTGTCCACATAGTGCAAGGCCGCCAGGCGCATGCGGCTGGCCTGCTCGGGCGACAGTTCGCGAACGACCTTGGCCGGGCTGCCCAGGATCAGGCTGTTGTCGGGAAACTCCTTGCCTTCGGTGACCACCGCTCCGGCGCCGACCAGGCAGTTCTTGCCGATCTTGGCGCCGTTGAGCACCACCGCCTGGATGCCGATCAGCGCACCGTCGCCAATGGTGCAGCCATGCAGCATGACCTGGTGGCCCACGGTCACGTCTTCGCCCAGCGTCAAAGGAAAGCCCGGGTCGGTGTGCAGCACACTGCCGTCCTGGATGTTGCTGCGCGCGCCCAGGCTGATCCAGTCGTTGTCGCCACGCAGCACGGCGCCGTACCAAACGCTGCTGCCTTCGGCCATGCGCACGCGGCCGATGACCTGCGCGCTGTCGGCCACCCACGCGCTGGGGGCAAGCTCAGGCGCGTCGTCGCCGAGTTGATAAATGGCCATGCAGACTCCCGGGCGGCCCTTTCAGGCCAAGCCGATAATTCTAAGGATGGAACTCCGAACCGCCGCGCTGATGGCCTTGCAGATGGCGCAATCGGCTGACAAGGCCGCCGCCGCTCGCCTCTTGCACCCGGCCCCGCTCGCCCTGCTCGACCCCGCGCTGCAGTTGCACCCCAACGGAGCGCTGCCCGGTCGCACCGATCGCCCGCCCTTGGTGGCCCCCGCGGCCGTCAAAGCGCGCTCGCCGTTCACGCTGGAAGGCAGGGCGGCGCTGTTGCATGCGGTGGCGCACATCGAACTGAACGCCATCAACCTGGCCCTGGACGCGGTGTGGCGGTTCAGCGGCATGCCGCCCGAGTACTACCGCGACTGGCTTCGGGTGGCCTCCGAAGAGGCGCTGCACTTTTCGTTGCTGACCGAACACCTGGCCAGCCTGGGCCACGCCTATGGCGACTTCCCGGCCCACGACGGGCTGTGGTCGATGACCGAGCGCACCGCAGGTGACCTGACAGCCCGCATGGCCCTGGTGCCGCGCACCCTGGAGGCCCGCGGCCTGGACGCCACGCCGCCGATGCAGGCCAAGCTGCGCCAGGCCGGAGACGAACGCGCCGTGGCCATCTTGGACATCATCCTGCGCGACGAAGTCGGCCACGTGGCGATTGGCAACCACTGGTACCGCTGGCTGTGCGAACGGCAGGGACTGGACCCGGTCGCCCACTACGCGGTGCTGGCAGCCCGCTACGCGGCCCCCAGGCTGCGCGCGCCGTTCAACCTGGAAGCCCGCCGCCGAGCCGGCTTCACCGAAGACGAGATCGCGGCGCTGGGACGGTGAGGAGGGCACGCGCTGACAGCAGCAACTGCCGGGAACAAAAGCGGGGAACAACAGCGGGCGCCAACTGAGGACAGCAACCAGCAACCCCGGCGTTACACTGCCAGCCACTCAAATCTTGACCGACCACCATGCGCTCCATCTCCACCCGCCGTTTTCTGCAGATCGTTGGCCTGGCCACCGCAGGCCTCTTGATGGCCGCATGCGGCAAGAAAGAAGCTCCACCCGCAGCGGCGCCGGCAGCCACTGCGCCGGCACCTGCACCGGCCAAGGTCTACGTGGTGGGCACCGACGCGGCCTATGCCCCGTTTGAAAGCCAGAACGAAAAAGGAGAAATCGTCGGCTTCGACATCGAGGTGGTGCAAGCCGCAGCCAAGAAGGCCGGCATCGAGGTGAAGTTTGTCAACACACCTTGGGAAGGCATCTTCAACGCGCTGGGCCAAGGCGACCGCGACATGGTGGTGTCGGCCGTGACCATCACCGAAGAGCGCAAGGGCACGATGGATTTCAGCGACCCTTACTTCGACGCGCAGCAACTCATCGCCGTCAAGGAAAACAGCAAGATCACCAAGTTCGCCGACCTGAAAAAGGCCAAGGTGGGCGTGCAAACCGGCACCACCGGTGACGAAGCCGTGACCAAGCTGCTGGGCAAGGCCAGCACCGCCATCAAGCGCTTCGAGTCCACGCCGCTGGCACTGAAGGAACTGGAAGCTGGCGGTGTCGATGCGGTGGTGGCCGACAACGGCGTGGTCATCAACTACGTGGCCAACAACCCGGGCGGCAAGTTCAAGAGCATTTCCGACAAAGAGTTTGTGCCCGAGCAGTACGGCATCGCCTTCAAGAAGGGCAACACCGAGTTGCAAGCCAAGATGAACAAGGGCCTGGCCGACATCCGCGCCGACGGCAGCTACGACCAGATCTTCACCAAGTACTTTGGTGCAGCACCGGCCAAGGCGGCTGCAGCGCCGGCGCCGGCCGCATCCAAGTAAGAACACCCAGCCGTGGATCTTCGCTGGGAGATCCTCGCTGGTTACGGGCCGCTCTTTTGGAGCGGCCTTTTGATGACCGTGCAGCTCACGCTGGTGGCCATCGGCGCCGGAATGGTGCTGGGCATCGTGTCCGGCTTGATCAGCACCTCTGCCGACGCACCCCGGCCGCGCTCGCCGCTGATGGCCCTGGCGCTGAAGGTGGCACGCGCCATAACGGCCGCCTACATCACCTTCTTTCGTGGCACACCGTTGTTCGTGCAGATCCTGCTGGTGCACTTTGCGCTGATGCCGGCGCTGATCCACCCCGATTCCGGTTGGCTGTTGGCGGGTGAAGCGGCGCGAACGTTTCGCCAAGAGCACGGCGCCTTCTTTTCCGGCTGCCTGGCGCTGAGCCTGAACGCCGGTGCCTACATCAGCGAGATCTTTCGCGCCGGCATCCAGAGCATCCACCGCGGCCAAACGCAAGCCGCCTACAGCGTGGGCCTGACCCACGCGCAGGCCATGCGCTTCGTGGTGCTGCCGCAAGCCTTTCGGCGCATGGTGCCGGCGCTGGTCAACGAGGGCATCACGCTGATCAAGGACTCGTCGTTGGTGTCCGCGATCGGACTGGCCGAATTGGCGCTGGCAGCGCGCACCGTAGCGGGTTCTTACTCGCGCTACTGGGAGCCCTATTTGGCCATTTCGGCCATCTACCTGGTGCTGACCTTGCTGCTGTCGGTGTTGGCCAAACGGCTGGAAGCGCCGGCGCACCTGCGCGGCCGCTGAGGCCGGACCACCTGTCTGCAGCTGCGGTCGCGCGGCTGCTCAGGTGTTGTGCAGATGCTGCGCCGGACCGCTTTTTTACGGTCGAATTCAGCCGCAACCTGGGGAACACCCTAATGGGCGTCTAGACTGCCTTTACGCGTTGTTCTGCACCTTTTCACGTTTGCAGAACCGACATCTCCACTTCCAGAAGGAATTTCATGAACCGCACCCTCATCGTTGCCGCCATCGCCACGCTGGCCACCAGCGCCGCCATGGCGCAA
Organism: Rubrivivax sp.; assembly: GCA_031375065.1. Classification (GTDB taxonomy): domain Bacteria; phylum Pseudomonadota; class Gammaproteobacteria; order Burkholderiales; family Burkholderiaceae_C; genus Rubrivivax. The sequence continues at coordinate 10,343 of JANMHH010000313.1, read as the reverse complement.
AGCAGCGTCAACATTTACGGCCGTTTCAACCTCACGGTCGAGTCGCAAAACAACAATGGCGTCAAGACCCAGGTCCTGCAAAACAACGCGTCGCGCATTGGCTTCAAAGGCACCGAAGACCTCGGCGGCGGCTTGCGTGCCGGCTTCATCCTGGAGCACGGTTTCAACGCCGACACCGGGCTGCCCTCGGGTGCTTTCTGGGGCCGCCAGAGTGAAGTCAACCTGAGCGGTGGTTTTGGCACGGTTCGCCTGGGCCGCTTCACCAGCGAAGCCTATTTCGCCACGTCCGACTACATCGGCATGCACAACCACGAGACGGGCACTTCCAGCGACGCGCTGTACGCCTACATCGGCCGTGACACCAACAAGGTGGCCTACCGCACGCCTGAGTTCGTCAAGGGCCTGACCGTCGAAGCGGCCGTCAGCGCCAACGAAGGCAGCAGCGCCAATGCACGCAGCTACGACGTGGCCGCCAACTACCAGCTCGGCGCGCTGCACCTGGGCTTGGGCTACGAGAAGTTTGGCGCTGCCAAGCAGCTCGCCGTCAGCGGCCTGTATGAAATGGGCGCTTTCACGGTGGGCGGCATGGTGCAACGCGACACCAATGCCTATGGCAACGGTGACCGCACCAACTTCCGCCTGAGCGGTCTCTACATGGTGGGTACCAGCGAGTTCCACCTGAACGTGGGCAAGGCCGGTGACTACAGCAAGCAGTCCCAAAGCGGCGCCAAGCAGTACACCCTGGGCTACAACTACAACCTGAGCAAGCGCACCAAGGTCTACGGCTTCTATACCAAGGTTGACGCCGAGCGCAACACCGGTTACGCCAGCGACTTCAGTTCCTTGGCTGCCGGCGTGCGCCACAACTTCTGATGCCACCAGCCCTGTGGGGCTGGGTTGCACAGCACAAGCCGACCTCCGAGGTCGGCTTTTTCATGCGACTTTGCGAGCGCTGGGCGGACGCCGCTCAAGCGCTGCTCGAGAGACTAGCCGCGCGGATGGTGCTTGGCGTGCAGCTGTCGCAAGCGCTCGCGCGCCACATGGGTGTAGATGGTGGTGGTGCCGATGTCCGCATGCCCCAGCAGCATCTGCACCGCCCGCAGGTCCGCGCCGTGGTTGAGCAGGTGGGTGGCAAAGGCGTGGCGCAGCGTGTGGGGTGACAGCGGAACGTGGATGCCCGCCGCCAGCGCATAGCGCTTGATCAGGTTCCAGAACATCTGGCGTGACATGCCCTTGGCGTGGCGGGTGACGAACAGGTCGTCACTGGACTGGCCGGCCAGAATCTGCGGCCTGGCGTCGACCAGGTAGCGCTGCAGCCAAGCGTGGGCTTCTTCGCCAAAGGGCACCAGGCGTTCGCGGGCGCCCTTGCCCAGGACCCGCAGCACCCCTTCGTCTAGCCCCAGGTGGATGGTGCGGCTTTGCACCAGCTCGGTCACCCGCAGGCCGCTGGCATACATCAGCTCCATCATGGCCTTATCGCGCAGTCCGCGCAGTGTGCTTGCATCGGGCGCTGCCAACAAGGCTTCGACCTGGGCCTCGGACAGCGTCTTGGGCACACGCAGCGGCTGTCGCGCGGCCAACAGGCGCACCGTGGGGTCGGCCTGCACGATGTTCTCGCGCAGCGCCCAACGGAAGTAGCGCTTGAAGACCGTGAGCCGCCGGTTGGCCGTGGTGGCCCGGCTCGACGCATGTCGCTGTTGCATGAAGCCCAGCAGGTGGGCTTCGCTGCTTTGATCCAGGACCAGGCCGTGTTCGGTCTGCAGCCAGGTGGCGTACAGGCTCAGGTCGCGCCGGTAGGCGGCCAGCGTGAGCGCTGCCAGGCCGTCTTCGATCCACACCGCATCGATGAAACGGTCGATCGAAGCCGCGCTGGGCGGCGCCACGGCTGCGGCCTTACTCCAGCTTCAGTTTCTGCTTGACCACGACCTGTTTGTAGACCTCGAGCTCGGCCTTCATCTGCAGCGCAAACTGCTCGGGCGTGTTGCCCACGATCAGCGAACCGGTGTCTTCGATGCGCTTGCGCACGCCGGCGTCTTCCAGCGTCTTCTTCACCGCAGTGGCCACCTTGTCGACCACGTCCTTGGGCGTGCCCTTGGGCGCCAGCACGCCGTAATAGGCCATGCGGTTCACCGGCTCCAGGCCGACTTCCTTGAAGGTGGGCACATTGGGCAGCTGCGCCAGGCGGCCTGGAGCGGCCACCACGATGGGGATCAGGCGGCCGTCCTTGATGAAGGGCAGCGCCGACGGCATGTTGTCGAAGATGATCGTCACCTGGCCGGCCACCGTGTCGTTCAACGCCGGCCCTGCGCCGCGATACGGGATGTGGGCCATGAACACGCCGGCCAGACTCTTGAAGAGCTCGGTCTGCAGGTGGCCGATGCCGCCGGTGCCTGAGCTGGCATAGCTGTACTTGCCCGGATTCTTCTTCAGCTCGGCGATGAAGCCCTTGTAGTCCCGTGCCGGAAAACTGGGGTGCACCGCGATCACGTTGGGCGTGGCTGCGATGTTGATGATGGGCACGAAGTCCACCGCCGGGTCATAGCCGATTTTTGAGTTGATCGCCGGGTTGGCCGCCGTCGTCGACACCGTGGCCATGCCCAGCACATGGCCGTCGGGCGTGGCGCGGATCATCTCGAGCGCACCGATGGAACCACCGCCACCGGCCTTGTTTTCGACCACCACCTGCTGGCCCAACACGGTGCCCATCTTTTCGCTGACGATGCGCGCGACGATGTCGGTGGTGCCGCCGGGCGCAAAGGGCACGATCAAGCGCACGGGCTTGCTGGGATAGGTCTGAGCTTGCAGGCCACCGGAGGCCACCAAGGGCAAGGCCAGCGCAGCAGCGCGGATGAGGGTTGAAACTCGCAAGAGCGCCATGAAAAGTGTCTCCGATTGAGAAAGGTCAGGGTGATGCGGGGCTGCGGGACAAGCCCTCCAGCAAGCCTGCCTTGAGTTTTTGATCGTAGGGCTGATCGCCCATGAAAGCCCGCAGCAAGGCGTTGAACAGCTCGGGTCCAGCCGCCACGTCGCCGCGCAGTGTGCCATTGACGGAAAAGAGCATGCCCCGCGTGGGGTCCAGGTCGAGGTCGATCACATCGGTCTTGCGCACCGTTGCGGTCTGGCTGATCAGCTCGGCAAAGCGCCGCATCATGGGCTGCAGGTCGGCCAACTCGGCTGCAGCCGTGTTGCGCTCGACGCCTTTGTTGAGGGCCTTGACGAACTCCACCGCCGGCACCTCTTGAAGCATGCGCAGTGTCAGCCGCTTGGGACCGCGGGCCGCCAGCACATGGGGCAGCGTGGTGCTGCGCTGTGACAGGTACAGGCCGGCCGCGTAACCCTTGAACCAGGCCACCGAGCGCACACCGGTTCCGTTGAGCTGCAACTCGGTGCCACCGACCATGGCCCGCCTGGCAAAAGCTTGCCCTTCAACCACCCGCGGTGGCTCCTGTGCCCACAGCGGGTCAAAGGCGCACAGGCACATCGACAGCATCAGGCAGTGCAGGATTCGGGGCATCGTGGACATGGTGGTTTTGAAGGGGTCTGGACTCAACGCGCATGTTGCCTCGCCCGCTGACCGCCGTCCGTGTGGCAACCACCATAACGGCTTGGCCCGATACTTCGGCGCATGTCCGACGCCCTGCTGTTGCTGCCCGACTTTGCGCTGATTTTGGCGGGCTGCCTGATCTGCCGCCACACCAGCCTCAACCGGCCGATCTGGGACGGCGTCGAGCGGCTGGTCTACTTTGTGCTCTTTCCGGCGCTGCTCTTCACGGCCATCGTGCGCAACCCCTTGGCTCTGGGTGACGCGCTGCCCTTGGCCTGCAGCGCGCTGCTGGTGGTGGCCATCGGGGTGGTGCTGGCGTACGGACTGCGCGCGCTGCCTGGCGTGGACGCCTACCTGCACGCATCGGGCGCACAGACGGCGTTTCGTTTTAACTCCTACGTGGCGCTGGCACTGTCTGAACGCCTGGCTGGCGGGCCTGGCGTGGCCTGGATGGCGCTGCTGGTGTCGGTCTGCGTGCCGTTCGTCAACGTGGCTGCGGTGTGGCCGCTGGCCCGCCAGGGCGGCCAGGGCCTGGGCCGCGAACTGATCCGCAACCCCTTGATCCTGGCCACCGTGTCGGGCCTGGTTTTCAACCTGCTGGGGCTGACCCTGCCCGACCTGGCCAACGCCACGTTGAGCCGACTGGGTGCCGCCGCCTTGCCGCTGGGCTTGATGGCCGTCGGCGCCGGTCTGCAGATGGGGGCGCTGCGCGAGGGCCCGAAACTGGCCGCCAGCCTGCTGTTCATCAAACACGCCGCGTTGCCGGCGGTGGCGCTGGTGGTGGTGTCCGTGATCGGCCTGCCCGCTGGCCAACAGGCCGTGGTGGTGGCCTTTGCGGCCTTGCCCACGGCCTCCAGCGCCTACGTGCTGGCCGTGCGCATGGGCGGGCATGGCGGCTTCACGGCCGGCCTGATCACGGTGTCCACACTGTTGGGCATGGTGGGGCTGCCCTTCTGGTTGGCCGCCTTGCGCCAGGTCAGCCACTGAAGCCGGCACGCCAACACGATGCCCGCCGACACTCAGGCCACGGCGCGCTGGGCCAAGGCCCAGTCGATGTGTTCCTGCACCAGCGGTTCGGCGGCCTCGCGGGCTGCTTGCAAGGCCTGCGCGATGGCCAGCTCGCCGCCTTCGCGCCAGGCGTTGCCCAGGCCGACGGCCAGGTTGCGCCGCCAGCGGGTCCAACCGATGCGGCGAATGGCACTGCCTTCGGTGCGCTGCAAAAATTCAGCCTCGGTCCAGGACCACAGCTCCAGCATGCTGCGCTCGGTGACGGATGCACGCGCGTCAAAGTCGGCCAGCGTGCTGGGCTGCGCGTACTTGTTCCAGGGACACACCAGCTGGCAGTCGTCGCAGCCGTAGATGCGGTTGCCGATCAAGGGCCGCAGCTCCAGCGCAATGCTGCCCGGGTGTTCAATCGTCAAGTAGCTGATGCAGCGGCGCGCGTCCAGCCGGTAAGGCGCCACGATGGCCTGGGTCGGGCAGACGCTGAGGCAGGCCGTGCACTGGCCGCAGTGGGCGCTGACCGGTGCGTCCACCGGCAAGTCCAGGTCGATGAAGATCTCACCCAGGAAGAACATCGAGCCGGCTTCGCGCGACAAGGCCAGGGTGTGTTTGCCGCGCCAGCCCAAACCGGCGCGGGTGGCCAGTTCGACCTCGAGCACCGGGGCCGAGTCGGTGAACACGCGGTAACCCAGCGGCCCCACCTGAGCCGCCAACCGGTCGGCCAACTGCTGCAGCCGGTTGCGCAAGACCTTGTGGTAGTCGCGGCCACGGGCGTAAACCGACACCACCGCCTGGCCCGGGTCGGACTGCTGGGCTTGTTCGTGGGCGGCCCAATCAACGCGGCTGCCACGCGGCAGGTAGTCCATGCGCGCGGTCAACACCCGCACCGTGCCGGGGATCAACTCGGCCGGGCGCGCGCGCTTCAAGCCGTGCACGGCCATGTAGCCCATCTGCCCATGAAAGCCGGCCGCCAGCCAGTCCAGCAGGCCCTGCTCAGCGCTGAGCAAATCCACATCGGCCACCGCGATCTGTGAGAATCCCAGCTCACGTGCCCACCCACGCAGCTGATCCAGCAGCTGCTCCTTGCTGAAGTGAACTTCGCCGGGCATGCGCCCATTCTAGAAAGCCGCAACTTGCACTGGCCCGATGAAGCGGCCTGTGAGGCCTTTGCGCGCGCCTTGGCGCTCAAGCCCGACCTGCGCCATGCGTTCATTGAATTGCACGGCCCGCTGGGCGCGGGCAAGACCACCTTGGTTCGCCACCTGCTGCGCGCATTGGGTGTGCAGGGCCGCATCAAGAGCCCGACCTACACGGTGCTGGAACCCTACGAGTTGCCTGGCCTGAGCGTGTCGCACTTTGACTTCTACCGCTTCACCGATCCGCGCGAGTTGCTGGACGCCGGCTTTCGCGACGTGCTGGCCGCACCGGGCTTGAAGCTGGCCGAGTGGCCCGAGCACGCGGCGGGCCTGTTGCCAGCGGCCGACCTGCGCATCTTCATTCAACCCGGCGACGGCGATCAGCGCAAGGTGGCGCTGCAAGCAGGCACTGCCAAGGGCTTGGCCTTGCTGCCACCCTGAAGCTTGGACGCACACCCTGCCCGCACCATGACAGCACCCTCACGCCGCGCCGCGCTGCAAACGCTGGGCCAGCTGGCCTTGCTGCTGGGGGCCCATGACCTGGCCTGGGGTGCCGCCATCGTGGCGGTTCGGCTGTGGCCGGCGAGCGACTACACCCGCGTCACGATCGAGTCCGATCAGCCCCTGCAAGCCACCCACCTGCTGACCGAAGCGCCGCACCGTCTGGCGGTGGACATTGCCAACCTCGAACTCAGCCCGGCCCTGCGCGAACTGGTGGGCAAGGTGCGCGCCGACGACCCTTTCATCGCCGGCCTGCGCGTGGGTCAGTACCAAACCCGCGTGGTGCGGCTGGTGTTTGACCTGAAGCAGCCGATCCGCCCCGAGCTCTTTGCGCTGGCCCCGGTGGGGGTCTACAAACACCGGCTGGTGTTTGACCTGTTCCCGACCCAGGAGGTCGACCCGCTGCTGGCGCTGGTGCGCGACAAGGAAGCCGCAGAACAGCAGGCGGCGCGGGCGGTGCAAGACGCCCTGGGCGAGTTGATTGCGCGCATCGACCGCGGCACCTGGGCTGCGGGTGCTGGCGGCGCGGCAGCGGCTCCAGGGGTGCCAGGCGCTGCCCCGGCCCCGGCCACAGCCACGGCAGCGGCAGCGGCAACGGCAGCGGCAGCAGCAGCAGCAGCGGCTTCTGCCGCGGCTGCGGCGACCGCCTCCGCAACCGCAGCGGCAGCGGCAAACACAGCAGCAAACACAGCGGCCACCGCCTTGCCACCCACACCTGCGCAGCCGGGGCCCGCACCCACCCAGTCTGCGGCCACGGCGGAAGAACGGCGTCGCATGAACCGCCTCATCATCGTCGCCCTGGATCCCGGCCACGGTGGTGAAGACCCGGGTGCCATCGGCCCCACCGGGCTGCGTGAGAAGGACGTGGTTTTGTCCATCGCGCTGCAACTGCGCGACCGGCTCAACGCCCGCCCCGGCATGCGGGCCATGCTGACCCGCGACGCCGACTTCTTTGTGCCCCTGCACGAACGTGTGCGCAAAGCGCGCCGGGTGCAGGCCGACCTCTTCATCAGCATCCACGCCGACGCCTTCTTTCGCCCTGAAGCGCGCGGTGCCAGCGTCTTTGCGCTCAGCACCAAGGGTGCCACCAGCACGGCCGCCCGCTGGATGGCCGAGCGTGAAAACTCAGCCGATCAGGTGGGCGGCATCAACGTGGCCGGAGTGCGCGACCGCCAACTGCTGCAAGCCATGCTGGACATGAGCACCACCGCCCAGATCAAGGACAGCCTGAAGCTGGGTGACGAGGTCCTGGGCCGCATCGGCCGCGTCGGCCGGCTGCACAAGAAGCAGGTCGAACAGGCCGGCTTTGCCGTGCTCAAGGCACCCGACATCCCCAGCATCCTGGTCGAGACGGCCTTCATCTCCAACCCGGAAGAAGAGGCGCTGTTGCGCTCGGCGCCCTACCGCCAGGAATTGGTGCAGGCCCTGGTCGATGGCATCACGCGCTTCTTTGCCCGCAACCCTCCCCTGAATCGGCACCGGCAGACCTGAGCCACAGCCCGACAGCGGCTCAGCGCTTCATCACCACCAGGCCAATCGCCAGAACCATCAAGATCACCGCGGTCCAGTCCTGCCAGACCAGCGTCTCGCCCAGCAGCACGGCGCCACTGAACACCCCCAGCACCGGGATCATCATCACGCTGATCGAACTGGCCACCGGTGGCATGGTGCGGGCCAGGTAGAACCAGGCCGCGTGGGCAAAGCCAAACACACCCACGGCGTTGTAGAAAATCGAGCCCCACACGTGGGGCTCGGGCGTTCGCCACTGGCTGCGTTCCAGCGCCGCCGACAGCACCACCATCAGCGCTGCGGTCAGGGCCGTCATCCAGAACACGATGCTCAGCAAGGGCACCGGCAGGGTCGAGCGGCGCAGCCGGTGCGTGCCCACGGCCCAGATGGCGGCAGCCGAGACCACTGCGGTGGCGGCCCACGGCGATCCGCTCAGCTTGGAAAACTCGCCCGACAGCAACAGCACCACGCCCAGGGCCGCAGCAGCCACGCCCAGCAGCTGCCGGGCGGTCAGCCGCTCGCCATAGGCCACGCGGCCCCACAAGGCAACGAAGATCGGCATCGTGTAACCCAGGATGGCAGACCGACCCGAGCTGAGCTGCTGCATGCTGACGATGACGATCACATGCCAAACCGCCATGTTCAGCAGCGTCAAGAGCAGCAACTCGGGCCAATGGCGGCGCGGCACCGCAAACGGAATCTTCAACCACAGCAGCGCGGCGGCCAGCACCGGCAGGCCCAGCAGCATGGACAAGGCGCGAAAGCTCAAAGGCGGAAAGCTCAAGGGCGCCCCGGGCAAGCCGCTTACCGCCACCTTCATGGCCGGCCAGTTCAGGCCCCACACCAGCGTCAGCGCCACCAGCACCCACAGCTGCCTGGAGGTCGGCCTCACCGGCAAGCAGGCCGCGTTGGCGGGGCGTTCATGTGTCGCGCGAACCGATGAATCGCTTGCGCCTGAACATCAGCCACAGGCCCAGCGCCACCGCCAGCATCATGGCCAGCGCAATCCAAACCCCGGCCGACTGGTGAATCAGCGGCAGGCCATCGAAGTTCATGCCAAAAAACCCGGTGATCAGGTTCAGCGGCAAGAAGATGGCCGTCAGCACGGTGAGGGTGCGCATGATGTCGTTGGTGCGGTGGCCCAGGGCCGAGAAGTGCATCTGCACCGCGGTTTCGGCGCTTTGCTCCAGCCGGCGCACATGGCCCAGCACGCGCTCGACATGCTCCAGCACATCGCGCGAGCGCACCCGCAGCAGCTCGCGCTCGCGGCGTGCCTGGGGGTCAGTTTCCTCAGGCCATTCGTCCAGTGCGTCGATCCACTCCTGGACCGCGCTGCGCTGGTCCTCGCACACGTCTTCCAGCAAATGCAAGGCGTTGCGCGAGTCCAGCAGCACGGCCCAGTCGTCAAAGCGGCTGCGCGGGTCCAGCAGTTCCTGCTGCAGATAACCCAGCTGGCGCGTCAACAGACGGCGCAAGTCGAGATAACCGTCGACCATGTGGTTGAGCATGCGCAGCATCAGGTCTGACGGGCTGCTGGGCATGCGCGCCGAGCCGCGCGACTCGGCCGACGTGGCCTGCGTCGCCAGGCGCTGAGCAAAGTACTCGAATACCGTGCAGGCGGCGGGGTGGACCGTGATCAGCACGCGGTCAAACACCGCAAAGCCCACCGGGCTGGTGTCGATCGACTGCAAGGCCTTGCGCGCCGTCGCCAACGTGCCCCGCGCTCCATCGACAAACAGACCCTCACTGCCCGCGCCCGCAGCCAGACGCCGAAACACCATCAAGTCGTACCACGAGGTGTAGTCGAAGTGACTGGGCAGCTGGTTGTTGAGCAGGTCCGAGACATGCAGGTCGACCAGTTGCCCCGCCACCAGGCGTTGCAGGGCCGTCTGCAGGTCAGGCGCGGCAACTTCGAATTCGCGCCTTGTGCTGCCCACCCACAAGAAGCCCTGCGCTGGCAGGCTGTCGGGCAGCGCGTCCAGTTCGGTGAACTGCTCGCCGCTGATGTGATAGATCCGCATCAGCGCTGTTGCAGCTTGGCCGCTGCGTCCAGCGCAAAGTAGCTCAACACGCCGTCGGCACCGGCACGCTTGAAGGCCAACAGCGCTTCCATCATCACCGCGTCGTGGTCGAGCCAGCCGTTGGCGGCGGCTGCCTTGATCATGGCGTACTCGCCACTGACCTGGTAGGCGAAGGTCGGCACCCGGAACTCGTCTTTGACGCGGCGCACGATGTCCAGGTAAGGCATGCCGGGCTTGACCATCACCATGTCGGCGCCTTCGGCGATGTCCCGCGCCACTTCGCGCCGGGCTTCGTCGCTGTTGCCGGGGTCCATCTGGTAGACCTTCTTGTCGGCTTTGCCCAGGTTCCCCGTTGAGCCCACGGCGTCGCGGAAGGGGCCGTAGAAGGCGCTGGCGTACTTGGCGCTGTAGGCCATGATGCGGGTGTGGATGGCGCCGGCTTCTTCCAGCGTGCTGCGGATGGCGCCGATGCGGCCATCCATCATGTCGCTGGGTGCCACGATGTCCACGCCGGCCTGGGCCTGCACCAGGGCCTGCTTGGTCAGCACCGCCACCGTCTCATCGTTGAGGATGTAGCCGGTGGGGTCCAGCAGGCCATCCTGGCCATGCGAGGTGAAGGGGTCGAGCGCC
>JANMHH010000297.1:0-14734 GCA_031375065.1 Rubrivivax sp. | reverse complement strand
GCCGGTGGTGATCCTGGGCGGCCTGACCAGCGTGCCCGGCGCGATCATCGGCGGGCTGATCATCGGTGTGGGTGAAAAGCTGTCCGAGGTCTACATCGGGCCGCACCTGGGCGGTGGCATCGAGATCTGGTTTGGCTACGTACTGGTGTTGTTCGTGTTGCTCGTCAGGCCGCAAGGGCTGTTTGGCGAGAAGATCATCGATCGGGTCTGAGTCATGTGGCCCCCAAGCTCATTTCATTCGCTGCCCCCCGAGGGGGCGCTGGCCTCCTTTGGGGCGGCCCGGCAGGAGTCCTGATGCTGTATCGCGAAAACGGTCAATTCAAGACCACCTACACCAACGACAGCCAGGTCTTCCCGATTGCGCAAGACCGCATCGCGATCTGGCTGGTGGTGGCCTTTGCCGCGCTGGCCGTGCCGATGCTGGTCGACGAGTACATGTTCCGCGCCATCCTGATTCCGTTTCTGATCCTCAGCCTGGCGGCGCTGGGCCTGAACATCCTGGTGGGTTATTGCGGACAGATCAGCCTGGGCACGGGCGCCTTCATGGCGGTGGGGGCCTATGCGGCCTACAACTTCAGCGTGCGCATCGATGGCATGCCGCTGCTGCTGGCATTGCTGCTGGGTGGTGGCTGCGCCACGGTGGTGGGCGTGCTGTTTGGCATTCCCAGCTTGCGCATCAAGGGGCTTTATCTGTCGGTGGCCACGCTGGCGGCACAGTTCTTTTGCGACTGGGCTTTCTTGCGCGTCAAATGGTTCACCAACAACACCGCCAGCGGCTCGGTCAGCATCAGCAACCTCAACGTGTTTGGCATTTCCATCAACACGCCGCATGAGAAGTACCTGCTGTGCCTGGCCATCCTGGTGGTGTTTGCCGTTGCCGCCAAGAACCTGGTGCGCAGCCACATCGGGCGCGAGTGGATGGCCATTCGCGACATGGACGTGGCGGCCTCGGTCATCGGCATTCGCCCCGTGTACGCCAAGCTCACGGCCTTTGCCGTCAGCAGCTTCATCGTCGGCGTGGCCGGTGCGCTGTGGGGCTTTGTGCACCTGGGCTCGTGGGAGCCAGCTGCGTTTTCCATCGACCGCAGCTTCCAGCTGCTGTTCATGATCATCATTGGCGGCCTGGGCTCGATCATGGGCAGCTTCTTTGGCGCCGCCTTCATCGTCATCCTGCCGATCTTTCTGAACCGTGCGCTGCCTTCTCTGGGCGCCTTGGTGGGCGTGAACATCGACACCGCCACCGTAGCGCACGCCGAGCTGATGATCTTCGGCGCGCTGATCGTCTTCTTTCTGATCGTCGAGCCGCACGGGCTGGCTCGACTGTGGTCCACGGCCAAAGAAAAGCTGCGCCTGTGGCCCTTCCCGCATTGATCTTTTGACAAGTTCGGATGGCCGACGGGCCGCTCGATTGACCGGGGCACTGACGAGTGCCGTTTGAAAATGTTCCACCTCTGGAGGCAGACATGAAGTTCAAGACCTTTGCCCTGGGCGCCGCGGTTGCGGTGGCTGCAGCAAGCACCCTGCTGACTTCGACGCTGGCGTTCGCGCAAGCCAAGGAGCAGTTCTACCCCGTGCTGGTGTACCGCACCGGCGCCTACGCACCCAACGGCGTGCCGTTTGCCAACGGCTATGTTGACTACCTGAAGCTGACCAATGCACGCGGTGGCATCAACGGTGTCAAGGTCAGTTTCGAAGAGTGCGAAACCGGCTACGCCACCGACCGCGGCGTGGAGTGCTACGAACGCCTGAAGGGCAAGAACGGTGGCGCCACGGTATTCCAACCGCTGTCCACCGGCATCACCTTCGCGCTGACCGAGAAGGCGCCAGGCGACAAGATTCCGCTCATCACCGCCGGCTACGGCCGCAGCGAAAGCACCGACGGCAACGTCTTCAAGTGGAACTTTCCGCTGACGGGCACCTACTGGGACGCGGCCGACATCCTGCTGCAGCACATCGCCAAGAAAGAAGGCGGCTGGGACAAGCTCAAGGGCAAGAAGTTTGCGCTGGTCTATCACGACAGCCCGTTCGGCAAGGAGCCGATTCCGCTGCTGGTGGAACGCAGCAAGATGCACGGCTTTGAGCTGTCGCAACTGCCTGTGACCCACCCTGGCGTGGAGCAAAAAGCCACCTGGCTGCAAATCCGCCAGAACCGCCCCGACTATGTGTTGCTTTGGGGCTGGGGCGTGATGAACAGCACCGCGCTCAAGGAAGCCCAAGCCACCGGCTACCCACGCGAGAAGATGTACGGCGTGTGGTGGGCCGCGGCTGAGCCGGACGTCAAGGACGTGGGCGACGGTGCCAAGGGCTACAACGGGCTGGCGCTGCAACATGGCGCCGAACCCAATTCGGCCATCGTCAAGGAAGTGCTGGCCAAGGTGCATGACAAGGGCCAAGGCACGGGTGCCAAGGACGAAGTCGGCCAGGTCCTTTACATGCGTGGCCTGTCTGCGGCCATGTTGGCGGTGGAAGGTGTGCGCCGCGCGCAAGAGCGCTATGGCAAGGGCAAAGTCATGACCGGCGAACAAGCCCGCTGGGGTTATGAAAACCTGACGCTGGACCAGAAGAAGCTGGACGCGCTGGGCTTTGCGGGCGTGATGCGCCCCATCAGCACCAGCTGCGCCGACCACCGTGGCGCCACCTGGGCCCGCGTCCACACCTGGGACGGCAAGAAGTGGAACTTCACTTCGGACTGGTACGAAAGCGACAGCGCCATCATCAAGCCGATGATCAAGGCTGCTGCCGACAAGTACGCGGCCGAGAAGAAGATCGAGCGCCGCACGGGCGCGGATTGCCAAAGCTAGCCCACCCCCCGGAGCGGCTGACGCCGCTCCCCCCTCAAGGGGGGCAGCCCCTGGCGGCCCGGCAAAGCCGGTTCCGCGGCGGCTGCTTGAGGGGCGGGCGGCGGCTATGCCGCCGGCCCTGGCTGCCTTGGTTGACTGCCGGCCCTGGCTGCCTTGTCTGCCTTGTCCGCCCTAGCTGCAATGGATGCATCGGAATCTCAATGAGCAACATCCTTCTCAACGTCAACGGCATCGAAGTCATCTACAACCACGTCATCCTGGTGCTCAAGGGCGTTTCGCTCCAGGTGCCCGAGGGTGGTGTGGTGGCTTTGCTGGGTGGCAACGGCGCGGGCAAGACGACCACGCTGCGCGCGGTCAGCAACCTGCTGGCCGGTGAGCGCGGTGAGGTCACCAAGGGCAGCATCGAGCTGCGTGGCGAGCGCATTGAAAAGCTCAGCACCAGCGAGATGGTCAACCGCGGCGTGATCCAGGTCATGGAAGGCCGCCACTGTTTTGCCCATCTGTCCATCGAAGACAACCTGATGACCGGCGCCTACACGCGCAAAGACGGCAAGGCCGCCGTGGCGGCCACGCTGGAGAAGGTCTACAACTACTTCCCGCGGCTGAAGGAACGGCGCACCAGCCAGGCCGCCTACACCAGCGGCGGTGAGCAGCAGATGTGCGCCATCGGCCGCGCGCTGATGGCCAACCCGAAGATGGTGTTGCTCGACGAGCCCAGCATGGGCCTGGCACCGCAGATCGTCGAAGAGGTGTTCGAGATCGTCAAAGACCTGAACCAGCGAGAGAAGGTCACCTTCTTGCTGGCCGAGCAAAACACCAACATGGCGCTGCGCTACGCCGACTACGGCTACATCTTGGAAAACGGCCGCATCGTGATGGACGGCGAAGCCAAGGCGCTGCGCGAAAACGAAGACGTCAAGGAGTTTTACCTGGGCATGGGCGGTGGCGACCGCAAGAGCTTCAAGGGCGGCAAGAGCTACAAGCGCCGCAAGCGTTGGTTGTCCTAGGCGATGGCTGACGATGACCTGGGTGGCTTCTCGCCGCCGCCGTTCAAGCCCGAAGAAGCGCTGCTTCAGATCAGGCGCAGCTTGCGTGACCTGAAGCTGGCTGAGCGTGGCAACAGCTTCGAGCTGCGCGGCAAGCGCGTGGTGGAACTTTCCGCAGACACCACCACCATCACGGCAAAACTGGCGCGCAAACTGGCCTTGACGCCGCAATGGGACACCGTGTTGGTGAAGTCCACAACCGAGCAGCGCAAGCTGCTTGACGACGTCAAAAAGCGGCTGGCGCGCTGGGACCAGGAGGACTGAGTCCGGCCCCATCCAGGCGCATCCGCTGACCGACAGTGAAGCCCACAGTGAAGCCGATTCCCCCGCTCTTTCCCCGCCTTTCAACCTTTGATCCAGCACCCAACCAAGCCGGCCCCATGAGCAACAGTCAAGCCCACACCGCGCTGGAAACCCGCGCACCGGCCGAGCGAGAAGCCACCTTGATGGCGGCCCTGCCAGGCCACCTGCGCGCGGCCATGGCCGTTCCCGCGCTGGCACAGTGCCTGGCCGGTGTCGACCCCAACAGCGTGCAGACCCGCGCCGCACTGGCCCTGCTGCCGGTGACGCGCAAGCACGAGCTGTTCGAGAAGCAGAAAGCCCGGCACGCGGGCAGCGTCTTTGGCGGCTTTTCAGCACTGGGCTGGACAGCGCAGCGCGCGCTGCGGCCGGCCAAGCGTGTCTACCAATCGCCGGGCCCCATCTACGAGCCCGAAGGCGCGGCCAGCGACTACTGGCGCACGGCCCGCGCCATGCACGCCGCCGGTTTTGTGGCCGGAGACCTGGTCCACAACAGCTTCAGCTACCACCTGACACCGGGCGCCTGGATCATGGAAAGCGGGGCCTTGGCGCTGGGCTGTACCGTCTTCCCGGGCGGGGTGGGCAACACCGAACTGCAGTTGCAGGCCATGGCCGATCTGCAACCCGACGCGTATGCCGGCACGCCCAGCTTCTTGCGCATCCTGATCGAAAAGGCACAAGAGATGGGCGTGGCCCTGCCCAGCCTGAAAAAGGCTTTGGTCAGCGGCGAGGCCTTCCCGCCCAGCCTGCGCGATTGGCTGGCCGAGCGTGGCATCACCGCTTACCAGGCCTACGCCACGGCCGAAGCCGGTGTCATCGCCTACGAGACAGCGGCGCGTGAGGGGCTGGTGCTGGACGAGGGCATCCTGCTCGAAATCGTGCGGCCCGGCACCGCCGACACCGTGCCCGACGGCGAGGTGGGCGAAGTGGTGGTGACGGTGTTCAACCCCGACTATCCGCTGGTGCGCTTTGGCACCGGCGACCTGAGCGCCGTGCTGGCAGGCCCCTGCCCCACCGGCCGCAGCAACACCCGCATCAAGGGCTGGATGGGCCGCGCCGATCAGACCGCCAAGGTGCGCGGCATGTTTGTCCACCCCAGCCAGGTGGCCGAGGTGCTCAAGCGCCATCCCGAGGTGGCCCGGGCCCGGTTGGTGGTGGAAGGCGAAATGGCCAACGACCGCATGACCCTGCACATCGAGAGCCCCAGCACCTTGGACGGGCTGTCAGCGGCCGTGGCCAACACCGTACGTGACGTGACCAAACTGCGGGCCGACATCGTGCTGGTGGCGCCCGGTCAGCTGCCCAACGACGGCAAGGTGATCGAAGACAAGCGCAGCTACCGTTAAGAAGCCCGCTGGCAGGTGTGGCTGGGGAGGCGCCACGCATCTCCTCCCCGCCCCTCCCCTCCCGTTCCAAGGGGCTAAGTAATTTCCACGCAGCGCAAAGTGGCGGCTGTACCTACCATCACGGCTTTGGCGAATCGAACTCGGAGACACGTGATGAAAAAGACTTTGTTGGCTCTTGCAACGGCGGTCGCTGCGGGCCCCATCTGGGCTGCATTCCCTGACAAGCCCATCACCCTGGTGGTGCCCTTCGCGGCCGGTGGCCCCACCGACAAGGTGGCGCGCGACTTCGCCGAGGCCATGCGCAAGCCCTTGGGCGGCGCCACGGTGGTGGTTGAAAACGTCGGCGGCGCCGGTGGCTCGCTGGGTGCAGCCAAGGTGGCCAAGGCCAGCCCTGATGGCTATACGCTGCTGCTGCACCACATCGGCATGGCCACCATCCCCGGCCTGTACCGCAAGCTCAGCTACAACTCGAGCAGCGACTTCGAGTACCTGGGCATGATCAACGACGTGCCGATGACGTTGCTGGGCCGCAAGACCCTGCCTGCCGCCACCTACCCCGAACTGGTCAAGTGGCTGAACGACAACAAGGGCAAGATCAATCTGGCCAACGCCGGCCTGGGATCAGCTTCTCACCTGTGCGGCCTGATGTTCCAGAGCAGCATCAAGATCGACATGACCACGGTGCCCTACAAAGGCACGGCCCCGGCCATGAACGACCTGCTGGGCGGCCAGGTCGACATCATGTGCGACCAAACCACCAACACCACCGGCCAGATCGCCGCCGCTGCCGTGCAGGCTTATGCCGTGTCGACCACCAAGCGTGTCAACACGCCCGTGCTGGGCAAGCTGCCCACCTTGGACGAGCTGGGCCTGAAGGGCTTCAACGTCAGCATCTGGCACGGCCTGTATGCGCCCAAAGGCACGCCGCAAGCGGTGGTGGACCGCCTGAACGCGGCGCTGAAAGAGGCCTTGAAAGACGCTGATTTCATCAAGCGCCAAGAGGCGCTGGGCGCCGTGGTGGTGACCGATGCGCGCACCTCGCCCGCCGAGCACAAGAAGTTCGTCACCGCCGAAACCGACAAGTGGGGCGCTGTCATCAAGGCCGCAGGCCAGTACGCCGACTGATTGGGTGCCGCCTGAGCTTGGACTGAGCGCTGCCTGAAGCCATCCGCACCCCGTTTTGCCGATGGCAGCGTTGAACGAGGCCGCCCACCCGGGCGGCCTTTTTTCGTTCGGCGCACCGGTGCTGGTGCTGGACAGCATCACCGAGGCCATCGGGCCCGGCGCCGGCTGCGTGGTGGTGTGCGGCTCTCACGGGGGCCTGAGCGCCGGCCGGTTTGCGCTGCTGGCGCAGGTCAAGCTGGCTGTCTTCAACGACGCCGGCGTGGGCCTGGACCAGGCCGGCATGGCCGCACTGGCGCTGCTGCAAAACGCGGGTGTGGCGGCTTGTACGGTCTCACACCTGAGCGCACGCATCGGCGACGCCAACTCCACGCTGAGCACCGGCGTCATTTCGCACGTCAATGCCTGCGCCGAGCAGTGGGGCGCCAGGCCCGGCACCGCACTGCGCAGTTGGCTGCTCAGCGCAAGGTGATGGGGATGGTCACCGGGCCGTCGTTGACCAGGTGCAGTTGCATGTCCGCGCCAAAACAGCCGCTGGCCACCACCGGGTGGCGGCTGCGGGCCAGACTCAACACGGTGTTGTAGAGCGCCTGGCCCTGGTCGGGCGACGCTGCACCGGTAAAGCTGGGCCGGTTGCCACCCGACACGTCGGCCGCCAGCGTGAACTGCGAAACGATCAAGAGCCCACCGCCGACGTCTTGCACACTGCGGTTCATCTTGCCGGTGTCGTCGCTGAAGATGCGCAGTTTCAGCAGCTTGTCGACCATTTTGCTGGCCAAAGCATCGGTGTCATCAGGCTCCGCGCAGACCAGCACCAGCAGGCCTTGGGCAATGGCACCGACGGTGAGACCAGCCACCTCGACCCGGGCCTGCAGCACCCGCTGCACCAGCGCGATCACAAGGGGTCCTTGGGGTCGGTGGGGTCATCGAAGTGGGCTTCCACGTCCAGCGGCAACAGCTGGATGGTGGCGCGCAAACCCGGCACCGCGCTCATCAAGGCTTGCTCGACGCTGGTGCGCACTGCAGCAGCGCGGCCCAGCGTCCAAGCCGCCGGCATGTGCATGTGCAGGTCGACAAAGCGCCGCTGTCCGGCGCGGCGCGTGCCCACATGGTCGAAGCGGATCGCGTGGTGGGCAAAACTTTCCAGTACCTTGTCGATTTCGCCGCGCACCTCGGGCTCCAGGGCCTGGTCCATCAGGCCACCGGCCGAGCGCCACACCAGCGACGCACCTTCGCGCAGGATGTTCAGCGCCACCGCGATGGCCACCACCGGGTCCAGCCACAGCCAGCCGGTGGCTTGCGCGGCCAGCAGCCCCACCACCACACCGCCGCTGGTCCAGACGTCGGTGTAGAGGTGCCGTGCATCGGCTTCCAACGCCATCGACCGCGCGGCACGCGCTTTGCGCAGCATGCTGTAGGCCAGCGCACCGTTCATGGCGGAACTGACCACCGACAAGGTGATGCCCAAGCCCACCGCCTGCAACGGTTGCGGGTCGAGCAGGCGGTGCACCGCGGCCCACACGATGGCCATGGCCGCAACGAAGATCAGCACGCCTTCAAAGCCGCTGGAAAAATACTCTGCCTTGTGGTGGCCGTAGGGGTGGTCTTCGTCGGGTGGCTGCGCAGCCACGGTCACCAACGCCAGCGCAAACATCGCGCCAGCCAGGTTGACCAGCGACTCCAGCGCGTCGCTGAGCAAGCTGACGCTGTCGCTGACCCACCATGCACCGGTTTTCAGCGTGATGGTGGCCACCGCCACCGCAATGGACAGCTTGAGGTAGGCGCTGACCTGCATGGTCGCGCGCCGCGCCGTCAGACCGACACGGTGACGCGCGCGAACTTGCGCTTGCCGACCTGCACCACGCAGCTGCCGGCCATCACCTTCAAGCCCTTGTCGCTGACCACCGCGCCGTCAATGCGCACGCCGCCCTGCTCCACCATGCGCAAGCCCTCGCTGGTGGACGGCACCAGACCGGCCTGCTTGAGCAGTGCGCCAATCGCCAACGGGGCGCCACTCAGCGCCACCTCGGGCATGTCATCGGGCGCACCCCCAGCCGCGCGGCGCTGAAAGTCTTGTTCGGCGGCGTCCGCAGCACTGCGGTTGTGAAAACGCGCAGTGAGCTCCTTGGCCAGCAGCACCTTGGCGTCCTTGGGGTTGCGGCCAGCCTCGGTCTCGCGCTTGAGCTGGGCCACTTCAGATTCAGGGCGCCAGGACAGCAGCGTGAACCACTTCCACATCTGCACATCGCTGATCGACAGCACCTTGGCGAACATGGTGTTGGCGTCGTCGGTGATGGCGATGGTGTTGTTTTTGCTCTTGCTCATCTTCTCGACGCCGTCCAGGCCTTCGAGCAAGGGCATGGTCAGGATGCACTGCGGCTCTTGGCCGTATTCACTTTGCAGCGCACGCCCCACCAGCAGGTTGAACTTCTGGTCGGTGCCGCCCAATTCCAGGTCGCTCTTCAACGCCACCGAGTCGTAGCCCTGCATCAGCGGGTAGAGCAGTTCATGCACGCTGATGGGGTTGCCGGCCTTGAAGCGCTTGGTGAAATCGTCGCGCTCCAGCATGCGCGCCAGGGTGTACTTGGCGGCCAACTGAATCATACCGCGCGCGCCCAGCGGGTCGCTCCATTCGCTGTTGTAGCGGACCTCGGTCTTGGCGGGGTCCAGCACCAGGCTGGCCTGGCGGTAGTAGGTCTGGGCGTTGGCTTCGATCTGCTCGCGGGTCAGCGGCGGGCGGGTGGCGTTGCGCCCGGAAGGGTCGCCGATCATCGACGTGAAGTCGCCGATGAGAAATATCACCGTATGCCCGAGGTCCTGCAGCTGGCGCATCTTGTTCAAGACCACCGTGTGGCCGATATGGATGTCAGGCGCGGTCGGGTCCAGGCCCAGCTTGATGCGCAGCGGCTGGCCGGTGGCTTCGGAGCGCGCCAGCTTTTTCAGCCAATCCGCCTCGGGCAAGAGCTCTTCGCAACCGCGCAGGGACACCGCCAAGGCTTCGCGCACCCGGTCGGTGATGGGGTGAAGGGGGACCGATCCCGAGGGCGTGCTGGGGGTCTCTGACATGGGCATGGAAAGCGGGGGGTCTTGTGGGGGGATCAAACGGGGGGCTTCGCTATACTCCGCCGCTCGTTGCGCCAACAGCAGCTCCGTTGTGCCATGCCCAGCAGCCAGCGCTGAATTCTAGTGGACGGGTACCAGTTCCAGCCGGGTCTCGCGCTGCCCAACAGCAGCCGGGCAAAGGTTCAAGCCCATCGACCCTGACTGGCGCGTCTTGTGCCTCTCGTGATCCGCCTCGCGATTCGACTCGGTACCTGATTCGTTTTCCAAGCCAACCCTTTGCGCCACCCTCCCGCGTGACCCTTCCTCCCTTACCCGCTGCACAAGACCTGGAACAATTTGGCCGGCGCAATCGCTTCGCCATCGTTGTGGCCCTGACCGCGTTGCTCGCCGGCACCGGCATCACGGCCATTGCCGTGGCGCCTTTGGTCAACGAGCCCACACTGCTGCCACAGCGCCTGATCACACAGACGGTGCAGCCCACCGGTTTGCAGTCACAGCTGGACGCGCTGGCCGCGCAAGAGCTGACGCTGTCGCGCAGTGACATCACCCGGTCCACCGACACCGTGGAGTCCCTGCTGACGCGACTGGGGGTACGCGATGCCACCGCTGCAGCCTTCATGCGCAGCGACTACCTCAGCCGCCAACTGCTCAGTGGCCGCGGTGGCAAGCTGGTCGCCGTCAACACCAGTGCCGACGGATCGCTGCAAGACCTGGTGGCCCGCTTCCCCAACGAAAGTGCCGAGCTGGCCAAGACCCATTTCAACCGCATGAGTCTGGCCCGCGGCAGCGACGGGCGTTGGCAGTCCAGCCTGCGCGCTGCGCCCTACGGCAGCACCACCCGCCTGGCCAGCGGCACCATCCGCAGCAGTTTGTTTGCGGCCACCGACGAAGCGGACCTGCCCGACAGCGTGGCCGCCGAACTGTCGGACATCTTTTCCACCGACATCGACTTTCACCGGGAGCTGCGCAAGGGCGACACCTTCAGCGTGGCCTACGAGACGCTGACCGCCGACGACCAGCCCGTTCCCTGGAACGAAGGCGCCGGGCGCATCCAGGCTGCCGAGTTCGTCAACGCGGGGCGCGCCCACCATGCGGTCTGGTTCGCGTCGGCCAACGGGCGCGGCGGCTACTACGCTTTGGACGGCCGCAGCAAGCGGCGCGTGTTTTTGGCCAGCCCGATGGAGTTCTCGCGCGTGACGTCGGGCTTTGCCATGCGTTTTCACCCCTTGATGCAGACTTGGCGTGCCCACTTGGGCGTTGATTACGGCGCACCTTCTGGTACCCCCGTGCGAGCGGTGGGCGACGGGGTCGTCGAGTTTGCCGGGTGGAAGAATGGCTACGGCAATGTCGTGCAGCTGACCCACGGCAACGGCAAGAGCACCCTGTACGCCCACCTGAGCCGCAAGGATGTCACGGTGGGCCAGCGCGTGGCGCAAGGCCAGCGCCTGGGTGCGGTGGGCATGACGGGCTGGGCCACGGGGCCACATCTGCACTTTGAGTTCCGCGTCAATGGCCAGCACCAAGACCCACTTCGTGTTGCCCGCAGCACCGAAACGTTGGCGCTGGACGCTCAAGCACGAATTCAGTTTTCTGAAGTCGTGCGCACCGTGCAGGCCAAGTTGGATGTGGCGCAGACGCTGACCAGCCAGCGGCGCACGGTCGAGTAATCTCGGCCAGCAGATTCAACGATGGCCTGGTTCATCGGGCTGATGTCGGGCACCTCACTGGACGGTGTGGATGGCGTGCTGGCTCACGTGGCAGATGACGCGCCGAGTCCGGCTCGAACTGGCCAAACCAGCCAAACCGGCCAAACAAGCCTATTGCCGTCAGCTCGGCTGGTGTCCCGGGCGCACGCGCACTTGGCCTTTCAGGCCGGTCTCAAGGCTGAACTGTTGGCCCTCAACCGCAGCGGCTTGGACGAGCTGCACCGGGCTGCCTTGGCCGCCAATGCGCTGATGAAGGCTTACGCTCAAGTTGTGAGCCTGCTGCTGCAGCAGGCCGACCTGAAGGCGTCTGATGTGGTGGCCCTGGGCGCACACGGGCAAACGGTGCGCCACCGTCCGGGCGAATTTGACGGTCATGGCTACACCCTGCAGCTGATGAATGGCGCGCTGCTGGCCGAATTGACCGGCATTGCGGTGGTCTGCGACTTTCGCTCGCGCGACGTGGCAGCGGGCGGTCAAGGTGCACCGTTGGTTCCGGCCTTCCACGCCAGCTGCTTTGCGCGCCCGGGGGTTCCGGTGGCGGTTCTCAACCTCGGCGGCATCGCCAACCTGACCTTGCTCAGGCCGGATGGCCAGGTGCTCGGCTTCGACACCGGGCCGGGCAACATGCTGATGGACCTGTGGATACAGCGCCACCGGGCCAGCCCCTTTGACGCCAACGGCGCCTGGGCCGCCGGCGGGCAGGTTCAAGGCGGGCTGCTGGCCGCTCTGCTGACCGAGCCTTACCTTCAGCGGTCACCGCCCAAAAGCACCGGGCGAGACCTCTTTGACCAGCGCTGGCTGGAACAGCACACCGCTGACGACCGCACCACGCCGCAGGACGTGATGGCCACGCTGGCGGAGTTCACCGCCGCCACCGTGGCGCAGGCCTTGCGACGGCATGCGCCGACGTGTACCGAGCTGCTGGTTTGTGGCGGTGGTGCATTCAATGCCCACCTGATGTCCAGGCTGGCTGGGCGGGTGGGCCCTGAAACCCGGGTCCGGAGCACCGCCACCGAAGGACTGGCCCCCGATCAGGTCGAGGCCATGGCCTTCGCTTGGTTGGCGTGCGCACACATCGCTGGCTCAGCAGGCAACCTGCCTGCTGTGACGGGCGCCAAAGGCTCCCGTGTGCTCGGCGCATACCACCCTTCAACTTGAAGGGTGGCGCAAGGGTTCAGGCCGAAAACGACGAACCGCAGCCGCAGGTGGTGGTGGCGTTGGGGTTCTTGATGACGAACTGCGCGCCTTGCAGGTCTTCCTTGTAGTCGATCTCAGCGCCGCCCAGGTACTGCAGGCTCATCGCGTCGATCAACAAGGTGACACCGTTCTTCGACATCTGGGTGTCGTCTTCATTGACCACTTCGTCAAACGTGAAGCCGTACTGGAAACCGGAGCAGCCGCCGCCCTGCACAAAAACGCGCAGCTTCAGTTCGGGGTTGCCTTCTTCGTCCACCAGGTCTTTGACCTTGGCCGCAGCGCTGTCGGTGAAGATCAGCGGTGCGGGCATCTCGTCGGCGACGGGGGTGATGGCTTCAGCTACAGCGTTCATGGCGGGCTTTCGAAATTAAGGGTCACGCGTCGTTCGACGCTGCAAGCTTCAATGCGGGCTTTTCGGCGCTCTTCAAGGGCTTGAGTTCGCCTTCTACCGAAGAGCCCGGGTGCATTTCTATCATTTCATAACGAATGTCGCCCACAACCCGGGCTTTCGGCTGCAGTTCCAGCAATTCAGTGCAATGGATGGCGCCATGCACCGTTCCGTTGATGATCACATGGCTGGCGAACACCCTGCCGTGTACCCGGGCATTGTCACTGATGACCAGGATGCTGCGTGCATCGGCGTTGGCCACCACGTCACCCATCACGTGGCCGTCCACCCGCAAACCTTCGCTGAATTTCAGGTCGCCGCTGACGACCACCCCTTCACCAATCAGGCTGCGAATCGGGGGCGGCTTTTTCTTCACTGTCCACATTGAGAATCTCCTGGATGAACGATCACAGCCGAACGGTCTGCGTCGCTTTGGTGACGCCTGCGGCGTCCATCACCCTGACCTGCACCGCTTTTATCACGGCCGCGTCTGGATGGTCGATCAGCCCTTCCACCCTTGTAACTTGACGCATCTGCAGCGCCAGTGGACCACCGGGCAATGGTTGCGACCACGACTTGCCTTCGAGCTGCCCGCTCAACACCACGTCGTAGCGGCCTTTGAATTCGGTCACGGCCTTGCCGTTCTGCACCACCAGCAGTTGGTACTTCAGCTGGCCAGGGGTGCCTAGCTGAGCTTGCAAGCCACGGACCTGCAAGCCTTCGCCCGCTGTCGGCAACAGCCGTTCATAAAACCCCAGGTCAGCGCGCAGCGTCTGTTTGTCGGCTTCGAGCTGGCGCACCTGCTGAGCCAGCCGCTCCTGGGCGGCGCGCTCTGTCTTGAGCAGGCTGTCCGCGGTGTTGGCGATCTGGGTCGCCTGGGTATGGCTGGTTTGCAACTGGGCCAACTCGGTGCGGATGCGCAACAGCTCTTCCTTGTCGCCGCGGTCCAGGCCCGCCAGGTCTTTGCCCAATTCAAAGGCCCACAGCGCCAGGGCGGCCGAAAAACCCAGCATCACTCCAAACGCGGCCCAGCGCAAAGGCCAGGGCAAGTGGCTGCGCACGATCATCCTCGGTGCGCTCACCGAGAGTCTTCGTCGCAGCAGTTTCCAGCGCATGGCGCCAAAGTTCGGGCCAACCAGGCAAAAGGCCACCCGAAGGTGGCCTTGCAAGGTTGATCAGCGCTTGCTGAACTGCTTGCGGCGACGCGCGCCGTGCAAGCCGACCTTCTTGCGTTCGACTTCACGCGCATCACGCGTCACGAAGCCGGCACGGCTCAGGTCGGGCTTGAGCGCGGTGTCGTAGTCGATCAGCGCACGGGTGATGCCGTGGCGAACGGCGCCGGCCTGGCCGGATTCACCGCCGCCGTGCACGTTGATCTTGATGTCGAAGGACTCGTTGTTGCCCGTCAGCAGCAACGGCTGGCGAACAATCATGATCGAGGTTTGGCGACCAAAGTAATCGTCAATGGTCTTACCATTGATCATGATCTGGCCGTTGCCCTTTTTGATAAACACACGAGCCACGCTTGATTTGCGGCGGCCGGTGCCGTAGTTCCAGTGTCCGATCATCGCTTCGTCCTCAAAACTCGAGCGGTTTGGGCTGCTGAGCGGCGTGCGGGTGGGTGTCACCGGCATAAACCTTCAGCTTCTTGACCATCGCGTAGCCCAGCGGGCCTTTGGGCAGCATGCCCTTGACGGCCTTTTCAAGGGCGCGGCCGGGGTGCTTGGCCTGCATGTCCTTGAACGGCGTGGCATAGATGCCACCG
>JANMHH010000278.1:0-3493 GCA_031375065.1 Rubrivivax sp. | reverse complement strand
GCGCTGGGCCTGCTGGGCTGGGGCCCGCTGGCACTGCCCGCCGCCAACGCGGCGCCGGCCCAGCCTGGGCAGCCGGTGCAGTGGCCTGCCGTGACGGCCTTGCTCGACGGCAAGTCGCTCACCGCCACCGATCTGCAAGCCAAGCCCGCGGTGGTGGTGTTCTGGACCACCACCTGTCCGTTTTGCCGCCGCCACAACCAGCACCTGGAAAAGCTGCACCGGGCGGCCTTGGCCGCCGGCTCACCGCTGCGCGTGTTGGCGGTGGCACGCGAACGCGACGCCGCAACGATTCGGCGTTATGCGCAAGCGCAGGGCTACAGTTTCGACATCACGCTGGAGCACCTGCCACTGGCTGCTGCGTTGAGCGAACGCAAAGTGATTCCGCTGACGGTCTATGTCGATCGCCACGGCCGCTTGCAACAGGTCTTGCCGGGCGAGATGTTTGAAGAGGATGTGCTGGCGTTCTTGCCGCTGGCCCAGAAAGGAGCCCGGTCGTGAACCGCGCCGGCTTCCGTGACAATCCGGCGATGGCTGCAGAACCCGTCGACCCCAGCAGCGCGACCAACGGCGCGACCGATGAGTCCGACCAGGTCTTCGACTCGGCGGCTGAACTCTTTCGACTGCTGGCCACGCCGATCCGCCTGAAGATCATCAGCGCGCTGTGCGGCCGCGAAAAGAACGTCTCGCAGTTGCTGGGCGAGATCGACACCACCCAACCCAACATGAGCCAGCACCTGGCCACGCTGTACCGCGCGGGTGTGTTGGCCAAGCGGCGCGACGCGACGCAGATCTATTACCGCATTGGCAGTGAACGCGCGGCCACCCTGTGCCGGGCAGTGTGCATGCAGATCGCGGTGGAGTTTGATGGCGACGTCGAGGTACCGCCCTCCGAGCGGCTGCTGCCGCTCGGTCCCAAGCTCTAGCGGCTGCTGCCGCTCGGTCCCAAGCTCTAGCGGCTGCAGCCCCCCGCCGTCAGCGACCTCGGATCAGATCAAGCCGGCTGCGCGCAACTTGAAGCCCGCTGCCACCCACCGGGTCGGGAACACCACCCGCGCGTCGTTGTACGACTGTGCCGCTTCGTTGAACAACTGGCGCGCAAAGGGCAGGCGCGCCTGGGCTTCGCGCCAACGGGTCGTCAAGTCGGCCACCTGTTCCTGCTGCCGCAGCTCGGCGTGCTGGTCCAGCAGCGCCAGCACCCGGCTGGCCGCGGCGGCCAGTGCGGCTTCGGCGGTGACCCAGGCTTGGGCTGTTGGTTGATCAACCACGCGGGCGGCCAGACGGGTGGCCGCCTTGGCCGCTTCGGCGTGGGCGGCCAGCCAGGTGTCCAGTGCCCCTTGCTCGGCCGCCATCGGCTCGCGCAAGGCCAGGCCCAAGGGTTCCACCGCGGCGCTGCGCTGATCCAGCGCCACCTGGACCTTGGCCCAAGCCTGGGCGATTTCATTGCGCATCGCCACCAGGCGGTTGTAAGCACCGATCACCCAGAACACCAACACCGCGGCCAGCGCCAGCGTGGCAACGCCATACGCGCTCACCGTTGAGGCGTTCAAGTGCGCACTTCGCCCTGGCCCAGCACCACCCACTTCAGCGACGTCAGGCCTTCCAGGCCGACCGGGCCGCGGGCGTGGAACTTGTCGGTGCTGATGCCGATTTCTGCGCCCAGGCCGTACTCGAAGCCGTCGGCAAAACGGGTGCTGACGTTGACCATCACGCTGGCCGAGTCGACCTCGCGCAAAAACCGCATCGCGTTGGGGTGGTGGTGGGTCAGGATGGCGTCGGTGTGGTGCGAGCCATAGCGGTTGATGTGCGCGATGGCTTCCATCAGCGAGTCGACCACCTTGATGCTGATGATCGGGGCCAGGTACTCGGTGGACCAGTCGGCCTCATCGGCCAGCACCACGCCAGACAAACCCGCCAAAGCCGCCGCGGCGCGTGGGCAGCAGCGCATCTCGACACCCTTGGCCGCGAACAGCGCGCCGATGCGCGGCAAGAAGGCTTGCGCCTGTGCGGCATGCACCAGCAGCGACTCGGCGGCGTTGCAAGGGCTGTATTTCTGCGTCTTGGCGTTGTCGGTGACCCGGATGGCCAGTTCCAGGTCGACCCATTCGTCGACATAAACGTGGCAGTTGCCGTCCAGGTGCTTGATGACCGGCACGCGGGCCTCGGCGCTGATGCGTTCGATCAGCCCCTTGCCGCCGCGCGGGATGATGACGTCCACATACTCGGGCATCGTGATCAGCTGGCCGACGGCGGCGCGGTCGGTGGTTTCGACCAGCTGCACCGCTTCAGGCGGCAGCCCGGCTTCGCTCAGAGCCGCCTGCACCACGCGCCACAGTGCCAGGTTGCTGTGCAGCGCTTCGGAGCCACCGCGCAGGATGCAGGCGTTGCCGCTCTTGATGGCCAGTGACGCGGCCTCGATGGTCACGTTGGGGCGGCTCTCGTAGATCATGCCGAACACGCCCAAAGGCACCCGCATGTGGCCCACGCTGATGCCACTGGGGCGGCGCTTGACACCGCTGATCTCGCCCACCGGGTCGGGCATGGCGGCAATCTGCTCGCAGCCCTGGGCCACGGTGTCGATGATGGCCGCGCTGAGCTTCAGGCGGTCGACCAAGGGTGCGGCCAGCCCAGCCTGCGTGGCGGCGTCCAGGTCGCGTTGGTTGGCCTGCTGCAGGTCGATGCTCTGGGCGCGCAGCAGCCGGGCCAGCGCGCACAAGGCCAGGTCCTTGGCGGCGGTGGGTGCAGCGGCCATGGTGGCGGCGGCCACGCGTGCGGCCACGCCCACGTGGGCCATGTATGCGGGGATGTCGCTGGGGGTCATGGCTGCATTGTCCCAAAAGCCCGTTGCTGGCCCGGCGAACGTCATCGGTGTGACGGCGCGGGTCGGTTGGATTCGTTCACAAGGGGCTCAACTGCCCAACGCAGCCAGGATCGCCAGCCATAGCGCGGCCGTGGCGGTGAAGGCCACGGTCGAGACCACGATGGCCACCGTGGCTTCGGCCTGCAGCGTGTCATAGCGCTGCGCGAAGATCAGCGCGTTGCTGCCCACCGGCAGCGCAGCCATCATCACCAGCACCGCCAGCGGCGTGCCGGTCAGTCCAAAGGCGCCCCAGGCCACCGCCAGCACCAAGGCCGGCAGCACCATCAACTTGAGCAGCGTGACTGCCGCGGCTTGGCGCAGACCACCGCGCAGGCCGTAGCTGGCCAGCGACACGCCGATCAACACCAGGCACACCGGCACCACCGCGCTGCCCAGGCCCTGCAGGGTCTGGTCCACCACCGGGTGCAAGCCCAGGCCCGTCAGGTTCCACACCAGACCCAGCACGATGGGCAGGACCACCGGGTGTATCAGCGTGTTGCGCACCGTGCTGCGCAGCGTGTCCCAGCGCGTGGCGCTGTGGTTCTGGCGGGCCAGGTCGGCTTCGACCAGCACCGTCAACAGTGTCAGCAGCACCAAGCCATGGACGCTGACCAAGGCGATGTGCAAGGCCAGGCC
>JANMHH010000183.1:0-11163 GCA_031375065.1 Rubrivivax sp. | reverse complement strand
CGGGCGGGGGGCACCAACATCGCGAAAAACAGGCTGGCAAACTGATCCAGGGGGTCGGCATTGCGCGTCAGCTTGGCGCGCAGCACGGCGCCTTCCCAACCGATCCAGAAGAAGCGCGAAAGCGCGGCGGCATCGCTTTGTGGCGCCAGCTCACCGGCTTCGATCGCCTGCTGCAGGCAGTTTTCGACCCGCAGTTCCCAGGCCACCAGAACGGCCTCGAGCTGCTCGCGAAACGCATCGTCCAGGCTGGCCAGCTCCTGCCCCAGGTTGCCGATCAGGCAGCCGCGTCGGTAGCCGTACTTCAGCATGCCGCGCTTGGCGTCTTCGACGAAAGCGCGCAAGCGCGACAGCGGCGACGTGCCTTCGTCGTCGAAGATGCGCGCCATCTTGCGCGCGTAGTACTCGACGTAGTTCTGGATCACCGCTTCACCGAACTGGTGCTTGTTGGCGAAGAAGTGATAGAACGAACCTTTAGGCACACCGACACGCTTGAGAACCTCGTCGATGCCGGTGACCTGAAAGCCCCGTTCGGTCAGCAGCTCGGTGCCGCACCAGACCAGCGCGCGTTTGGTGTCGCCCCGTTCAACGGCACGCTCGCTGCGGCTGCGCACGCGGATCTCAGTTTCTTCTGCGGCGGCCGGCTTGGCCAAAGCCCGGGGCTTCGACGCTGCGCCTGCGGATGGGACAAGACCTCGTTTCATGGGATCGAGACTAGACCGGTCGCCTCCAGAAGTCAACGTGCCAAGCTGTCTTGCGCACGGGACTGCGTGTCTGGAGTCGTCGCGCCCAGGCCCTGCGCGCCTTCTTGCAATGGACGCATTGCCCAGCCTTCTGCCCCCACGTCTGAAGTTTGAAGCCGCCGCGCACTTCGGCCAGCATCGGTGTGTCTCCCTCCCAGGCGATTGCCATGTCCATGTGCGACAAGTTCGAACGCTGGCCCATGTACAGCGAACACAACAAGCTGGACGCCCTGCAGGAAGCTGCCGCGCGCATGGCCGAGGACTACGACGTGCCCATGCCCGAAGTCAAGAGTGGCGTGCCCGACTTTGCGGAAACACCCGAAAACGACTCCTTGAAGTCCGGCGCCTACGACCGCGACACCAACACCATCTACATCAACGAAAACATCGTCAACGACCCGGACCACTCCAAAGCCTTGGATGAACTTGGGCATGAATTTGCCCACGAGCTTCACAACGAGGGCTGGATCGATGAAGACCATCCCGAAGGCAGTTCCGAAGACTTCGCCGACGCCTATGCCGATGACTTCGCCGACGAAATGGAAGCCCAGTGCGGCCCCAAACCACCCCAGTCACCGGGTGTGCAGGATGCAGACGACGACGATGCAGATGAAGAAGAAGAAGGGGGCGGTGACCCTGACCGACCACCGCCCAACCGGGAGAACAAACCCGGCGACTGGAACTTGCCCTCAGGAGACACCAGCTATGGCTGACTTCCGCCCTGCCACGGCTGTGGAAATCAAGGCCCTGCGTGCGCTGGACATCACGCAGAAGCTGAACCGCCGCGCGTTGGTGCGGCGTGACCTGCACCTGGCGCAGGTGCGCCTGGCGCGGGTCCTGAAACCGCTGCGTCCGATGCAGCGCGTGTCCGACCTGCTCTGGCATGCCCAGATCACCCAGCACGAGGCTTCTGCGCTGGCCACCCTAGCGCGCTTGGCGCGTCGGCTGAAGGTGTATGCCAGCGAACTGCATTTGCAGCGCCAGCGGCTGACCCGAGGAGAAGACCGATGAGCGCGCTGCCCGCCATTGCACGGGGTTCCGGCGCGGCCGGCGTGCACCTGGTGCCGGACGACAGCTACCTGGCTGCGGTGCAACAGCTGATGCGCAGCGCACGCCACCGGCTGCTGTGCAGTGTGTTCATCGTGGACCTGACGCCCACGGACGGCGGCCAGTTCGTCGTGGATGACCTGCTGCTGCTGATGGCCGAAGCCAGCTGGCGCGGTGCCGATGTGCGGCTGCTGGTGGGCGGTTCGCGCGACAACATTGCTCTGGCGCAGACCGCCGATGCCGCCCGCGCCAGAGCCCAGTCCCTGGGCCTGCCCTGCCTGTGGCTGAGCAGCAGGCCGGTGCGCGGCAGCCATTGCAAGATCGTCGTGGCCGACGACGCCCTGCTGACGGGCTCGCACAACTGGTCTCCGGGCGCTTTGGCGGGCGCACATCAAATTCAAGACAGCCTGTGCGTGTGGTCGCCCGCCGTGGCTCAAATGGCGGCACACAGGTTCCAGCGGCAATGGGCGCGCGCAGGGGGTGAACATGTTGCGCTTTGAGTGGAACGCCTTTGTCACCGCCCCCTTGCTGGAACAGCTGGCCAGCGCCAGCGCGGCCGACGCTGCCGTGGTGCAAGCCCTGTCCGCACGCCTGGCACGCATCTTCCAGCACGTGGGCGGCCTGCCCTTCGTGGCCGATGAACCTTCGCTGGACGAACGCACCAGCCGCGCGCTGGTTTGGCTGGACGAAGCACTGGGCCACGCCCTGGCCCAGGCCGGCGTGCGGCGTGCCCCGCAGGGCCTGTTGCCGGGTGCAGGCAACACCAGCTGCGTGCAACTGCTGACCGCCCGGCCCTTGCTGGACGTCAACAGGGCCGATGTGGACGGCTGGCGGCAGCTGCCCGGCGTTTCAGCGTCACTGGCACGGAAGGTGGTTGCCGAGAGGGAGCTTCACGGTCGCTACACCAGCCTGGACGATCTGGAAAGACGGGTGGACGGCATCGGCCCGGCGAAGGCGGCTGCGCTGTCAGGCGTGCTGGACTTCCTCGGCGCACAACCACCATCCATTGGCGCCCAACCGCTTGACACCTGGGCCAACCGTTTGCAAACCCTGATGCAGCTGCAACTGGCCGCCACACCGGCACAAGCGCTGGTGGCTGCCATCAACCAGACCCTGAACAGCGTGGCCACGCGGCCCCACCCTGCCAGCCGTCAAGGGCGGATGCGGCACGCATCGCCTGCAGGGCCGATGGCCAGGGCGTCCGCCCACAGCGCGGCCTGGGTTGGCGAACTCTGGAGCAAGGACTACTGGCAGGCACTGCCGGCGCTGATGGACAGCGCCACGCACAGCATCGAACTGTGCATGTTCCATGTGGCCGCGCCCCATCAAAGGCACCCCACCTATGCCTTGCTGCAAGGCCTGATTCGCGCGCAGCAAAGAGGAGCAGCGGTGCGCGCCCTGCTGGACCGCGATGGCAAGAGCGACCCCTACCTGTCCACGGTGATCAACAGCGCGGCGCGCCGCTTTTTGACCGAAGCCGGCGTAGCCTGCCGCAGCGACAGCAGCGACAAGCTGCTGCACAGCAAGTACCTGGTGATTGACCGGAAACGGGTGGTGATGGGCAGCCACAACTGGTCAGCCGGCTCCTATGGCCGCTTTGACGACCTGACGCTGGCCGTGGAAAGCGAAACCCTGGCCCACCAGGTCGTGGGGCGTTTTGACGAGCAATGGGCCACGGCCAGCTGAAGCACCCAAGAGAAGGTCTGCCAGGCCGTCCGTTCGAGCGCGGTGATGCGCAGCCCGTGAACAGGCCCCTGCCCAGGCCCTTGCCCGGAAGACCCCGACTTCAAGATCGCGACTAAAGCGCCCTGGCCTCGAGCTCGATCAGCAGGGTGCGCAGCGCGGCGGCGTTGTGGTCGTCTTCGGCCGCGTCGATGGCGTCGGCGAGCACGTCGCGGATGTGATCGGTTTCGACCCGTTCCATGTCCCAGGTGGGGAACAGGCGTTCGCGAGATTCCTCGGTCTCGCTGAGCATCACCACCTGCAGGTGGCGGGGGTCGGACTTGATCAGCCCCATCAGCCGCTGCACGGCGGCGCGCGGGCCTTCCAGCCACTGGAAGAAGATGCCGCTGCCGAACACCAGCATGCCGGTGACCCCGTGCAGCGGGTTGGCGCGCCGTGCCGTGCGGATGATGGCGTCAACCGCCGCTTCGTCCACCCCGGGCGCGGCGCGGCTGCAATAGACCAGGTTGTAGAGCGGCGGGCTGGCGGGGCTGAAGCCCGGCTCGTCGGCAAAGGCGGCGTCGTGTGCGGGCATGGTGTTCAGTCCAGAAAGGCGTCGAGTTCGGCGCAGAACGCGGCCGGTTGCTCGAAGTACATCAGCGCGCCAGTGTCCTTGAAAACGGTGATGCGCCAGTGGGGTCGATTCTCGACGGTGTGCTTGCCGCGGTAATCGGTGAAGTCCCCGCGCGTGCCATGGCTCATCCAGACCGGATGGGGCAAGGCTTCGTAGAGCCTGTTGACATCGGTGCTGAACAGCACCGCGCCCAGGAAATGAAGCGGCGCGAAGTGGGCGCCCGGCTGGCGTGTGGTGACGAGGTCGTAGCGCCACAGCGCTTCGTCGATCTGCTTGCTGCCCCAGGTGCGCTCGAGGAAATAGCGCACGACACCGGGCCGTGTCAGCGCGCGAAACAGGCCCGCACCCCAGCCGCCGCCTTGCTCGAAGTTGGGGCCCTGCAGGGCCTTGAGCAACCAGGGCGGCCCGACCGAGCCCCCTGCGGGGCCGTAGCGCAGCTTGCTGCCGCGAAAACCCGTCGGGCTGACCAGGGCCAGTCGCCGGAACTTCGCCGGCATCTCGACAGCGGCACGCGCGACGAACTCGCTGCTCAGCGACAGGCCCAGCACGTCGACCGGCCCGGCACCGTGCCGCTGCTGCAGCCAGGCCACGGCATCGATCACCGCGTCCGTCATCAAGCGGGGCGTGTAGGCACGCTGGCTGCGTTCGCTGATCCCGAAACCGGGCAGGTCGATGGCCAGCACCGGCCGCAGGCGCCGGGCGTGGTCGAAGAGCGGGCGCATTTCGGCGGCAGACCCCGCAGCGTTGACGCTGTGGACCAGCAACAGCGGGCTTGCCGCACGCGTTCCGGGGCTTGGGGGGCTGTCGGGGCATGCCCAATAACCGCCCAGCAGGCCGGCACGGCCGGTGAACTCGATGCGCTCACCCGCCAGGGCCAGCATTTCGGCAGGCACAGGGGTCATCGAAACGGTCCTTTGGGTGTGCGGGCAAACGTTGAATCGTAGCCGCAGCGGCGACCACCGAATCGCTCACCCTTTCGAAGCGCGGGCGCTTGGCCGATCTGCAGCCTGTCTGCGTCGGATGCTGAGGGTCGGTATATTGCAAGGCACATGAGCAACATCGCCGAGCCCACCCTTTCCCTGGCAGAACGTTTGAGATCGGCCACCCAGGCCATGCACCGTCGCGTCGAGCGCAGCACCTTCATGGCGCGCTTGTTGCAGGGCGAGGTGGACCGCTCGCTCTACATCGGCCTGATGCACAACCTGCAGGCGCTCTACAGCGCCCTGGAGCAGGCGTTGCTGCGCCACGCCGCGCACCCCGCTGTGGCGCCGGTGGTGATGCCCGAGCTGTTCCGCTCCAGCGCGATCGAGGCCGACCTGCGGCTGCTGCGAACCGCTGCCCACACCACACCGCCGCCATTGCAAACGGCCACCCAGGACTATGTGCAGCGCTTGGGCACGCTGGACACCACCGCGCCTGACTTGCTGGTGGCCCATGCCTATGTGCGCTACCTGGGCGACCTCAACGGCGGCCAGGCGCTGCGCCGTGTGGTGGCCCGCGCACTGCAGCTGGACGAGGGCGCCGGCACCACCTTCTACGACTTTGGTGATAGGTCGTCTTGCCAGCGCCTGATGCTCGACTTTCGGCATGGGCTGGCCATGGTCGAGCTGCAGTGCGCCGACCAGGATGCCCTGGTGGCCGAGGCCGTGTCGGCCTTTGAGCGCCACGGCCAGCTCTTTGCGCAGCTCTCGGCACCGACCCCATAGGGCTGTTCTGGCCCGCCGGGGTGGGCCGCGCCCGGGCTACTCGAAGGCGCGAATCTGGGCGTACAGGTCGGTCGCGCGTGCGGTGGCGGTTTCAACGTCGCGCAGCAAACCACCCACGGCCGGTACGGCGCCGCCGTCGGCGATGTCCATCGCCGCCAAACCGGCGTTGGCAAGGATGGCCGCCATCAGGCCGTCGTCCTCGATGCCGTTGGCGCCGCGCGCCAGCCGCGCCAAGGCGGCTTCCAGGTGCGCGCGTGCTTGATCGGCCTGTTTGACCGGACTCAGGTCACCAAAGATGAACAGGATGCCCAGCAAGGAGCCATCGCGTGCGGGCACCGGTTCAGCGCGCAGCGCCACCGGCAAAGGGGCCCTGTTGCCCAGCGTCAGCGCCATTTCGCCGCGCCAAGAGCGCCGTTCGGCGAGCACCTGGTCCAACATCTGCTGACCGGCCCCCGCCGGGCTGAACAGTCTCAGCAGTTCGCCCAGCGAGCTGCAGCCCTGAGGGGCCCGGCCCAGCAAGCTTGAGAAGGCGGCGTTGGCATGAAAAACCTCACCGGTGACCGAGGCCACGACGACGGCTTCTTTGGACGCCGCCACCATCGCACGCACCTGGGACAGCTGGTGTTCAGCGATCAGCAGCCGCACCGCATGCACCTGCACGATGATGTCGATCAAGGCGTCGCCAAAAGCGCTGGCCAGGGCCAGGTCGACCGGCGACCACGGGGCGCCCGTGCCGCGCACGATCTCGGACCAGACCGCAAAGGAGCGCCGCGGTGACAGTTTCAAAGGATCGTTGTCGACGATCGGCTTGTTGGGGTCGCCGGCCCAGGTGTAGCTTTGCAGCTGCTCTTTGCGCAGCCAGACCAGGAAGTCGGGCCGCGCAGGCGACAAGCGCACCGCCAGCACGCCACTGGCCGTGGGCGTCAGGCTGGCCAGCGCCGGGTTGGTGGTGCCGATGCTGACGGTGCTGATCACACCCTGGGCGCCATCGCCTTGCTGTTGCTCGATCCAGCTGCGCAAGGCGCGCAACTCGGGCGTCGACGGCACTTCGCCGCAGCTCAGGATTTCGCCATCGTGGAAGAGCACGGCACCGGTGGCGTCCAAGGGCTGCATCAGGGTGTGCGGGTTGCGAAACAGGGCCAGGCGCCAGTCGCCTTCGGTCGAGGTGGCCTCCACCAGCCGCTGCTCCAGCCGCCGGACTTGGATGGCAACCTGCGCCCGCGCGTAGTTCTCGATGGCTGCAATGCGCGTGGAGATCGCTTCGCCCAGCAGCTCGCAGCCCGCCCGCAGCGCAAAGGGCAGTTGGCGCGGCGCGTGGTGGTGGCAGGCGATCAAACCCCACAGCTGGCCGTCGCGCACCAGTGACACCACCAGGGTGGCGGTGACGCCCATGTTCTTCAGGTATTGCAGATGCAGCGGTGACATGCTGCGCAGGTAACACTGCGACATGTCGAGATCGGCGTCCAGCCCATCGGCGCCACCGGGCAGCAGGTGCGGCACCAGTGGCGAGGCTTCGTAGTGCACGTCAACCAGCACGCGCACCCGGTTCAGCAGGTAGAGCGCGCGGGCACGCTGCGGGATGTCCGAGGCCGGGTAGCGGTGGCCCAGCAGCGGCTCCAGCCGCGGGTCGCGTGCCTCGGCGATGATCTTGCCGTGGCCGTCGGGGTCGAAGCGGTAGACCATCACCCGGTCATAGCCCACCAGGTCGCGCACACACTGCACCACGCCATCGGCCAAGGTGCCGATGGCCGAGGCTTCGCTGAAACGCTGGATCGCCGCGGCCAGCCGCTGTGACAGCGGCGCGATGCTCTGCACGGCGGGTTCAGGCGCTGCTTGCGGTTCCAGTTCAAGCACCAGGGTGTCGGTGCTGCTGCGGTGCACGGCGCCTTCAAAGGCAAGACCCGCCAAGGTGCAGCGCAGCGGCTGCGGCACCTGCAGGTCGCTGTCGACCAAGAGGGCGCGCAAGCGGCCATCGGCGTCACCGCCCAATTCATGCAGTGGCGACAACAACAGGCGTTGCAGCGGTCGGCGCAACAGATGGCCGGCCGACTGGCTGGCCTGCACGATGCGCAACTGCGGTTCGCGCAACACCAACAAGAGGCCATGCGGCTGTATCGAGCCCGCCAGATGGATCAGCTCGCGCTCGCAATTGCTCAGGTCGGCCTGGCCAAAGGCAGGGCTGCTCGACATGGTGGGGTTCAGCGCGGTGTGGCCGCGGTGCTGTCCACGGATGCGGCGCTGCCGGCCTGGGCTTGCAGCAGCTCTGCCACAGCAATGTTGAGCAGGGCTGCCGCCGCGCCCACATCGCCTTGTGTCAGGGCCAGCGCTTCAGCGGCGAAACGCTGTTCGACCAGGCGTCTGGATTCGGCCAGGCGCTGCGCCAGTGACAAGGGGCCCTGTGGGTCATCCAGCTGCGCGATGGCCTCTACCCAGCCTGTCGGCGCTTCGGTCTTGGCGCTGCAGGGCCTGATCGTGAAACCGAAGCACTCTTGTTCGCCCTCGGCCAGCAGCGCCACCGTGACGTCCACCTCGATGGGGGTGGTGCCGGACCGGCGCAGGCTGGAACGCACCAACTGGGCCAGACCGTGCTCGTGTGCACCGGCTATCACGGCCGAGACATCGGTGTTGACGCGTCCCAGCCACTCGCCCAGGGCGCGGCCGCGCGTCTGCTCGTCGCCCAGCCCGCCCAGCAGCGCCAAAAAAGCGGGGTTGGCGACCACGATGCGCCCGCTGGAGTCGGTGACCACCACGCCGTCCCGGGTGCGGTTGACCAGCAGGGCCAGGGTCTTGTTCAAGTCGGCGCTGTCTGCTGGCGGGCCGGCAGAAAAGCGCACCCGCACCAGCAGGCGCAAGCCTTCGTTGCTGCGAAAAGGCGTGGCCGACACCGAGGCCAGGGCCTGGGTATGGGGCATGCGGGCGTGGATCTCGGCCGGCTTGCCGCTGCGGACGGCGCTCTGCAACAGCTCGCGCACCGGACCACGCGAGCTGCGGTCGAAGACCTCGGTGCTGGCGCGGCCCGCCAGTGCCAGGCCCGCGCCCAGCAGGTCGACGGCGGCAGGGCTGGCTTCCAGCACCTGCAGCGTCTGCGCATCCACCGTCAGCACGGCATCGGTGGCCACCTGAAACAGCAGGCGATAGCGCGACTCGGCCTGGCGTGCCTGCCAGTAGCCGCGCTCCAGCTCTTGTTGCGCGTCGACAAAGCGTTGCTGGATGGCCGATACCGCACGCAGGTCTTTGCCAACCGCCAGCAACGGGCCGGACTGGCCCAGGCGCAGCGCGGAAAAGGAGACCGGCACGCCAGCCGTGCTGGACCCCTCGACGTTGATTTCGCGCCGGCGCGCCACGCCAGTGGACTTCAGGTCGGAGAGCATCGACGCCACCTTGGCCCGGGTCTCGCCACTGACGGTTTCGATCCAGGGGCGACCGATCCAGGCGCTGGTGTCGCTGGCGATGGGCGCGGTCAAGCTCTGCGCCACGCTCTGGATCACGCCGTGTTCATCGAGCACCAAGGCAATGTCGCTGGACAGCGAGACAAAGGCCTCGGCCAACTCGGCGGCGCAGCCGGACAAGGCGTCCAGGTCGGCCGACTGCAGCACGCGGCGGGTCACGATGGGTGGCTTTCGGCAGGGGATGAGGAAGGCGCTATTGGATGCCCTGGGCCCAAGGGTCGATGCCCGGGTTTACGCCTAGGTGCGCGGTCCCTGGCGGGCAAAGTCCAAGGTTCGTCAACGCTCGCCTCGGGGCCGACCCCCTTGCGCATTCGGTGGTCTCCGGTTAAGGTGTCATTTCTTGTTTACAGTCCATTCGTCATTTTTACTTGACACTCTCTGACCCACTGCACACCTCTGTGACCGTCATCACGCTGAGCCTCAACCACCACCGTGCACCGCTGGACTTGCGCGGGCGCTTTGCGTTTCGACCCGACGAGTTGGTCGGTGCACTGCAAAGCCTGCACGCGCGCTTGCATCGGGCAGCGCCCGAAGCTGCCTTGCTGTCCACCTGCAACCGCACCGAACTTTACTTGGCCAGCGACGTGCCGGCACAGGATCTGGCAGGCCCGGCGCTGGAATGGTTGGCCACCCGCGGTGCTGCATCAGGACCCGCCGGGGCCGTGGGTGTGGACGCGGCTCAAGTGGACCAGCACCTGGTGATGAGCGCGGACGGCGCCGCGGCCCGGCATGTCTTTCGGGTCGCCGCGGGGCTGGATTCGATGGTGCTGGGCGAGCCGCAGATATTGGGTCAGATGAAAACCGCCGTGCGTCAAGCGGGCGTTGCCGGCACGCTGGGCAGCACCCTGCATCAGCTGTTTCAGCGATCGTTTGCGGTGGCCAAAGAGGTGCGCACGCGCACCGAGCTGGGCGCCCACTCCGTCAGCATGGCCGCGGCTGCGGTGCGCTTGGCTGGCGATCTATTTGGCGACATCAGCGGCCTGCACGTGCTCTTTGTTGGCGCGGGTGAAATGAACGCCGGCGTTGCCACGCACTTTGCGGGCAAGGCCCCGCTCAGCATGACCTTTGCCGTGCGTCAGCCCGTCAAACACCAGGCCTTGGCCGACAAACTCGGCGCCCAGACGCTGTCGCTGGCCGAGCTGCCGCAGCAGTTGCAGCGCTTTGATGTGGTTGTCGCATGCACGGCCAGCGCCCTGCCGCTGATCGGCTTGGGCGCCGTTGAGCGTGCGCTCAAGGCCCGCCGCCGCCGCCCCATGTTGCTGCTGGACCTGGCCGTGCCACGCGACATCGAACCCGAGGTCGCCGGGCTGCCGGATGCCTACCTCTACACGGTGGATGACCTGGCTCAGCGTGTGCGCCAGGCCGGCGACAAACGGCTGGCGGCGGTGGAACACGCCGAGGCCATCGTCGACGCCGGAGTGCATGGTTTTGCGCAGTGGTGTGAACAACGCAGCAGCGTACCCTTGATCCAAGCCCTGCAACAGCAGGCCGAAGGCTGGCAGCGTGCAGAAATCTTGCGTGCCACGCGGCTGTTGGCACGCGGCGAAAACGTTGACACGGTGCTGCAAGCCCTGGCCCAAGGCCTGTCGCACAAGATGATGCACGGCACCCTGCGCGCGCTGCACGAAGCGCAGGGCGAAGAACGTCAAGAGGTCAACCAGACAGCCGCCCGTCTGTGGCTGCGCCGCCCGCCCCAGTGCCTGGCCGCGCAAGAGGTCGAAACCCTAGCGACGGCGGCCGCCATTTGTCCACGGCAGAAGGCGGCTTGATGCTGGCTCTTGGACGGCAAGACAGCAGCTTGACGGCCGCCAATCGTCCGTTCGAAGATGTGGCCAGCGTTGCCGCATATTGACGGTTAGGTGCTGGTCGAGGGCACTGGCCAGACGCCACTAACTCTGTTCGTCAGCCCCTTGCTCCGCAATGCC
>JANMHH010000253.1:0-19149 GCA_031375065.1 Rubrivivax sp. | reverse complement strand
TACCGTGCTGAGCTTTTGCCCCGGCTTCCCCGCCGCCGACTTTGCCGAATGCGCGCCGATGATCTGGGCCCACGGCGAACGCGCCCAAGCCGCCGTGCAACGCCTGCATGCGCGCGCCGCCGCGCCCGACCAGTGGCGCGTGACGGTGCTGCCCGCGCGCGAATGTGTGGTGCAGGCGCTGGCGCTGGCCCAGACCGCCGCGCTGCCGGTGGTGGTGGCCGACACCCAAGACAACCCCGGCGCCGGCGGCGACAGCAACACCACCGGCATGCTGCACGCGCTGCGCGCCCAGGGCGCAGGCCAGCGATTCCCGGGCCAGGTTGCCTTGGGCCTGCTGTTCGACCCCACCGCTGCCAAGGTGGCACACGAGGCCGGCGTGGGTGCCGACATCCACATCAGCCTGGGCACCGCGGTGCCCACCTTCACCGGCCAACCCAGCGACCCACCCGTCACCGGCCGCTTCAAGGTGCTGGCCCTGAGCGACGGTGTGTGCACCCTCACGGGCCCGATGATGCGCGGCCTGACGGTGCGCTTGGGGCCGAGCGCCTGCCTCGAAATCGACGGCATCCGCGTCGCGGTGACCAGCGGCAAAAAACAGCTGCTCGACCGCCAGCTGCTGCGCATGGTGGGCATCCACACGGAGCAGATGCGGCTGGTGGTGGTCAAGAGCTCGGTGCACTTCCGCGCCGACTTCCAACCCAACGCCAGCCACGTGCTGGTGGCCAAGGCGGCCGGGCCGATGGCGGCGGACCCGGGTGATCTGCCGTGGAAGAACCTGCCCCAAGAAACGCGCACACGGCCTTGAGCCGAGCCGGAGAACCTGGCCTGAAAGCCTGAGAACCGGGCTCCAAAATCAGGCTTGTGTGCGCGGCCGCACAGATGCAGGAGTCTGCCTGAGCGCAGGCTTGAATCGGGGACATCTGCCCCCCATTCACGTTGACGATCATCAGCCCAGTGACCACGACACCTCATTTCAACCCTGACGGGAGCGCTGCACCTGCGCCGGTTCTTCGCGACCAACCACTCCATGAGGCACCACCGACAAACGCGGAACTGGCGCAGCTCCGCATCCGCGTCATCGCACTTGAAAACCTGGTCATCGCGCTGCTGGCCGAGGCGCCCGATCGACAACTGACCCTGGCGCGCGGCATGGCGATCTACATCTCGCCCAGAGCCGGCTTTACACCGCACCCGATCACTCTGCGGGCCGCCGATGAAATGCTGAGCTTGATTGATCGGGCTGACCGCTATGTTCAGTCGTCGAACCCTTGATGGGCGGCTAACCGACGAACCGCGCCAAGCGCTGCGTTCGCTACCGAACGGACGGGTCATGCTTGCTTGATCAGCATCGGCCGATGGTTACTTTTCGCCCCTCAGCGCACTGGCTGCCGCAGCACCCCATAGGCCCTTGCCGATGAGTGCGTATCAGGGACTGCGGTGGTTCAGTCATGCGGTCCTCGGATTGATGGCGGCGGGCATTGTTTATGCCGCCTACATCGCCGTCACCTATTGGACCGGCATCAGCGTCTGACGCTGCCGGCATCCCATGAACAAGCGACAGGCCAGGCTCTTCGCAATCGGCTCGACGGTGGTTGCCACGCTGGTCTTCCTCGGGCTGACGATTGACAGCCACCGCCAGTTCCCCAAACTCACCAACGCACAGAACATCACGCCGGCCGTCACGCACGGCAAGGATGTCTGGCACAAGAACAACTGCATCAACTGCCACACCTTGTTCGGCGAAGGGGCCTACTACGCGCCCGACCTAACCAAGATCGC
Source organism: Rubrivivax sp. (assembly GCA_031375065.1). Lineage (GTDB taxonomy): Bacteria > Pseudomonadota > Gammaproteobacteria > Burkholderiales > Burkholderiaceae_C > Rubrivivax. Next base: position 17,370 of record JANMHH010000253.1, on the reverse strand, counting down.
GCAGCACCGTGGCGCAGCCTACCTGCAGGCCTACCTGAAGGACCCGTCGAAGTTCTATGACGAACAACGCCACCGCCGGCTGATGCCCAAGCAGGACATGACCGACGTCGAGATCGCCGATCTGGTGTCGTTCCTGGACTGGGTGAGCAAGGTGGACAACCAGGGCTGGCCACCCCGGCCGATTCTGGTCACGGGCGCGGGCATCGGCCCGATGGGCGTGCCGCGGCCCGTGCAGGCGGCATCCGCACCGCTGGCAGGCGCCACGCCAGCGGCGGGCGACAAGAGCCCGATTGCGCTGGGAGAAATCGTGTTCAGATCTTCGTCGCCGGCCTGCGCCGCCTGCCATTCACTGGTGCCCGGTGCCCAGATGGCCGGGCCATCGCTGGCTGGCGTGGCGACACGCGCACAGGAAACCGTTGCCTCGGCCAACTACAAGGGCCAGGCGAAAGACGCGACGGCGTACCTGCGCGAATCCGTCGTGCAGCCCAGCTCGCACGTTGTCACTGGCGCGGTGTACTCGGCCAGCGGGGTGTCGTTCATGCCGGCCACCTATGGCAAGGATCTGTCGCCCGACCAGATCGATCATCTGGTCGCCTACATGGCGACCTTCAAGTAATCCGGCGCACGCCTGAAGGAACCCTGCCATGCGCTACAGGTCTCAATCGGTTGCCTATTGGTACTTCGCCGTTGCGATGGTGCTGTTCGGCCTGCAGCTGGTGTTCGGCCTGTTGTCGGCCGCCAAGTACCTGGGGCCTGATCCGCTGCTCTACATCCTTCCCTTTGATGTCACCAAGGTCATCCACACCAATTTGCTGATCGTCTGGGTGCTGACCGGCTTCATGGGCGCCACCTACTGGGTGGTGCCCGACGAGTCGCGCTCCGAGCTCTACAGCGTCAAGCTGGCTTACCTGCAACTGGCGCTGTGGACGTTGATGGGCGTGACCGCGGTGGTGGGTTACCTGTTCCGCTACGGCACCGGCAACAAGCTTCTGGAACAGCCCCTGCCGCACAAGATCGTCATCGTGATCTGCATGCTGCTGTTCCTCTACAACATCGGCATGACGATCTGGAAGAGCAAGCGCTTCACCACCACCGAGGGTGTGCTGGTCCTCGGCCTGGGCCTGGCGGCGGTGCTCTACCTGCCGGCTTTGCTGGAGTTCGAGAACTACACGGTGGCCATCTTCTACCGCTGGTGGACAATCCACCTGTGGGTTGAAGGTGTGTGGGAAATGATCCAGGGCGGCTTCCTGGCTTACCTGTTGATCCGCCTTTCCGGCGCCGACCGCGAGGTGATGGAGAAGTGGCTCTACGTGATAGTCGGCCTGGTCTTCATCGCCGGCATCCTGGGCACGGCGCACCACTACTACTGGGTCGGCGTGCCGTCGTACTGGCTGCCCATTGGCGGCATCTTCAGCGCACTGGAGCCCGCTGCGCTGGTGGGCATGGCGATGTATGCCTACTCGGCCATGCGCCGCTCGGGCATGTCGCACCCCAACACGCTGGCCCTGCACTGGACGATGGGCAGCGCGCTGTTCACACTGTTCGGCGCCGGGCTGCTGGGGCTGGCGCACACCTTCCCCGACGTCAACAAATGGACCCATGGCACGCTGATCACGGCCATGCACGGCCACGCGGCGTTTTATGGCGCCTACGCGATGATCACGTTGGCCATGATCAGCTTTGCGCTGCCTGCCATGACACCGGGGCGGTCTGAACAGGGCAGCAGCATCGGCTACTGGTCGTTCTGGCTGCAGCTGGGCGGCATGTTCGGCATGACCCTGTCGTTTGCCACCGCCGGCATCGGGCAGGTTTACCTGGAGCGTATCCTCGGCATGGGTTACCTGGACGCACAACTGAAAATCCAGGTGCACTTCGTGATGCTGGTCGTCACCGGGTCGATCTTTGCCATCGGCGTGGGCCTGTTCATCTACGACTTCTTCCGCTATGCGCCGCGTTTCGAGGTCGACGATGGCAGCAAGTCGGCCCTGAAGCCGGCCTTGCGGCCGGGCTTGGCGCCGGGCGTGAATTCTGTGCCAACGTGACCGACCAGACTTCGCCAGACTGCGAGCCGTACTACCTGCCGGCCGGCGAAGAAATCGCGATCTTTCAGCAATGCCACGACCGTGGCCTGGCGGTGATGCTCAAGGGCCCCACCGGGTGCGGCAAAACGCGGTTTGTTGAGCACATGGCCTGGCGGCTCAAACGCCCATTGGTGACGATCTCCTGCCACGACGACGTGACCGCCAGCGACCTGATCGGCCGCTTCTTGATCCGGCACGACGGCACGGTGTGGCAGGACGGCCCGCTGACCCGCGCTGTGCGCGAGGGCGCCTTGTGTTACCTGGACGAACTGGTCGAAGCGCGCCAGGACACCATGGTGGTGCTGCACTCGCTGACTGACCACCGGCGCTTCCTGCCGATCGACAAGACCGGCGAGTCGATCCACGCCGCGCCGGGTTTCCAGCTGATCGTGTCCTACAACCCGGGCTACCAGCGCATGCTGAAGGACTTGAAGCCCAGCACCCGACAGCGCTTTGTGGCGCTGGACTTCGACTTTCCACCGGCGCCGCAGGAGACCGCCATCATCGAACGCGAAGCCGCAGCCGACCATGCAATCGCTACCGCACTGGTGTCGCTGGCGCGCCGCTTGCGCGGGCTGCGTGACCGCGGGCTGGCCGAAGTGCCCAGCACCCGGCTGCTGATCGCCGCGGCAGGCCTGGTGGCCAGTGGCAGCAGCCCGCGTCAGGCGTGTTACAGCGCCATCGTCTCGCCCTTGTCCGATGACGAATCGCTGGTGGGTGCGATGCGCGATCTGGTCGACGCCACCTTCGTTTAGACGCCGCGCGGGGTAAGAGGCAGGGGGCATGGCTGAAGCCGAAGACGTCATCACCGATGCGTCCTTGCATGCGACGAAGTTCGTCCAAGGCCTGTGGCGTCGGCATCGTGCCCACGCACCTGCAACGCCGTTTTTGGCGCTGCCAGATGTCGCGCAACGCCTGGATCTGCTGATGGTTGCCGTGTTCGGGCGCGCGTTTCCTCTGCGCACGGCCCAGACCCCGGCACGAACCACCCTGCTTGCCAAAACCTTTCAACGCCAGAACCACCCTCGCACACCAGGCGCGATTCCTGCCACCGACGGCGCCCAGATCTGGTTGCCTGCCCAGACTGGCCTGACCGATGCACCATTGGCGCTGGAGCGGTTTCGCGTGGTGGCGCTGCAGCAGGCGATGCGCGCGGTGCGCGGCAGTGCGGTCGGCGCGGGCAGCAACGCCGCGCCGTTGGTGCGCGAGCTCTACCTGCTGATCGAGGCCCATGCCGCCGACACGGACCTGGCGCAACTGCTGCCGGGACTGCGGGCGCCGCTGCAGGCCCTGCGCGCATCCATGCTGAGCGTGCGCCCGGCGCTGATGCACTTCTCCGACGGCCGCAGGCCGCTTGAAGCCTGGGTGCAGCGGCTGCTGGCCCTGCCTGTCGCGGCCCAAGGCGCGGATGTCCTGTACAGCCCGTCGCCCACGAGATCCAGACAACTGGCGCGGGACATCGCCAGTGATTTGCAGGGGCCTGCGTCGAAGGTCGGCAGGCTCATCACCCAACCTTTGTTCAAGGACTGGTGGACAGGTGATCTCCTTGCGCCGGACGCCCTGTCAGCGCTTGCGGTTGGCGATGACCAGGGCAGCCCGGATGCGACCGACGCGGCAGCGGCAGACCCCACCCGCAGCGCGCGCTTGACGCGCCAACCAAAGGTGCGTGAGGCACCGGACGATGAAGACGACACGCGCCAAGGTGCCTGGATGATCCAGGCCTCGGCGCCGCATGAAGTTGCCGAAGACCCCTTCGGACTGCAGCGCCCTACCGACCGCGATGCCCAGACGGCAGCCGACGAATTTGCCGAGTCGCTGGCCGAACTTGAACAGGCGCGGCTGGTTTCCACGCCTGGCCGACCGAAAGAGGTTTTGCTGTCCGACGACGCGCCCGCCTCGCGGGCGAAGTACGGCGGCCGCGAGGGCGAGGACAGCTCGGAACAGATCCGCTATCCCGAATGGGACCACCGAATGCAGGCCTACAACGAAACAGGCGCCATCGTCCGCCTGCGGCCGGCCGCTCATGGCCCGCAGCAGTGGGTGGACAGCACGCTGGCCGAGCATCGCTCGTTGCTGCACGCCATTCGGCGGCATTTCGAGATGCTGCGCGGACAGCGCACGCCACTGCGCAGGCAGCTCGATGGCGACGATCTCGACCTGGAAGCCTGCATCGATGCGCGGGCCGACCTCCAGGCGGGGCAACCGATGGCGCAGGCGCTCTACCGGTCGCAGAAGCGCACAAAGCGCGACATGGCCATCTTGCTGCTGATCGACATCAGCGGCTCGACCGACGGCTGGGTCTCCAGCGGCCGGCGCGTCATCGACGTTGAACGCGAGGCGCTGCTGCTGGTGTGCATCGCGCTGGGCGCACTGGGCGAACCGTACGCCGTACAGGCGTTCTCGGGCCAAGGTCCGCGGTCGGTGTCGATGCGCACCCTCAAGCACTTTGACGAGCCTTACGGCAACCCAGTCGCCACACGCATCGCCGCGCTCGAACCCGACCAATACACCCGCGCAGGCGCCGCGATCCGCCATGCCAGTGCGACGCTCATGCGCGAGCCCGCCTCGCAGCGTTTGCTGCTCTTGCTGTCAGACGGCAAGCCCAATGATGACGATGTGTACGAGGGACGCTACGGTGTCGAAGACATGCGCCGGGCCGTCATCGAAGCCAAGCTGCAAGGTATCGCGCCTTTCTGCCTGACCGTGGACCGATACGCGGCCAGTTACCTGCCGGGTGTTTTCGGGGCCAACCAGTACGCCTTGTTGACCAAGCCCTCCATGCTGCCGACGGTGTTGCTGGACTGGATCCAGCGGTTGATCCTGAAGGGGTAACGAGTCATCGCGCCCGGCAAAGGTGCGTTGCTCCTACACGCCCGGATCATCTGCGCTGACAGACGGCGGGCCCGTGGCGTCCCAGAGTGGCGGTTCATCCACCTCCGAGATCGCCATGCGCTCTGCACTCACTTTGATCGTCGCTTCCGCCACTTGCCTGGCCGTCTTTGGCTTGGCGGCCTGCAGCCGCAACGAGTCCACCACCGCGGGTCAGGGGGTGGACAAGGCCATTGCCGATGCCAAGTCCCAGGGCGAAAAAGCCAAGGTGGCAACCGAGGACGCTGCAAAGGCCATGGCTGCGGGGGCCTCCGACGCCGCCATCACCGTGAAAGTCAACGCCGCTCTGGTCGCCGACACGCGGTTGAAAGTGATGAAAGTGGACGTCGACACCCAAGACGGACGGGTGCGCTTGATGGGGGTGGCCCCCGACGCTGCGGCGCGCGACCAGACCACTGCCGTGGTCAAGGCCATTGAAGGGGTGAAGGACGTGGACAACCAACTGCGGGTTGAATCCAAGTCCTGAATGGAATTTTTCGGGCCCGGCTGCGCCGGCTCGACCCCATCGACTTCACCCGTCCAGCCCCCGAAGCCATGATCGACCGATATTCGAAAGCAACCGGCCCCAGCATGCAGCGCTACCGCACCCACAGTTGGCGCCCCGGCGACCGTTTGAAAGATCCCGAACGCTCGGGCAGCCGGGGTTGGCAGGGTGTGGCCCTGTGGGTGGGCCTGACCGCGGCTGCTGCTGTCGTGGGCTCGCTGGCATCGGCCCAAGCCGGAACTTTTTATGGCGCCTTGCAAAAGCCGGTCTGGGCGCCGCCGGCTTGGCTGTTCGGACCGGTCTGGACGCTGTTGTACGTGTTGATGGCCACGGCCGCGGTGATGGTGCACCGCCGCTTGGGTTCCGGGCCTCTGGCCGGCAGGGCTTTGCGCCTGTATGCACTGGCGCTGCTGCCCAACGCGCTGTGGTCGTGGACGTTCTTTCATTGGCACCTGGGTCAGGTGTCGATGGCCGTGATCGTGGTTTTGTGGTTGCTGCTGGTGGCCACCGTGCTGGTTTTTCGCCAGGTTCGCCCTGCCGCTGCAGCGCTGATGGTGCCAGTCACCTTGTGGGTCAGCTTCGCAGGCGCTCTCAACCTCGCACTGCTTCGCCTGAACCCCGGCCTGTTGTGATCCGGCGGAAAGGCGGTCAGGGCTTGTTGTCCTTTTTGCGACCCTCTTCCCGCTCTTCTTTTCGATCCGCGTTGGCTTCACGGCCGCGACGGCCTGGCGGCACGGCCGACGCAGGCTGCCGCTGCGAAGCGGCGGCCCTGGCAGCGTCGTCCTTGGCGGCCTGGGCCCTGACCGCAGCGCCCCTGCCCGCTTCGACTTGCGCGGCTTGTGCTGCTTGTGCTGCTTGCGCGGCTTGTGCGGCTTGTGCGGCTTGTGCTGCCTGCCCGCGCTTGGCTTCGGCTTTTGAAGCCTCGGCCCTGGCGGATTCGGTGCGTGCACGGTCGGCCCTGGTTTCGTCAGCCCTGGTTTCGTCAGCCCTGTCGCGCTGAGCCTTCGCATTGGCGAGGCGACTGGCATCGGCGGCCCTCGCTTGAGCAGCCTTGCTCGCCTCAGCCCGCGCGCCGTCCATGCGCGCAGCTTCAGCCTGCTGAGCCTGAATCCTTGACGCTTCGGCCCTGCCTTCAGCGGGCTCAGCCGGCTGACCCGCCGGCGCTCGGACCGCCTTTTCACCGTCCGCCCGGCGCCCTTCGCGACGGCCACCGTCCACCTTGCCGCCAGCCGCTTGGCGTGCATCCTGCGACCTGCCGCCCGGGGCCGTGGCTGGCGGCAACGCCGTGGCGTTCGGTGCGCTGGTCACCACGCTGACCCGGGGCGTTTCGCCAGCCGGGACAGCGGGCCTGAGCCGTTTGCGTTGTGACTCATCGATCGGCATGCCCGGCCGGGTGGCCAACTGCGTCTGCTGCTCGGCAAACGGCAGCGGAGCCGGCGGCGGTGCCGTACGGGCGACCACGGCTTTCACCCGCGCCGGCGGCTTGGCGGCGGCCTCGCGGGCGCCGCCTTGAACACTTTGCGGGCTGGGCGCCACGCTGACCACCCGCACCACCGGCGTATTGAGCATGGCCTCACGGGCCATTTGCACGCGCGCCCGGCCCACCGGCTGCGATTGCACGAAGGCTTGGGTTGGCACGGCGACCACGGCACCGGCCACCTGCTGGTTGGCGTAGATCACCTGCTTGATCCGGGTCACCTGAGTCACCTGGGTCGAGTTGTTGACCGTGATGTTGTTGTTGACCATGGTCGTGTTGTAGACGTTGGTGATGGTCGCGGGGGCAATCACCGCGTTGCTGCGGTTGATGCTGTCGAAGTAAGAACGGCTGACCCCATACGACGGTTGGTAAACCTCGCGTGGCGCCAGCGGGAACCAGCCGACGTTGGCTGCGACGGGGCCACCCACCGACACCGTGGCCTGGAAGTTCTGGCCGCCGATGAAGGCCACCAGCGCGGGCGCGTACACCGCCCGCTCACGCCGTGGGCCTGGCACCCAGCCCCAGCTGTTGTCGATGCGGGCCCAGCGACCGTAGTGCGACACCGCATAGCCCCAGGGCGCGTCGTCGACCCAGGTCCAGCCCCAGGGGTCGATCCAGGACCAATGGCCGTCGCGGTAGGGCGTCCAGCCTGCGGCTGCGCGTGTCGGTGTCCAGACCGAGCCGTAGGTCGCGTCAACACGCCAGGTGCCGTTGTTGTCGAGGTCCTCATAGCCGACCACCTCACTGGACACGTAGCGCGCCGAAACGGAGCGGTCGCTGCGGCGGTCGCGCTCGCGCGACCAGCGGTCGAGTTCGTCGTCGCGCTGCGCGGTCAGGGTTTCAAAGTCGGACAGGTCGGTGCCATAGAAGCGGTAGGAGCGCCGTGAGTCGACTGTGTAGGACGCGCCTTGGCCATAGACCTCGCCCACGCCTTGGGTCACCCTGACGAAGGTGGCGTCGTCGTTGGGGTCGACTTCGATGCGGTACTCGCCAGGCCGGCGCAGTGTGAAGGCCAGGTTGGGCGTGGCCACCTCGAAGGTCTGACGCGGGCCCAGGCTGCGCACCCGGATCTTCAGGCTGCCTTGCGACAGCTGCAGCTGCGCGATGCGGTTGTCCAGGTTGAGCAAGACCATGCTGGTCGACGGCCCCATGCGAACCGCAGCGCCGCCGATTTGCAGCTCGGCACGCGAGTCTGTGGCGGTCCACAGGCGGTCGCCCCGGGTCAGCGGCCGGTTGACCACGGCCCGCACCCAGTCGGGCTGACCCGCCGGTGAAAAACTGACGGTGCCGTCGAGCTCACCCAGGCGCGCGGCGCGCGAAGGCGGTTCAGCGGCGACCCCACCACCCAGGGTCAACAACAGCACGCTGAGCAAGGCCCACAGAGGGCGACGAAGGCTGGACGGGCTCATGGGCATGGCTTTCATCAGACGCAGTGCGACGCCATCACCGGCGTCACCGGCGTCACCGGCGGGGGCGGCGCCGACAGCGCGGTTCACACAGGCGGTGCAAGCCGGTTCGACGAGCCCAGCCTGCGGTTGGCAACCCCATGCAGCCGCATGGGAGAAGCCGCTTCAACGCTCACTCGTTGCTGTACGAAGTGCCGTAGAACTTGTGCACGCCTGCAGCCCAGGTCTTGTCGGACATGGTCGGCCAGCGGTCCTGGTCAAAGCCCGGTGCGTCCTTCAGCACGTCCTTGGGGACGTTGAGCGTGAAGCGCTTGTTCTCGGTGTCCAGCGCCAGTGCGGCCCAGGGCACGGCAAACAGCTTGTCGCCCATGCCCAGCAGGCCGCCAAACGACAGCACGGCATAGGCGATCTTGCCGCTCGCCATGTCGATCATGAATTCCTTGATGTCGCCCAGGTCCTCGTCGTCGTTGTTGTAGACGTCGTTGCCCAGCAGGGTGTCGGCGCCCATCAGGCTGGGGCCGGGACCGTCGTTCTTGCGTGCGTACATGCCGAGGTTGTCGCGGCTGACGTAGTTGGTGTCCATCTTCAATCCTTGATCCTGCCGCTCGAAGGAGCGGGCCATCTCGGCACCTTAGGCGGTGTGCCACCGAGGGTCTGTGCGACACCGAACGCTGCCCGCGTCACCGGCGCCTCCGCGGTTGGCTTCAGAGCGCGTGCCGTGTCACCGAAACCGCACACCAGTTGACGCTGCGCGCCCTGATCAGCGCCACTGCAGCTGCTTGGCATTCCCACAGCACACCGTGCACGACCAGGCCCCAATGCCCCGCCAAGAGTTGGTCCTTCACGATGGCGGCAAATTTCGCCAGGTGGTGGGGCTGGCTGGCACGCCAGGCCCAGGCGGCGGCCACGACGGCCACGCTCATCAGCGCCAGCACAAAAAAGAGCAGCGCATGGTCGAGTGCCAACAACATGGCGCCACCCAGCCCAGCGAGCGTGGCGCCCATCAAGACCAGCAACTCATCGTTGCCCAGGCCCGGCGGCGCATCGTGGCGTGAACGGCTGGCCCATTGCCGGGACCGCAGCGCGAACCGCAACGAGCCGCCATCGTCGGGCCGCAACAGCAACAGTTGGGAGTTGCTCAGCCCCAGCGTGGTCGACAGCCGGCGCATCGCGTCCAGGGCGTCGGTCTCGTTGGCAAAAAACCCGGCAACGCTGTCCAACGGCTGGTCGATCGTGACCGGTGCGAGTGCGTCTTCCCATTCAGGTGGGAGGGTGATTTTTGTCGCGCTTGCGCTTGGGGTTGGTCCTGGACGAAGCGTTTGGTGCTCGGGTTGCTCGGTGGGCGGCACCTGACGCGGCACATGCGCGGTGAATGACTTTGACGGGTACGTCATGGCTCGGTCCCTTGAATCCAGATGTGTTCGCAGGCTTCGGCGCAACGGCTGGCAAGGTACCGGCTGTGCCCAGCGGCGAATGAGCTGAGTTGACCGCAGGTGTGCGCCGTCATCTGTACGGCACCGTACGCAGCCAATGGCGGGCCATGGCAGGCGCTTGCGCCGCTGCGCCAACGCAACAGCAAAACCATCTTCGGGGCTTGTGTTCGACATCGCACAGAAGACTGCACGTCCCGCCCAGCACAGTTGGGCATGGACACCACCAACACTTCAGGGCACCGGCCGCCAACACAAGCGACGAGCCCCGCGCACGCAGCCCATCCAGAAGCCCTTCAGGGCCGGCCAGGCCCCGAAGGACGGACCACCTTGACCGACCCATCGCGGTGGGGCGACGAGCCGATGGGTGTGGCGGCAGCGGCGGGCCACGCGGACCACGCGGACCACGAGTCGATCATGCACGCGCCCTGTCTTTAGCGGTCGCGTGCACTTACCCGGCTGGTCCGCCGCGCGCACAGTGTCAGGTCGCGTGAGTGGCCTGACGCACGGTGTGCCAGCGCCTGCCTGCGTAGACTGACCCATGACGTTTGCACTCTGGCTGGCCCTGGGCGGCGCACTGTTGCTGTTCATGGCGCTGAGCGGCTCCATGCTGTCGCGCATGCCAGTCAGCACGTCGATGCTCTACCTACTGGCCGGGTTGGCAGCCGGGCCGCTGGGCCTGGCGCTGGCGGCGCCGCGGCTGGCCGACCACGCCGTGCTGCTGGAACACCTGACCGAGGTCATCGTGCTGCTGTCGCTGTTCACATCGGGCATGAAGATGAGCGTGGGCGTGGGCGCCCAGCGCTGGTTCCCGCCGCTGCGCCTGGCGCTGGGGTCGATGCTGGCCACCGTGGCGCTGATCACCGTGGCCGGCGTTGGCCTGCTCGGGCTGCCGCTGGGTGCAGCGGTGCTGCTGGGCGGCATCCTGGCACCCACCGATCCGGTGCTGGCCACCGACGTGCAGGTCGACAACCCGACCGACCGCGACCAGCTGCGCTTTGCGCTGACCGGCGAGGGCGGCCTCAACGACGGCACCGCCTTCCCCGTGGTGATGCTGGGGCTGGGCTTGCTGGGCGCGCACGAACTGGGCGCTTTCGGCTGGCGCTGGTTGGCGGTGGACGTGCTGTGGGCCACCGGTGCAGGCATCGCCATCGGCGCCGCCCTGGGCACCGCGCTGGGCAGACTGGTGCTGCACCTGCGCCACCGACACCACGAGGCCACGGGTTACGAAAACTTCATCGCGCTGGGGCTCATCGGGCTGGCCTACGGCTTTGCGGTCATGGCCCACGCCTACGGCTTCTTGGCCGTGTTTGCGGCCGGTCTGGCACTGCGTCACGCCACCAAGGTGGCCACCGACGCGGCTGTGTCCGCGTTGGGAATCGTACCCACCGCGCAGTCCGAGGTGGCAGCGGCCACACACGTCGACAACGTATTGCACAGCCCGCAGCCCAAACGCGCTGAACAAATGGCCACCCACCCGCGGCACGCGTCGGCCTACCTGGCGCATGCGGTGCTCAGCTTCAACGAACAGCTCGACCGCTTTGGCGAGATGGTGGGCGTGGTGGTGGTGGGCCTGTTGTTGTGGGCTGTTCCCTGGGTGCCGGCGGCGTGGTGGTTTGTGCCGCTGATGCTGCTGGCGGTGCGGCCGCTGTCGGTGGCGGTGGGCCTGGTGGGTTCACGGATCCCCCCGGTGCAACGCCGGCTGATCGCCTGGTTCGGCATCCGCGGCATCGGCTCGCTGTACTACCTGGCCTACGCCATCAACCATGGCCTGCCGGCGCAGCATATGGACACGCTGGTGGGACTGACGGTGGCCGTGGTGGTGAGCTCGATCGTCGTGCACGGCCTGTCGGTGACGCCGTTGATGGAGCGCTATCGACGTCGACGTTGACCCACAGAAAACCGCCTAACCAACAACCGTCAGCAGGGATTCACCCATCCAGCGGAAACATCGGCCGCCGCACCCGTTTGAAAGCCAGCACATCGTAGTCCGACGTGCAGACTCCGGTGCCAGCGCACTCCACCACGCCACCGGCCAACGCGCGCAGACCGGCGCGCCAGTGGATGCGGCTCTTCAGCATCAGATAACGCAAGGTGTGCGGCGCGATACCCACCGCATGAAAGATCGCCAGGTCGTGCGGCTCGACATGGTCGCTGATGACCACGATCTGCAGCGCCCCCGTGTCCAGCACCGCCGTGGTGCCCATGCTGCCCAGCTCACCGCGCCCCATCGGGCCCAGGTTGCGGTAGCGGCCGTCGCAGATCAGCTTGACCCGGCCGCTGACCTGGCGCGGCTGGCCCTTCAGGCCGATGGACGGCATGTCCAACTTCCCACCCAGCTGCAGGGTGACTTGAGCGCCCACGCCGGCCGCCACCATGGCCTGCACCGCCTGGGGGTCGAAGATGGCAAAGGCGGCGGCGTCTTTCAGGCCGGCGTCGAGCATGGCGCCCAGCACCGTCATGGTGTCCATGGTGCCGCCGCTGGCGCAGTTGTCGCTGTGGTCGAGCAGCGCGATCGGGCCGCTGCCGGCTGGCTTCTCGGCGGCGAGTTGAACGGCGCGGGCCATCGACTGCGCCAGAGGCTCGATGCGGTAAACGAACGCTTGGCGCTGGGCCCAGGCCAGGGCCAGCAGTTCGTCACACCAGCGCCGGGCCAGCGCCGGGTCGTTGTCGGTCACCACCACGGCCGACAGGCCGGCAAACTCGATGTCGGCGTTGGGAAAGCCGACAAACACGCTGGCCGCCAGCGCGCCCTGCGCTTCCATCTCGCGGCAACGCTGCTGCAGTTCGCGGTTGGGTGAGTCGTCGCTGCCCTGGCGCATCACGTGCGGCAGCATGGCCTGGCGGCCAAAGGCCATCGTGGGCTGGGCTTTTTTCTGCAGCAAAGCCAGCACCGCGCGGCCGGCGCGCAGGCCGGTCTCGTAGACATCCACATGGGGATAGGTCTGGTAGCCGGCCAGGACGGTGGCGTGCTGGCCCATCGCGTCGTACAGGTTGGTGTGCATGTCCAGCGCCACGCCGATCGGCACCAGCGGCGCGATGGCGCGCAGGCGGCGCAGCAGCTCGCCTTCGCCGTCGTCAAAAGTCTGCGTGACCATGGCGCCGTGCAGGTCCAGCAGCACCGCGTCGCAGCCCTGCGCCACCGCCGCGCAGATGCGGCTGGCGATGTGTTCAAAGGCATCGTCGTGCACCGGGCCGCTGGGCCAGGCGGCCGCCGCGATGGGCACCACGTAGTCGGCACCGGCGGCTTCGGCCAGGTCGATGAACGCCGCCAGCGCCGAGCCGGTACCGCGGTAGGCCGCCACCGCCTCATCACCTTCCGGCGGCACGGCCTGCCCGGTGGCAAAGCGGGCCAACGGGGTGGGCACCGGCGAGTAGGTGTTGGTCTCGTGCTTCATCTGGGCGATGACAAGCTTCATGCGGGGCTCCTGCAGTGGGACGGTGGGCGCTGGCTGGCAAAGCCGGTTGCCGGCTGGCGCCGATGAGAATGCGCCGCGCCTGGCCACGGGGTGCGGCTTCAGAAGCCGCCAGCCATGATGGCCTGCGCCGGTCCGAAACCGACTGAGGGCATTCCCCGTCGCGCAGCACGGCATCAGGCATGCAACATCGGCGCATGAACCCAAGCCCAAGCTCAAGCCCAAGCCCCACCCAGCTGGCCGATTGCACGGCGCACCAACTGCAAGCTCTTTACCGCAGCGGGCAGGCCACGCCAGTCGAGGCCACGCAGGCGGTGCTGGCGCGCATCGAAGCGCGCAACCCGGCGCTGAACGCCTTTTGTCTGGTGGCCGCTGAAGACGCGTTGGCCAGCGCCCGCGCCAGCCAGTTGCGCTGGAGCCAAGGCCAGCCGCTTTCGCCGCTGGACGGCGTGCCGGCGTCGATCAAGGACTTGATCCTGACCCGAGGCTGGCCCACGCTGCGTGGCAGCCACACCGTGGCGCGGGACCAGGCCTGGGATGTCGACGCCCCCGTCACCGCCCGCCTGCGTGAAGCCGGCGTGGTGCTGCTGGGCAAGACCACCACGCCCGAGTTTGGCTGCAAGGGCGAGACCAACTCACCGGCCAGCGGCATCACGCGCAACCCCTGGGACTTGAGCAAGACACCTGGTGGCTCCTCTGGCGGCGCAGCGGCCGCCGTGGCCGCCGGCATGGGGCCGCTGGCCATTGGCACCGATGGCGCCGGCAGCGTGCGCATCCCGGCCGCGTTTTGCGGCAACGTCGGCTTCAAGCCCAGCTTCGGGCGGGTGCCGGCCTATCCGCTGTCGCCCTTTGGCAGCGTGGCTCACTTGGGGCCTCACAGCATGAGCGTGCGCGACGCCGCCTTGGTGATGAACGTCATCAAACAACCCGACCCACGTGACTGGACCTCGCTGCCACCCGACAGCAGCGACTACACCGTGGGCCTGGAAGACGGCGTGCGCGGTTTGCGGGTGGCTTACTCACCCACGTTGGGCTACGCCAAGAACGTGCATCCCGAGGTGGCCGCAGCGGTGCAGGCCGGCGTGCAGCGCCTGCGGGACCTGGGCGCCCAGGTAGATGAAGTCGACCCGGGTTTTGCCGACCCCTTGCACATCACGATCGGGCTCTGGTTTGTCGGCGCCTGGACCATCTGGAACTCGTTGACACCCGCGCAGCAGGCGCAGACCGACCCCGACTTTCGCAGCGAAGCCTTGATGGGCGAGCGCTACTCGGCGCTGGACGTTCAGCGGCTGATCCTGGAACGCGGCGCCCTGGGCTCGTTGATGCGGCAGTTCATGCAGCGCCATGACCTGCTGGTGACGCCCAGCGTGGCCATTCCTGCCTTTGAGGCCCGGCCCGCTGGCAGCGTGCCCATGAACGACCAGAGCATGCTCGGCTGGACACCGTTTTCCTACCCCTTCAACCTGACCCAGCAGCCGGCCATCACCGTGCCTTGCGGGCTGACGAAAGCGGGCTTGCCGATCGGGCTGCAGATCGTCGGCCCGATGTTTGCCGACGCCCTGGTGCTGCGCGCAGCGCGGGCGCTGGAGTCGACGATGGCCATTCCTCGCCCCAGGGCCTGAGCCGCGGCCATCCCGCAGCTGGCCACGCCCATCCGCCGCCACATCGAACACGGGCTTGCCCCGAACCCAGGACAACCCATGAGCAACATTGCCTTTTTGCCTGCCCACGAACTGGCCCGCCTTCTGCGCCGGCGCGAAGTCTCCAGCGTCGAACTGCTGGACCTGTACCTGGCCCGCATCCAACGCCTGGACCCGCAATTCAATGCCGTGCCGGTGCTCGACGCCGAACGGGCCCGCCAGCGTGCGCAAGCAGCCGACGCCGCTTTGGCTGCCGGGCAAAGCTGGGGCCCGCTGCACGGCCTGCCGATGACGGTGAAAGAGTCGTTCAACGTCGCCGGGCTGCCCACCACCTGCGGGTTCGAAGCCTCACGCCACAACATCGCCAGCACCGACGCCGTCACCGTGCAGCGGCTCAAGGCCGCCGGCGCGGTGATCTTCGGCAAGACCAATGTGCCCACCTCGCTGGCCGACTGGCAAAGCTTCAACCCGGTCTACGGCACCACGCGCAACCCCTGGGACCCGGCGCGCACGCCGGGCGGCTCGTCAGGCGGCTCGGCGGCCGCGCTGGCCGCCGGGTTCACGGGGCTGGAGATGGGCAGCGACATCGGTGCGTCGATCCGCAACCCGGCGCACTACTGCGGCGTCTATGGCCTCAAGCCCAGCTGGGGCGTGGTGCCCTTGCTGGGGCACGAACTGGAGCCCCAGGCCAACGCCGACCAATTCGACATCGCGGTGGCCGGCCCGCTGGCGCGCAGCGCGCACGACATTGCGCTGGCCTTGAACGTGCTGAGCAGCCCGCTGACCGCCATGACGCCGATGGGCCGCGTGCCGCTGGCCTGGCGCGAGCGCGGCACCCCGCCGCAGCGCTGCCGTGTGGCGGTGATCGTGGACGACGCGCAAGCTGAAGTCGACACCAGCCTGCAGCAGGCGCTGCTGCGCCTGGCGGACTTCATGCGTGAAGCCGGCGTCAGCGTCAGCCTGGAGGCCCGCCCGGTGGACAGCGAAGAGGCGCATGACGTCTACCTGCACCTGCTGCGTGCGGCCACCGGCTCGCATTACGACGAAGCCAGCTACGCCGCGGCTCAAGCCGCTGCGCGCCCTTTCAACGCGCAGGACCGCAGCTACCCGGCCCGCAACTTCCGCGGCATCACCATGAGCCACCGCGACTGGCACCTGATGAACGAAAGGCGCGAGCGCCTGCGTCAGCAGTGGGCCCGGTTTTTTGAACAGCACGACCTGCTGATTTGCCCCACCGCCACCACGCCGGCCTTCTTGCACAACCAGCAAGGGCAGCGCTGGGAACGCATGATTCCCGTGCAGCGCCCGGACGGCATTCACCCGCAACCCAGCACCGACGCGCTGTTCTGGGCCGGCTACCCCGGGGTGGTGGGCGTGCCCGCTCTGTGTGTGCCCTTGGGCTTGAGCCCTGCCGGCCTGCCGGTGGGGGCGCAGATCATCGGCCCGATGTTTGGCGACCTGGACGTGATCCGCTTTGGGCAATGGCTGGAAGGCGAGTTCCGCGCTTTTGTGCCACCACCTGGGCTGGACTAGCTGCACGGGGTCAGCCGGGCCGCATTGGCCCTGCCCGGCTCAGGGTCGGGGGCAAAGGCAGGGGCATTGACGCAAACCCCAATCGGCCGCGCCGCATGCGGCCCTGAGAATGCGCCGGGGTTTGGCATGGCCGCGTTGGCTGCTGGTTTGCACATCAAAGGACGTTTTTCTTGCAGTTGGTTCAGTTGCTCATCAGCGGCATTGCGCAGGGCTGCATTTACGGCCTGATCGCGCTGGGCTTTGTGCTGATCTACAAAGCCACCGAAACCGTCAGCTTCGCCCAGGGCGACCTGATGATGGTGGGCGCCTTCGGCGGCCTGGCCGCCATGACCGCGCTGGGCTTCCCGTACTGGCTGGCGGTGCCGTCGGCCATCGTCGCCATGATGCTGGTCGGCGTGCTGATCGAGCGCGCCGTGATCCGGCCCATCCTGGGGCAGCCGGCTTTTTCCATCGTGATGTTGACCATCGGTGTGGGCTATGTGCTGCGCGGCATCATCACGATGATCCCCGATGTCGGCACCGACACCCACACCCTGCCCGTGCCTTATGCCGGCCAGGTGCTGCGCGCGGGCGCGTTGGTGTTGTCGGCCGAACAGCTGGTGGTGATCGGCTCCACCGCCGTGCTGTGTGTGCTGCTCTTTGCCTTGTTCCGCTACAGCACGCTGGGCATCGCGATGCAGGCCTCGTCGCAAAACCAGTTGGCGGCCTACTACATGGGCATCCCGGTCAAGCGGCTCAATGGCCTGGTGTGGGGCCTGGCCGCCGGCGTTGCGGCCATCGCGGGCTTGCTGCTGGCGCCCATCACCTTTGTGCACGCCAACATGGGCTTCATCGGCTTGAAGGCCTTTCCGGCGGCGGTGGTGGGCGGCTTCAGCAGCCTGCCTGGCGCGATCGTGGGCGGGTTGGTGATCGGCATCGTCGAAGCCGTGTCGGGCTTTTATCTGCCCGAAGGCTTCAAGGACATTGCACCCTATGTGGTGGTGCTGTTGATGCTGCTGCTCAAACCCAACGGCC
>JANMHH010000233.1:0-6892 GCA_031375065.1 Rubrivivax sp. | reverse complement strand
CAGCTGGTACCGGATCAGCTGCACGCTGCCGTTGCGCAGCTCGAAGTCGGCCCGCCCGACAAACTTGCCCCACTCGTGGGCCTGCACGATCCAGGCGCCGTTCTGGCGGTCGGGCGCACAGGGCTGGCCGGGTTTGTAGGCCTCGTTGCGCACGTTGAGCATCAGCATGCAGACCGGGTTCTGGCTGTGGCCGCCGACGATCAGGTCCAGGCCCGGCACGGCGCGCGCCATTTCCACGTCACCGGGCGCGTTGACACCGCTCTTGCCATCGGTGAAGTGGCCCATGTGGGTGGCGGCGATGACCATGTCGGCCTGCGCGCGCAGCTGCGGCACCAACTTGGCGGCTTCATCGGCCGGCTTGCGAAACTCGATGCCCACGATGTTGGCGGGCAGCACCATCTTGGCGGTGTCGTTGGTGGTCAGCCCCATCACCGCGATGCGGTAGCCACCGCGCTCGAAGATGGCGTGCGACGGAAACATGCGCTGCCCGCCCTTGTAGATGTTGGCCGACAGCAAGGGAAACGTGGCCCAGCTGCGTTGCAAGGCCAGCACCGACGGTGGTCGGTCGAACTCGTGGTTGCCCACCGCCATGGCGTCGTAGCCCAGCAGGCTCATGCCCTTGAAGTCGGGCTCGGCGTCTTGCAGGTCGGACTCGGGCACACCGGTGTTGACGTCGCCACCGTCGAGCAGCAGCGTGTGGCCGCCGGCGGCCTGCACTTCAGCGCGCACGCGGTCGATCAGGGTCTTGCGCGCGGCCATGCCGTATTCACCGTCGGCGTTGCTCCAGAAACGCCCGTGGTGGTCGTTGGTGTGCAGGATGGTCAGCTTGAGCGGCGGCCGTTCGGCCGGTGGCGTGGCGCAGGCGGCCAGGGCCAGGGCGGTGGCCAGGGCCAAGGCCAGGGTCAGAGGTCGATTCAAGGTCAGGGTCAACATCGATTTCATGCTGCGTCTCTTAGAAGGCTGGCGTGGTTGGGGTGGGCCTGGGCGCGTCAACGGAACAGCGCAACTGAATGGCACGCATGAGCGCGTCAACCGAGCCCGTCAAACCCGCAACGCCTGCACCACCGCTTGCAGTGTGGCCACGGCGCGCAGGCTGGTGGCGTTGGCGGTGGCCAGGGTGTGGGCGTGGCTCAGGGTCTGCGCGTCCATGCCGGCAGCCATGTTGGTCATCAACGACAGCGCCAGCACACGCAGACCGGCGTGGCGGGCCAGGATGGTTTCGGGCACCGTGCTCATGCCCACGGCCTGCGCGCCAAAGCCGCGCAGCATGCGGATCTCGGCCGGGGTTTCAAACTGCGGGCCCAGCACCCAGGCGTAGACGCCCTCTCGCAGCGCTGCGCCTGCGGCTAACCCTGCAACCAGCGCCTGCGCGCGCAGCTGCGGGCAGTAGGCGGCGGACATGTCGATGAAGCGCTTGTCACCGGGCTCGTTGATCAAGGGCGAGCGCTGCACCACGTTGA
This sequence comes from Rubrivivax sp., assembly GCA_031375065.1. Lineage (GTDB taxonomy): Bacteria > Pseudomonadota > Gammaproteobacteria > Burkholderiales > Burkholderiaceae_C > Rubrivivax. The sequence goes on along the minus strand of JANMHH010000233.1, from coordinate 5,432 downwards.
TGTGGTCGGTGATCAACATCAACTCGCCCGGCTGCATCGTGGGCTCCATGCTGCCGGCGGCGTTGGTCTGCACCAGCACCTGCACGCCCAGGGCCGCCAGCGTGCGGATGGCGCCTTTCATGCCGTCGGCTTCGCCCGTCTCGTAGGCGTGTTTGCGCCCGGCCAGAACCAGCACGTCCACCCCGCCCACCCGACCGGCCGTGACCAAGCCCGCGTGCCCGCCAATCGCCAGGCGCGGGAAGGCGGGCAGGTCGGCATAAGGCACCTGCACGGCGTCTTGCACCACCTGCGCAAACGGGCCCCAGCCCGAGCCCAGCAGCACCGCCACCTGGGGCGTGCGCGGGCCCAGGCGTTGGCGCAAGGTGGTGGCGCTGGCGGTGATGAGGTCGTTGTTCATGGCTGCAGATATTGGGGGCCAAAGCTGTGCGGCAGCAACTGGCCCAGCGTGAAGGTGGCGCGCCAGCCGCCGAGGTCGGCCACCCAGATGGGGCAGTCGTCGTCGGCAAACTCGCGCAGCTTTTGACGGCAGCCACCACAGGGCGGCACTGGCGCATGGGCCACCGCGCACACCGCCACGGCCTGCACGCGTTGGCCGCCCGCCGCGATCATCACCGCCAAGGCCGACGCTTCGGCGCACCAGCCCTGCGGGTAGGCCGCGTTTTCGACGTTGCAGCCGGCATGGATGCGGCCCTGCTCGTCCAGCACCGCCGCGCCCACCGCGAACTTCGAATAGGGCGCGTGGGCATGGGCGCGCACCGCCAGAGCGGCGGCGATCAGCGCTTGCTGGTGGGGTTCAGCGTTCTTTGACATAAGGGCGTCCCAGGGCTTTGGGCGCGACGGCGTTGCCGATGAAGCCCGCCAGCAGCACCACCGTCATCACATAGGGCAGGGCCTGGATGGCCTGCACCGGCACTTCGCCGATGCCGGGCAATTCAACGCCCTGCAGGCGGATGCTGACAGCGTCCAGAAAACCAAACAACAGGCAAGCCCACAGCGCACCCACCGGGTGCCATTTGCCAAAGATCAACGCGGCCAGGGCCATGTAGCCACGCCCGGCCGTCATGTGCGGAATGAAACTGGGGTTTTGCGCCAGCACGATGTAGGCCCCGGCCAACGACGACAGCACGCCATTGAGCGCCAGCGCCTGGTAGCGCAAGCCCTTCACACTGACACCGGCGGCGTCCACCATCGTGGGGTTTTCGCCGGCCGCGCGCAGACGCAGGCCAAAGCGGGTGCGGTAGAGCAGCCACCACACAGCGACCACCAGCGCCAAGGCGCCATAGACAAACACGTTGTGACCAAAAAAGGCCAGCGCCAGCGCCTGGCCGACCCAGGGCACCTGGGCCACCAGCTGCCCGGCGCCGGTGAGCCAGCCCGACAAGCGCACGCTCTCCGGCACCGGCGGTGTCTGGCCGCCTTGCGCAAACCAGGCGATGCCCAGCACCACGGTCAGGCCGGCCGCGGTCATCGTGATGGCCATGCCCAGCACCACTTGGTCACCGCCGTGGGTGACGCAGGCGTAGCCGTGCAGCATGCTCAGGCTCAAACCCACCAACAGTGCCGCGCCCAAGGCCAAGGCCAGCGAGCCGGTGCTGACACCCACCGCGGCGGTGGCAAAGGCGGTGAGCAGCATCTTGCCCTCCAGCCCCAGGTCGATGACGCCGGAGCGTTCACACAGCACGCCCGCCAAAGCGCACAGGATCAAGGGCACGCTGACGCGCAAGGTGCTGGCGATGATGGTGCCGACCAGCACTTCATCCATGGGCGGCCCCGTTGGTAGCCCCAGAAGCGGCGGGCTTGGCCAGCGCGCGCCAGACCCGGGCCAGGGCCGGCGCGGCCACCTGGGCCATGGCGCCGGCAAAAAGCACGATCAGGCCCTGCAGCAGGAAGACCATGTCGCGGCTGAAGCCGTTGATCTCAAACGACAGTTCACTGCCGCCTTGGTAGAGCGCGCCAAACAGCAGCGACGCCAGCACGATGCCGAGCGGGTGGTTGCGCCCGATCAGGCTGACGGCAATGCCCGCAAAGCCGGCACCGGCCACGAAGTCGGGCAACAGCCGGCCGTGCACACCGGCGATTTCGTTGACGCCCACCAAACCGGCCAAGGCGCCCGAGGCTGCCATCGCCAGCACCGTCAGTCGCTGCGGTTGCATGCCCGCATAAAGCGAAGCCTGCGGCGCAAACCCCACCGCCCGCAGCGCGTAGCCGCCGCGGCTTTTCCACAGCGCAGCCCAGGTCAGCGCGGCGGCGGCCACGGCCAGCAGAACGGTCAGGTTGAGCGGCGTGCGCGGCCACGCCAAGCCCAGCCAGGCCATGGCTTCATGCACACCCGGCACCCGCGCCGATTCAGCAAAGGCGCGGCTCTCGGGCGTCATGTTGCCGGGCTCCTTGAGCGTGTTGACGAGCAGGTAACTCAGCAGCGCCGACGCGATGAAGTTGAACATGATGGTGGTGATGACGGTGTGGCTGCCGCGGTAGGCCTGCAGCGCCCCCGGTACCGCCGCCCACAGCCCGCCGAACACGGCGGCGCTCAAGACCAGCACGGGCAGCATCATCCAAAACGGCAGGTGGGCTGAGAAGGCCAGCGCGGCCAGCCCGGCGCCCAGCCCGCCCATCACCGCCTGGCCTTCACCACCGATGTTGAACAAACCGCCGTGAAAGGCCACCGCCACCGCCAGACCGGTGAAGACAAAGGTGGTGGCGTAGTACAGCGTGTAGCTGATGCCGGCCTTGGAACCGAAGGCGCCCTTGATCAGCAGCGCCAGCACATGGTCGGGTTTGAAACCCACCAGCAAGACCACACCGCCGGCCACCAGCAAAGCGATGGCCAGGTTGATGGCTGGCAGCAAGGCCACGTCCATCCAGCGTGGCAGTTCAACCGGCTGGCTCATCAGGAGGCCCCGCCCATCAATCGGCCCAGCGCCGCTTCGGAGCAGGCCTCGATCGGCAGCTCACCCGCGATGCGGCCGGCGTTCATCACGATGACGCGGTCGCTCAAGCCCAGGATCTCGTCCAGCTCCGACGACACCACCAGCACCGCGCCGCCGGCGTCGCGCATGGCGCGCAGGCGGCCGTGGATGAACTCGATGGCGCCGATGTCGACTCCCCGGGTGGGCTGGCCCACCAGCAGCACCCGCGGCAACAGCGCGGCTTCGCGCGCCAGCACCAGCTTTTGCTGGTTACCGCCGCTGAACTTGGACGACCGCAAAGCCGGGTTGCGCGGGCGCACGTCGTAGCGTTCCATCATCTCGGCGCAGTCGCTTTTCATCAGCCGCTGGCGCATCCAACCCAAAGCACCACCCCGGCTGTAGCGCGGGCGGCTCTGGTAGCCCAGCACCGCCGACTCCCAGGCCTCGAAAGGCAGCACCAACCCGCGCAAGTGGCGGTCTTCGGGCACGTGGGCCACGCGCAGTTCGCGTGCGGCGCGGGTGTCGATCCAGGCTTGCGGCGTGAAGCGCTGCTCGCCCACCTGCAGCGTGCCCGCCTGCGGCGCGAGCAGCCCGCTCAGCACGTCCAGCAGCTCACTTTGGCCGTTACCCGACACACCGGCAATGCCCACGATCTCACCGGCGTGCAGCGTCAGTGAAACATCCAGCAGGCGTTGCACGCCCTGGCCGTCGGCCCAGCACAAGCCCTGGGCTTGCAGCAGTGCGGCGCCGGGCGTTGATGCCTTGCCGTCGCGCCCCAGGTTGACGCGCCGCCCCACCATGGCCTGGGCCAGGCCGTCGATGCTGGTGTCGGCAATGGCGCAGTCCAGCACCACCTGGCCACCGCGCATCACGGTGACGGCGTCGCACAGCGCGATGATTTCCTTGAGCTTGTGGGTGATCAGCAGGATCGTGGTGCCGCGCTGGCGCAGGCCGCGCAGCGTGACAAACAGGTGCTCGGTTTCCTGGGGCGTGAGCACGGCCGTGGGCTCGTCCAGGATCAGGATGCGCGCGCCGCGGTACAGCGCCTTCAAGATCTCCAGCCGCTGGCGCTCGCCCACGGGCAGGTCCTGCACCAGCGTGTCCAGCCGAACCTGCAGGCCGGTGTCGTGCATCAGCACGTCCAGCTTGGCGCGCACCTGAGCGCGGGCCTCGTTCAAACGCCAGCTGGGCTCGGCGCCCAGCATCACGTTGTCCAGCGCGCTCAGCGTGTCGACCAGCATGAAGTGCTGGTGCACCATGCCGATGCCCAGCGCGATGGCCTCGCGGCTGCCAGTGATGCGCACCGGGTGGCCTTCGACCTCGATCTGCCCTGCATCGGCCTGATAAAAGCCGTACAGGATGGACATCAGCGTGCTCTTTCCGGCACCGTTTTCACCCACGATGCCGTGCACCGTGCCGGCGGCCACAGAAAGGTGCACGTCGCGGTTGGCATGCACCGCGCCGAAGCGCTTTTCAATGTGGCGCATGCAAACAGCCGGCGCAACGGCCGGCGCGGCGGCCGCTGCGCTGTGGGCGTTCATGCCGTCAACGCGTCATTTGCAGGTGCTGGCGGTCATGTAGTCGATGACCTTGATCTTGCCGCTGATGATGTCGGCCTTGGCGGTGTCGACCTTTTTCTTCATGTCGGCGCTGACCAGCTTGGCGTTGTGTTCGTCCATCGCGTAGTCCACACCACCCTCGGCCAGGCCCAGTGCGGTGACGCCCGGCTTGACGCCCTTGAAGGCGTTGTAGACGGCCACGTCGACGCGCTTGACCATGCTGGTCAGCATGGTGCCCGGCTGCAGGTGATTCTGGTTGCTGTCGACACCGATGGCCAGTTTGCCGCCGTCCTTGGCGGCCTGGTAGACACCGATGCCGGTGCCCCCAGCGGCTGCAAAGATCACGTCCACGCCGCCGGCAAACTGGGCTTTGGCCAGCTCGGCGCCGCGCGCCGGGTCGTTCCAGGCCGCTGGGGTGGTGCCGGTCATGTTGCCGGTGACCTGGGCCTTGGGGTTGGCGTACTTGGCGCCCTGTTCAAACCCGCACTGGAATTTGCGGATCAGCGGGATGTCCATGCCGCCCACAAAACCCACCTTGCCGGTCTTGCTGGCCAGCGCGGCCATCATGCCCACCAGAAAGCTGCCTTCGTGTTCCTTGAAGACGATGCTCTGCACGTTGGGCAGGGCCACCACGCTGTCGATGATGGCGAACTTCAGCTTGGGGAAGTCCTTGGCCACTTTTTCCAGGCTGGTGCCCTGGCTGAAGCCGATGCCCACGATGGGGTCGGCACCGCGCTCGGCCATGCGGCGCTTGGCCTGTTCACGCTGGGTCGGGTTGCTGATCTCGAACTCCAGGTAAGCCTTGCCGGTCTCTTTTTTCCACTTTTCGGCGCCGTCGAAGCCGGCCTGGTTGAAGGACTTGTCGAACTTGCCGCCCATGTCATAGATGACAGCGGGTTCGGCCTGGGCTGCGCCGGCGGCAAACAGGGCAGAAACGAGCAGGGTGGTCTTGAAAGTCATGGCG
>JANMHH010000232.1:0-31025 GCA_031375065.1 Rubrivivax sp. | reverse complement strand
GATGCCGGGTGAACTGGCCGTCGCTGAGCGAGCCCGCACGCGCGCCTTTTCCATCGAATGGAGCGGTGAGCCGGTGCCGCTGTGGTTTGACATGCAGGCCCTGATGCGCGAGACCGCCGCCGGACTCGTGGCCATGTGTTTGGCGGCCTTGGTCCACTGACGGCGGCACGCATTGCCACAACCACAAGGAGATCATCATGCTGACGTACTTGACCTGGGCAGCCTTGGCTGTTGCAGCGTGTGTCGCTGGGTGCGCCCAGACGAAGGGTGCAGGCGAGGAACCGACGACCCAGACCGCGCCGGTCTGTGAGTTCGCCGGCACCAAGGCGCGTACTTGCGTGATGCGAGGCAACAAGGCGATTTGCAATGCTTACGTGGGTGAGATCGGCGGCCGTACCCACGTCTACCCTGACATCCTGAGTGTGCCGGCCGGCGCCGGCAAAGTGGTGGTGGTCTGGCATCTGCAAGTACCCGGTGCCAGGTTCGTCAAGAGTGGCGCAGAGGAAGACGGGCCGAAGTGGAAAGGCAGCAGTGCCAGTGAGTTTGAAGAGGGCGAGCCGACCGAAGACGCCGACGGTGCACAACAAGGCCGTTCAGAGGGCCGCCGTTACCGCATTCAGTTCAAGAACGCGCCCACTGGCCCCGGTCCGCATGCTTACGTCATCCAGTACCGCCGGGGCGGAGAAATCAAGCGTTGCGATCCGCAGATCGTCAGCGAAGCGGGTTGACCCAGAAGCGGCTGGCGCTCAGCCGCTGGCGGCGATCAAGCGCTCAACCCAGGCCAGGCGGTGGCCCAATTCGGACTGGGGGCCCGCCTTGATGGCCAATGCTGCTGACCGCGCCGCGTGAATCGCCCTGCGCGCGCTGGCTGGCGCACCGGTCAGTTGCAGCACCTCGGCCCGGTCGCACAGCAGCAGCGCTTGACTGAGGCGGTCATGAACTTCTTCGAGCAAGGCTGAGCCGAGTTCGATCGATTCGCGCGCGGCGTCCGGCCTCAGCTGCCGAGCGTGCAACGCGCCCAGGTTGCCCAGCACCTGCCCCTGCGTGCGCAGGTCTCCCAGTTCGCGCGCGATGGTCAAGGCGTTGTCCAGCAAAGGCTTGGCCGCGGCATCGTCGCCTGCAGCAATCGCCACCAGGGAGAGATTGATGGAGGTCACGCACTCCAGCCGGGTGTGCCCCATTTCCCGCGCAGTTTGCAGGGCCTGCGCAAAGGCCGTTTGAGCCGCGGCAGGCTCGCCCATCAGGTGCAGCAGCAAGCCCAGGTTGCACAGGTTGTTGCCTTCAAATTGGCGGTCCCCAATCTGGCGCGCTGCGGCCAGCGCGGTCTCGTACAAAGTACGGGCCTCGGCGCTGCGGCCCTGCTGGTCGCGCACCAGGCCCAGGTTGCCCAACGCGCCGGCCTGCCAGCGCTGGTGACCCAGGGCTTGGGCCATCGACAACAGCTGCTCATAGCGCGTCGCGGCTTCGTCGAGGTGGCCCAGGTAGTCCTCCAGGTTGCCCAGGCTGGCCTGGATCTGACAGAGCAGCAAACGAGCGTCCAGTCGTTCTGCGATCACGCCGGCGTGCTGCAGGGCCGCGCGGGCCTCGTCAATGCGGCCTTCGTTGACATGCAAATCACCCATCAATGCCAGGATCAGCGCCTCGGTGGCCCCGTCGGCAGCGGCGCGGGCGCTGTGCAGGGCGGATTCGAAGCATGGTTTGGCTTCGGGCACCCGTCCGCTGGTGCGCAGGGCCCAGGCGGCGATGGCATCCACGCGGGCGCGAAGTCCTGTGTCCAGGCCGGGTAGGGCTGCCACGGACTTGGCCAACTCGACGCCCAACGCAAAAGGCCCGCGCAGGCGCAAGGCGGCCCAGGCGCCTTCCAGCGCACCAACGGCTGCTGCGCCGTCGCCGGCCGCGGCTGCGCGGCGTGTTGCCCAGACGAGGTTGGCCAGATCGGCGCAACCGTCTTCGACGGCTCGCTCGGGGCCTAACGCCGCGAAGCAATGCCAGTGTTGTTGCAAGGCCTGCTGCAGAGCCAGCGGACCGCTGCCCGGGAAGCGACCCGGGCTGGCCAGGGCCTCGGCGGCGTAATCTTGCACCGTCTTGAGCATCGTCAGGCGCGAGTTGCTGGCGCGGCGCACAAAGGACTTTTCGACCAGCGACTGCAGCACGTCGATCAGCTCCGGACCGTCCAGCGAGCCTTTCGAAAGGGTGCTTTCAATGGCCGACAGGGTTGCCCCGCCTTCGAACACCGACAACTGGGCCAAGGTGTCGCGCTCGGCCGCGCTGAGCAGGTCCCACGACCAGTCCAGCGTCGCGCGCATCGTCGCCTGCCGCTCGGTGCGGCCGCGGCCGCGGGTCAGCAGCCGAAAGCGTTGATCCATGCGCTCGAGCAACGCGCTGGGTTCCAGCATGACACTGCGGGCAGCAGCCAGCTCGATGGCCAGCGGCAGGCCATCCAGCAAGTCGACCAGGTCCTCGAGTACCTTTTGCACCGGGCCGCGCCATGACGTGGGATCTGCCCCAGCGCCCATGGCCCGCAGCCTGAATAGTTCGACGCCTTCGGTTCGCTGCAGCGGACCCAGCGACAGCACTTTTTCGCCCGGCAGGCGCAGCACTTCGCGGCTGGTGACCAGGAAACGCATGCGAGGTGCGCGGCGCATCCACGTCCACAAAGTGGCTTCGGCCAGCGGTGCCACTTGTTCGAAGTTGTCGAGGATGACCAGCCCGGCGCCGCGTCCGGCGATGGCCTGGCCAAGGTGTGTCACGGCCTCCGCCCGACCCAGCGGGACTTGCAGGCCCTGGGCGACGGCACGCAAGAGGCCGTCCAGGTCGTGGGCCTGGGACAGGTCGCAAAACCAGACCCCGGTTGCAAAGTTGCCCAGCCAGTGCCAGCCGTAGTGCAAGGCCAGACGTGTCTTGCCGTTGCCGCCAATGCCGTGCAGGTTGACCAGGTGTGCGCCGGCGTCGATCAGCGCTGCCAGCGCCCGCAGGTCGCCTGCGCGGCCTATGAAGTCGTCGGGCTCAGAGGGCAGGCTGTGGCCGATGTCGCGCGCAGGTACCCACCTTATTTCGCGTTGCACCACGCGGTGTGCCTTGTCGGAGTCGCCGGGCGGCTCGAAGACCGTGTCGGCATCGCCAGCCTCCAGCAGTTCAAGTGGGGCGCTGAGGCCTCTGAGCTGCCAGTGTCCATGGCTGCGCAGTTGCGCGGACGGAGCCCGTTTCGGGTCAGGGACCCAAGCGTCCCGGGCGTCGGCCGTCAGCAATGTCTGGGCCCCTCGAGCCAGCGACATCACGCGCGCGGCCACGGCCTTGGCGATGCCGTCGGCCTCCAACGGCTTGGCGCCCTGGGCGACATCGGGCGGCGGGTTGGCGCGCAACAGCAGCTCGCCGACGTGGATGCCCGCGCGGGCTTTCAGCGGTGGCTCGGGTGGCGTTTGCAAACCGGCCAGCATGCGGTGGTAGTCCCGGGCGTAGCCCAGCGCATCTGCGACCAAGTCGAAGAGCAAGAAAAACCCGTCGCTGCGGTCGATTTCACGGCCACGCCAACTGCGGAGCAGGTCGCGGGCGGCGCGGTCGTGTGCAACCCACCAGGTCGACATCCGCACGTCGCCAACTCGGTTGCCGACGGCCGTGCTGTCCACGACGTCGATCACCAGCAGGGCAAACTGAGTGTGCATGGGATGCAGGTGGTAGAGATCATAAGAATCTACTCCTGCAGCAGCCGTTCGTCGCGTGCCTTGGGTTGTATGCAGTTTGGCGGTGCCGGGTGCCGCCACCCGGAAGAGGGCAGTTCGTGCTGTCGGCCACGGGCGCTCTGGGAGCCATCCTTGCACGAGGCCGACCCGGCTTACGCCGGCTTCAGCAAGGACATCGAGAGGGTGACCACGCCTTCGTCTCCGCGCTGCTGATGCATGGGCAGTCCACTGCCTTGAAACACCGCGAGCATGGGCGTGTTATGCGCCAGCACCTCGGCGTCGAAGCGTGCGATGCGGTCTTCACGCCCCAGGTCAACCAGCACCAACAACAGCTTGCTCGCGATGCCCTGCCCTTGGAAATCTTCTTCCACGGCGAAGGCCACTTCGGCGACCCGTGCTCCGTCACTCGTGGTGTGCATGACGTAGCCACCACTGCCGATGATGATTTCATCGGCACCGGCCCCGACCGTGACCACCAGCACCACGCGTTCGACGAAGTCGGGCTTGCACATCCGGTCGAGGTCGGCTTCGGTCAGTTCACGCTTGTAGGCAAAGTAGCGCAGGTAGACCGACTCCGGGTCGAGCGCGAGGAAGGCGGTTTGCAGCCGATGGCGGTCGTCGGCGCGGATGGCCCGCACCAGAGCCGGCGAGCCGTCGCGGAGCTGGATGGTTTGGGCGAACTGGCTCGCTCGGACCGACATCTTGGTTGTTACCTGCCGCGTTGGCATGACGCCAACCCGGGGGTTGATGAATGTTGAAGGGGTACTGAAGTTTCCGGTTCATTCCAGCGGCCTGCAAGCCCTGAGCCGCCGCTGTCGCGGGCAGGGCGAAAAAAAGGCACCCCGAGGGTGCCTTTTTATAGTCTGTGCTGCTGGATCAGACCCGCTTGCGGTACTCGTGCGTGCGGGTGTCGATTTCGACCTTGTCGCCGTTTTCCACGAAGATGGGCACGCTGATTTCGAACCCGGTACCCACCAGCTTGGCGGGTTTGAGCACCTTGCCCGAGGTGTCGCCCTTGACGGCGGGGTCGGTGGTGATTTCGCGGACCACGGTGGTGGGCAGTTCCACCGAGATGGCCTTGCCGTCGTAGAACACCACTTCGACGGGCATGTTGTCTTCGAGGTAGCTGATGGCGTCGCCCATGTTTTCGGCTTCGACTTCGAACTGGTTGTATTCGGCGTCCATGAAGGCGTACATGGGGTCGGCGAAGTAGGAGTAGGTGCAGTCCTTCTTGTCCAGAATGACCTGGTCCATCTTGTCGTCGGCCTTGAAGACGGTTTCAGCGCCAAAGCCGCTGAGCAGGCTTTTCATCTTCATGCGCACGGTGGCGGCACCGCGGCCACCGCGGCTGTATTCGGTCTTGAGCACGACCATCGGGTCTTTGCCCTGCATGATGACGTTGCCGGCGCGGATTTCCTGAGCGAGTTTCATGGCGAGTTCCGTGGGTGATGGCGGCAGAAGGTTGGAGGGCTGTTCCTGGGTTCATGGGGATGCACCGAAGACCAGCCGAGCCTCTGCGGCCTGGCGCGCCCACTCCAGTGCCAAAGGTCTGACACAGGGGCGCAAAGCCCGCGATTCTAGCAGCCGGCGATGGGTGCAAGCCGGGGCACTGTGAAGGCCAGCAGCTGCGAAGCCAGGTCGGACTGTTGGCTCAGGCGGGTGCGCCAGGCCAGCGTCGCCTGGCGCCATGGGTCGCCCAGGTCCATCGGTGGCCAGGGCAACTGGCCGTCGTGGTTCCAGGCCACCCAGGTGGCGGCTGCGGCCGCTGGCAGCTGGGCGTTGGTCAGCAGCGCCTGCAGCTTGGCCAGGTGAGCGCCGTCGTGCTGCGGGTAGGCCTGCCAGATGAAGGGCACGCCGGCCCAGATGGCCCGCACCAAGGAGTCCTCTCCGCGCACCAGATTCAGGTCGCAAGACCAGAGCAGGCGGTCGTAGGCGTGCTGGCTCAGCCAAGGCAGCGCATGGCTGCGAACGCCGTGCGGTAGTTGCTGAACCTGGACCTGGCGCTGTGCATGGCCGGGGGTCAGCAGCAGCAAGGTAGGTTCGCGTCCCAGGTCTTGCAGCAGCGCAGGCAGGGCGGCGTTGTCATAGCAGAACAGGCTGACCACACGCTCCCCGGGAGAAACCGCGACCCCCTGGCTTTGCAACCAGGCGTGGCGATCAAAACACCGTTGTTGCTCGATCAAGCCAGGCTCGCGCAACAAGCCCCCGGTGCGCGCCGTAAAGCCGGGATAGAAGAACCACTTGCAGGGGCCAACCCGTTGCGGTGAGGGCAGCCCATGTGAACGCTCGACGTAGGGTTCGGCGCTGAGGTATTCCAGGTTGATCCACACCGGCGCCACAGGGGCTGCAGCCATGGCGTGGACGAACTCGGCCGGCGGGTCGCAGCCAAAGGCCTCGACCACCACGTCGCCAGGTGTGGTGGGGCCCGGCCAGCGGCAGACCTCGACGCCGTGGGCGCCGTCAGGTGCCATCCATACCAGTGCGGAAGTGTCGTCCAGAATCAGCCTGACGCTGTGGCCGCGCCGGCCCAGTTCACGGGCCAGGCGCCAACACACGCCCACATCACCATGGTTGTCCACCACACGGCAGAACAAATCCCAGCGCAACCGGAGTGGGGGAGTCGGGGAAACCATGGGTCGATTATCGAAGCCGTACAAAATGGCGGGCGATGACCGACCCGAAACCCCGCCCCGCCCGCCGTGAACCCACCCCAGCCGCGCCTGCGGCGGCGTTGGACGCTGCGGCCAGGGACAAGCTGCTGGCCGAGGTGGCCGCCCTGCCGGCCCTGCCAGGCGTTTACCGGTGGATCGACGCCCAAGGCGTGGTCATGTACGTGGGCAAGGCGCGCCACCTCAGGCGCCGCGTCTCGAGCTACCTGCACCGTGACCACGACGGCACGCGCATCGGCCAGATGGTGGCCCGCATCACGCGCCTGGAAACCACCGTGGTGCGCAGCGAGGCCGAGGCACTGCTGCTCGAGAACAACCTCATCAAGTCGCTGGCGCCACGCTTCAACATCCTGTTTCGTGACGACAAGAGCTACCCCTACCTGAAGCTGGTCTCGCATGCGTTTCCGCGCATGTCCTACTTTCGCGGTGCGGTGGACCGCAAGCACCGCTACTTTGGCCCCTATCCCAATGCCTGGGCGGTCCGCCAGACGATCGAGCTGATGCAGAAGGTTTTCAGGCTTCGCACCTGCGAGGACTCGGTGTTCGGCAACCGGTCGCGGCCCTGTCTGCTGTACCAGATCGAGCGTTGCAGCGGCCCCTGCGTGGGCTTGATCGCGCCCGCCGACTACGCCCGCGATGTGCACAACGCCGAGCGCTTTTTGTTGGGCGAGTCGCACGAGGTCATCAACGACCTGCAGTCCAGCATGATGATCCACGCCGAAGCCCTGGAGTTCGAGAAAGCCGCCGCGCTGCGCAATCGCATTGGCTCCTTGTCGCGCGTTTTGCACCAGCAGTCGGTCGATGTCAGCAGCTTGAACGCGGCCGACAAGGACGTGGACGTGTTGGCCGTCAAGGTCGCTGGCGGACGAGCGTGTGTCAACCTGGCGATGGTGCGAGGCAGCCGGCACCTGGGTGACCGGGCCTACTTCCCAACCCACGTGGACGACGGCGCAGCCTTGCGCGCCGAGCTGCTGGAAGCCCCCGACGCACCGGACGACGAAGCTGGTCTCCCGTTGGCACCGACTGATCCGTCAACGGCCGCAGCGGCGCAGCCGGACGCCGCCGCAGAGCCGCGCAGCACCGAGGCTGCCGTTCTGGAAGCCTTCATTGCGCAGCACTACATCGGGCAGCCGGTGCCCCCCCAGCTGATCACCAGCCATGCCGTGGACATCCACCTGCTGGAGGCCTTGAGTGAGGCTTCGGGCGTCAAGGTGCGGGCCCAGCACCAACCGCGTGAGCAGCGCCGCATCTGGCTCGAGATGGCCGTCAAGGGAGCAGAGTTGTCCTTGGCGCGCTTGCTGGCTGAAGAGGGCTCGCAACAGCAACGCACCCGTGCGCTGATCGAAGCGCTGGACCTCGACCTGGCCGATCCCGCCCAGCTGCGCATCGAATGCTTTGACATCAGCCACACCGCCGGCGAAGCCACCCAGGCGTCTTGCGTGGTTTACGAAAACCACGCCATGCAAAGCGCGCAGTACCGGCGTTTCAACATCGAAGGCATACAAGGCGGTGACGATTACGCGGCCATGCGCCAGGTGCTCAACCGCCGCTACCAAAGGCTGGCTGATGCAAAGCCTGGACTCCCAGGTGGGGATGCCGCTGTGGATACCGCCCGGGATGCCGTCCCGGCAGCTGGCGACACCGCGTCAGCTGCCGACGTTGCTGCACCGCCGCTTACACCGTTGGCCACGCCGGCGCGAAACGCCAAGCGAGAATCAGCCAGGTTGCCCGACCTGGTGCTGGTGGACGGTGGCCGCGGCCAGGTCAGCATGGCCAGGCAGGTCTTTGAAGAGCTGGGGCTGGACACCGCCTTGATCGTGGGTGTGGAAAAAGGCGAGGGGCGCAAGGTCGGACTCGAAGAATTGGTCTTTGCCGACGGCCGTGAGAAGGTTTATCTCGGGCATGATTCGGCGGCTTTGATGCTGGTGGCGCAGATACGTGACGAAGCGCATCGATTTGCCATCACGGGCATGCGCGCACGCCGTGCCAGTGTGCGAACGGGCAGCAGCAAGCTCGAAGACGTGGTTGGGGTCGGCCCGCGCAAACGGGCGCGCTTGCTGCAGCGTTTTGGCGGGCTCAGGGGTGTGGTCAGTGCCAGTGTCGAGGATCTGGCCACCGTCGAGGGAATCGGACGTGAACTTGCGGAGGAAATCTATCGTGTCTTGCATTGAACTCAGTGACCACCGTGCCGACCGCCGGCCTTGCTGGTCATCGCTGGCGGCTTTAGCGACCTGGCTGGCCCTGCTGGCCGGCTGCGGCAGCCAGCCGACCGCGCCACCTGCGGCTGCGCCCCCAGCGCCAGCGGCAGCGCCGGTTCCAGTGCGACCCGCGGTCACGCCCACCCGGCCTGCGCCGGCCGCTGCGGTGGCGCCACCGGCGGTGGCTGAGGCGCCAGCGCCAGCGCCCGGTTCATCGGCCGTCGACCTCGGCCCCAGGGTCAGCTTGCCGCCCGCCACGCCAGCGCGCAACATGGACGAGTTCAAGAAGATGGCCGCCCGCCGCATGGTGGCGTCCAGCCCCAAGGCCAGCTACATGGGCAAGCCGCCGCCAATGCTGTTTGGCATTCCGATTCTGGAGATCGAGCTCAACGCCGACGGCAGCGTGCGTCAAATTGGCGTGGTCAGGCCGCCGGCCAACCCGGTGGCGGCCCACACCTTGGAGTACGCCAAGGAGGCCGTTCGCCGGGGCGCGCCCTATGGCGACATGAGCAGGTTGCCAAAGCCTTGGCGCTGGACCGAAGTCTTCCTCTTCAACGAGCAAAATCAGTTCAAGCCACGCTCGTTGGACTGACGTTCACCACCGACCCTCGCCACTGCATGTTCCTGACGATTCCCACCTTGCTGACTTGGGCTCGCATCGCCGCGATCCCGTTGATCATCGGCGTCTACGAGCTGAATTGGCCGGTGGCGACCCAGAACCTGGTGGCGACATCGCTGTTCGTGCTGTTTGCCTTGACCGACTGGCTGGACGGCTACCTGGCGCGCAAGCTCAACCAGACCTCGGCTTTTGGCGCCTTCCTGGACCCGGTGGCAGACAAATTCCTGATCTGCGCCACGCTGCTGGTGCTGCTGGAACATGACCGTGTGGGCGCCTTGGTGGCCCTGATCATCATCGGCCGCGAGATCGCCATCTCGGCGCTGCGCGAGTGGATGGCGCAGATCGGTGCGTCGCGCAGCGTGGCGGTGCACATGTTGGGCAAGCTCAAGACCGTCTCGCAGATGGTGGCCATCCCTTTCCTGCTCTACAACGACAGGCTGTTTGGCGTGATCGACACCGGTGTGTGGGGCAGGGGGTTGATGTGGGTTGCTGCCGTGTTGACGGTGTGGTCCATGGTCTATTACTTGCGCAAAGCCATCCCGGAAATCCGCGCCAAGGCCCGGTGAGGGTCGCTTGAACCTGCAAGGCGCGCGGGCGCTGCAACTGATGCCGATGGTCTTTGTGCTGATCTGGAGCACCGGCTTTGTGGTGGCGCGCTTTGGCATGCCGCACGCGCCACCGCTGAGTTTTCTGAGCGTGCGTTATGCGCTTTCCGTGCTGGCCTTTCTGGTCTGGGTGCAATGGTCGGGTGCCAAGTGGCCACAAGGTCAGCGGCAGTGGCTGCATCTGGCGGTGGCGGGTGTCCTGATGCACGCTGGTTATCTGGGCGGCGTGTGGGTGGCGGTCAAGGGCGGCTTGGGCGCGGGCATGGCGGCCTTGCTGGTGGGCTTTCAGCCCTTGCTGACCGCGCTGTGGGTCAGCACCATGGGCGGCGCGCGGCGCGTGACGGGCCGCCAGTGGCTGGGGTTGGTGCTGGGCTTGGCTGGCTTGTTGCTGGTGGTGAGCAAGAAGCTGCAGCTGGGCGAGGCGTCTGCGGCCACCGTCGGCGCCGGCGTTTTTGCCCTGCTGTGCATCACCGCGGGCACGCTGTATCAGAAGCGCTGGGTTCAGACCGGCGATGTGCGAACGGCCAATACCGTGCAACTGATGGCAGCGCTGGTGGTGACCTTGCCATTCGCCTGGATGGAGTCCGGCAGCTTCACGCTGCACCCCGAGTTGATCGGCGCCATGGCTTGGTCCGTGCTGGTGCTGACCTTGGGCGGCAGCTCCTTGCTGGTGCTGTTGATTCAACGCGGGGCGGCCACGGCGGTGACCAGCCTGATGTACCTGGTGCCCCCCACCACAGCGGTCATGGCCTGGCTGCTGTTTGACGAGGCCCTGACCGTCAACGTGCTGGCGGGGCTGGCCCTCACGGCCACCGGCGTGGCGCTGGTCGTACGTTCATCACCCAACATCCCTTCACCCAACACCGCATCACCCAACAACAAGGAAGTCAGCTCATGAGCAGTCACCGCATCGCCGTCATCGCCGGGGACGGCATTGGCCAAGAGGTCATGCCTGAAGGCTTGCGCATGCTGGACGCGGCGTCGCGCCGCTTTGGCATCACGCTGCAGGTCGACGAGTTTGACTTTGCCAATTGCAACTACTTTGCCAACCACGGGCAAATGATGCCCAACGACTGGAAGGACCAGATCGGAGGCCACGACGCCATTTTTTTTGGTGCCGTGGGTTGGCCTGCAACTGTTCCGGACCACATCTCACTGTGGGGGTCCTTGCTCAAGTTCCGGCGTGAATTCGATCAGTTCGTCAATCTGCGCCCTGCGCGGCTGATGCCCGGCATTCGCTCGCCGCTGGTGGACCGCCAGGGCCAGCCGCTCAAGCCCGGCGAGATCGACATGTGGATCGTTCGCGAAAACACCGAAGGCGAGTACTCCAGCATTGGCGGTCGCATGTTCGAGGGCACCGATCGCGAATTCGTGGTGCAGGAAACCGTCATGTCGCGCCACGGCGTGGACCGCGTCCTGAAGTTCGCTTTCGAGCTGGCGGCCAGCCGGCCGCGGCGCAAGTTGACGTCGGCCACCAAGAGCAATGGCATCGCCATCACCATGCCCTACTGGGACGAGCGGGTGGCCGCCATGGCGGCGCACTATCCGCAGGTGGCCGTGGACCAATTCCACATCGACATCCTGACCGCTCACTTTGTACAGCGACCGGCCCACTTTGACGTGGTGGTGGCCAGCAACCTGTTTGGTGACATCTTGTCAGACCTGGGGCCCGCATGCACTGGCACGATCGGCATCGCCCCGTCCGCCAACCTCAACCCCACACGCCAATGGCCCAGCACGTTTGAGCCGGTGCACGGTTCGGCGCCCGACATCGCGGGCAAACGGCTGGCCAACCCCATCGGACAGGTTTGGTCGGCCGCGATGATGCTCGACTTCCTGGGTCACCGCGAAGCACACGACGCCGTCCTGGCGGCGATCGAGACGCTGTTGGCCGACCCGCACGCGCCGCGCACCCGCGACCTCGGTGGTCAGGCCAACACCGAAGATGTTGGCAAAGCGCTGGCCGGGCAACTTTTGCTGGGCGCGTGAGCCTTTGGCCCTAAGTCCAGGCGCTTCGCTTGTCAACCGTAAAAGCACGCTGAAACCAGCGCAGCCAACCCCTCACTTGAAGGACAGTTGAGCCTAGAATCCCGCCTCCGCTTGACACTGTTTTGAAGACAGGGCTGTAATGCCTTGGCATCGGAATTTGCTTCTGAGCAGCAGAACACCGTCATGGCCAGGACCAAAATCCGACAGACCTTGAGAGGGGAACCGCGACGTGAACAAGAGTGAACTGATCGAACATATCGCCAAACAGGCGGACATCTCCAAGGCCGCGGCGTCGCGTTCGCTGGAGGCGATCATCGGCGCGGTCAAGACCACGCTCAAGAAGGGTGGCACGGTCACCATCACGGGCTTTGGCACGTTCACCGCGCCCAAGCGTGCTGCGCGCACGGGGCGCAATCCCCGCACTGGCGCGGCCATCAAGATCAAGGCTGCCAAGGTCCCCAAGTTCAGGCCTGGCAAGGGCCTGCGCGACGCGCTGTAGTCACAGCCCAGCCGGGTGCTTAGCTCAGTCGGTAGAGCGGCGCCCTTACAAGGCGTAGGTCGGCGGTTCGAACCCGTCAGCACCCACCACCTCGGCTAGAATCGCGCTCCGCAAGGGGGTCGGTCTGCGGGCCTGTGCGGGCGTTTTCAGAAGCTGTGCACTTTGGCACGAGCGGCGGTTTCAGCCCGTGCCAATCTGGCTGTCAAACGGCCTCCCCATTCACTTCGTCACCGGCATGGTCTGCAGACCAGCGTTCAAGGGCCTGACCTGATGTTTGATTTCGTCCGCAACCACACCCGTCTGGCGCTGGGGTTCATGCTCTTGTTGATCATCCCCTCCTTCGTCTTTTTTGGGGTTGACGGCTATTCCAAGTTTCGCGACGGCGGCAGCGCTGCGGTCGCCAAAGTGGACGGCGCCACCATCTCGCGCAGCGAGTGGGAAAGCGCGCACCAACGGGTCATCGACCGCATGCGTCGTCAGGACTTGAGCCAGGACTCACGCAGCCTGGACACGCCCGAGTTGCGCGCTCAAACCCTGGACGCCCTGGTGCGCGAGCGGGTGGTCAGCACGGCGGCCCGGGCCATGCAACTCAGCCCCACCGACGCTCGCCTGCAGCGCCTGTTTGTCACCGACCCCCAGTACGTAGGTATCCGCAACCCCGACGGCAGCGTCAACGCCGAGTTGCTGGCCATGCAGGGTTTGAATTCCAACCTCTTTGCGCAGCAGCTGCGTCAAGACTTTGCAGCGCAGCAGGTACTTGCTGGGGTAGCCCGCACGTCGGTTGGCCCCGCTTCGGTTGTTGCAGCGGCGCTGGATCCCTTGCTGCAGCGTCGTGAGGTGCAGGCGCAGCGTTTTGATCCGGCCACCTATCGCAACAAGGTCAACCCGACCGACGCCGAAATCGAAACCTTCTACCAAAGCAAGACCGCGCAGTTCAAGGCACTCGAGCAGGCCGACATCGAGTACGTGGTGTTGGACCTGGAGTCCATGAGCAAAGGACAGACCGTTTCCGAAGACGCGGTGAAAAAGTTCTACGACGCCAACGCGGCCCGCTTTGGCACACCCGAAGAGCGGCGAGCCAGCCATGTGCTGATCAAGACCGAAAAAGGCGCCTCAGCCGCCGACAAGGCCAAAGCCAAGGCACGAGCCGAAGAGCTGTTGGCGCAGGCCCGCAAGAACCCGGCCGGGTTCGCCGACCTGGCCCGCAAGAACTCGCAGGACGCGGGCACGGCGGCCCAAGGCGGTGACCTCGACTTTTTTGGCCGTGGCGCCATGGTTCCGCCGTTCGAGACTGCGGTCTTTGGTCTCAAGGTGGGCCAGATCAGCGACGTGTTCGAGACCGACTTCGGCTTCCACTTTGTCACGCTCACAGGCGAACGCGGTGGTCAGAAAAAAGCCCTGGCCGACGTGCGCGCTGAGATCGAAACCGAACTGCGCAAGTCGCAGGCCAAGACCGAATGGGCCAAGCAGGCTGAGCTCTTCACCAACACGGTTTACGAACAGTCCGACAGCCTTCAACCCGCTATCGACAAGTTCAAGCTCAGCAAGCAGACGGCCACGGTGCAGCGCCAGGCAGCGCCTGGCGTCACGGGGCCTTTGGCGTCGGCCAAGCTGTTGGAAGCGGTCTTTGGCAAAGAGGCCGTGGCCAACAAGCGCAACACCGACGCCGTCGAAGTCGGCCCCAACCAGTTGGTGTCGGCGCGGGTGCTCAAGCACTCGCCCACGCGCATCCTGCCTCTGGCCGAGGTCAAGGACCGGGTGCGCGAAGAGCTGATCACCCAGAAGACGGCCGAGCTGGCCCGTGCCGACGGCCTGGCGCGTGTGGCGTCTCTGAAGCTGGCACCCACCGAAACCTTGGCCAACACCACGGTGTTGTCGCGCGTGCAGTCCCAAGGTGCGCCCAAGGCGCTGATCGACGCGGTCATGCAAGCCGATGCCGCTCAGTTGCCGGCCGTGGTGGGTGTGGACCTGCAGGCACAGGGCTACGTGGTCTTGAAGGTGGTCAAGGTGTTGCCGCGCGAAACACCGCCCGGTGGTGAAGAAACCATGCGCGCCCAGTTCGCGCAGGCTTGGGCGGCAGCGGAGTCCGAGGCCTACGTGGCCGCACTGAAGAAGCGTTTCAAGGCCAACGTGGTGGAAGGGGCGTCGATGGGCGCCGCTGCCGCGTCCGCCCCGGCACGATAGGCCGGCTCCAAGGGCTATACTTCAGGTCCTCTGCGGTGGCTGTAGCTCAGTTGGTAGAGTCCAGGATTGTGATTCCTGTTGTCGTGGGTTCGAGCCCCATCAGCCACCCCAAATAACAATCGGGCTTTGCCCTCTCAACGGCCCCTCATCGCAAGGTGAGGGGCCGTTGTCATGCGGCCAGCCATCTGTGTTGGTTGTGCTGCTGCGCGAAGCGGCGCGACGACGCCGCGTTTCGCCGTTGCGTACGCTGGCGCACGGCGCTGCCTGGGCAGTGGGCTTCAAATGGCGCGTCATGACCGTCCTGGCCGTGTGGGTCGGTGCGGCGCTACATTCAGGTCAGCAAAGTCAACATTCCCGAAGGGCTCCATGCATCACTCCCTGTCTTCAGAGACTCTGGCAAAGATGGACGCCTACTGGCGGGCGGCCAATTACCTGTCGGTCGGGCAGATTTATTTGCGCGACAACCCGCTGCTGGAGCGCCCGCTCACGTTGGCCGACATCAAGCCGCGCTTGCTGGGCCATTGGGGCACAACGCCGGGCTTGAATCTGCTGTACGTTCACCTGAACCGGTTGATCCAAGACAACGACCTGAACATGATCTACGTCATCGGGCCGGGCCATGGCGGGCCCGGAATCGTGGCGCACAGCTATCTGGAGGGCTCCTACACCGAACACTACCCGGCCATCGAGCGCAACCGCAACGGTCTGCAGCGGCTGTTTCTACAGTTTTCGTGGCCGCAGGGCATCCCCAGTCACGTGTCGCCCGAGGTGCCCGGATCGATCCATGAGGGTGGCGAGTTGGGCTACTCGCTGGCGCATGCCTACGGGGCTGCCTTTGACAACCCCGACCTCATCGTCGCCTGCGTCATCGGTGACGGCGAGGCTGAGACGGGCGCACTGGCAGCCAGCTGGCACTCGAACAAGTTTCTGAACCCGGCGCGCGACGGTGCGGTGCTGCCGATCCTGCACCTCAACGGCTACAAGATCGCCAACCCCACGCTGCTGGCCCGCATCGATGGGCAAGAGCTGACCGACCTGATGCATGGCTATGGCCACGAACCACTGTTTGTGGAGGGCGACGACCCTGCGCTGGTGCACCAGGCCTTGGCTGCTGCGCTGGATGCCGCTCTGGCGCAGATCCGGCAATTCCAGCAACAGGCACGCGCCCTCGGCCCCGGGCACGCCATGCCGCGCCCGCGCTGGCCGATGATCGTGCTGCGCACCCCCAAAGGCTGGACCGGCCCGAAACGCGTTGACGGCAAGCAGGTCGAAGGCAGCTGGCGTTCGCACCAGGTGCCGATCGCCGAGTTCAAGACCAGCGGGCATGTGCAGCAGCTCGAAGACTGGCTCAAGAGTTATCGGCCTGAAGAGCTGTTTGACGAACAGGGCCGGTTTCGCGACGAGCTGGCAGCTCTTTCACCCACCGGCCAGCGCCGCATGGGATGCAATCCGCACGCCAATGGCGGCGGACTGCTCAAGCCTCTGAACATGCCCGCTTTCCGTGACTACGCCGTCGCGGTGCCACAGCCCGGTGCCACCCATGGCGAAGCAACCCGCGTGCTCGGTCAGTTTCTTCGCGACGTGATGAAGCTCAACCTGGAGGCCGCCAACTTCCGCATTTTCGGCCCCGATGAAACCGCGTCGAATCGCCTGGACGCGGTCTTCGAAGTCACCGCCAAAACATGGTTGGACGGTGTGCAGGACGAGCCTGACAACCACCTCAGCGCCGACGGCCGCGTGATGGAGGTCTTGAGCGAGCACCTGTGCGAAGGCTGGCTCGAGGGCTACCTGCTCACCGGCCGCCATGGCCTTTTTTCCTGCTACGAAGCCTTCATCCACATCGTCGATTCGATGTTCAACCAGCACGCCAAGTGGCTGAAGGTGTGCAACCAGATTCCCTGGCGCAAGCCGATCGCATCGCTGAATTACCTGCTCACGTCGCACGTCTGGCGGCAAGACCACAACGGGTTTTCGCATCAGGACCCCGGCTTCATCGACCACGTGGCCAGCAAGAAAGCCGATGTGGTGCGCATCTACCTGCCGCCGGACGCCAATTGTCTGCTTTCAGTCGCCGACCATTGCCTGCGCAGCCGCAACTACGTCAACCTGATCATCGCCGGCAAGCAGCCCGCGCCGCAGTGGCTGGACATCGACGCAGCCGTGCGTCACTGCGCGGCCGGCGCAGGCGTCTGGCCGTGGGCCAGCAACGAAGCCGGTGTTGACCCGGCAGACCCCGACGTGGTGATGGCCTGCGCCGGCGACGTGCTCACGCTGGAAACGCTGGCTGCGGTGACGCTGCTTCGCAGTTATGCGCCCGACATCCGCATCCGCTTTGTCAACGTCGTCAACCTGATGGTGCTGCAGCCGCCTTCAGAGCACCCCCACGGCTTGGCAGACTCTGCGTTTGATGCCCTCTTCACCGTCGACAAGCCCGTGATCTTCGCCTTCCACGGCTACCCCGCCATCATCCACAAGCTGACCTATCGGCGGCACAACCACGCCAACATCCATGTGCGCGGCTACAAGGAAGAGGGCACCACGACGACGCCGTTCGACATGGTGGTGTTGAACAACCTCGACCGCTACCAACTGGCGCTGGACGCGATTCGGCGCATCCCCAGGCTGGCCGCGCAGGTCCCGGCAGAAACCGCCCGTTTCGAGGCGACCATGCAAAAGCACAAGCGCTACATCAGCGAGCATGGTGACGACATGCCAGAAGTGCTGAACTGGCGTTGGACGGGTGTGCCTGCATGAGCTGAAGGCCCTGCGTGGGCTGCCCCACAGACAGGCGACGGTTGCCGTAGCAAGCTCTGCGGCCACCACCAAGGAATGCTGAATGAATCGTCAACACGCCGTCGTCTGGACCGACCATCACAGCGCCCAGGTGGTGCAGTTCGACGACGAGCAGGTGCAGGCTCACAACGTGCGCGCTCACCAGCACCCCACTGCGCAACACGGCAGCGGCGTGCGTGCTGAGCATGAGTTTTTCTCCGATGTCTGCACCGCCCTCGACGACATTGCGCAGGTGCTGGTGACGGGGTCGCACACCGCCATCGCTGACTTTCGCCACTACGCCGACAAACACCGCCCGCAAACTGCAGCGCGCATCGCAGCCTACGAGGTGGTGGACCATCCCAGCGAGAAGCAGCTGGTGGCGCTGGCCCGAGCCTACTTTCTGAAGCAGGGTGAAACCGCCCAAAGTCGGACCTCAGG
The DNA here is from genome assembly GCA_031375065.1 of Rubrivivax sp. Taxonomy (GTDB): domain Bacteria; phylum Pseudomonadota; class Gammaproteobacteria; order Burkholderiales; family Burkholderiaceae_C; genus Rubrivivax. The sequence continues at coordinate 13,369 of JANMHH010000232.1, read as the reverse complement.
TCGCGCTGCGAACTGAAGTCGACTTCTGGCGGCTTGGCTCGGCTTGCTGCCTGACCGGGTCATTGGCAAGTGGCAGGCGATGGCGGGGGCGCTGCGGGGTGTCGAGCGGGCCAGTGTCATGGCCTCGTGCCAGCTCGGCTCCTCCGATTCAGGCAAGAATGACCGCCATGAACAGCACTGCAAACACCCTGTCGGCAACCGCCCCCGGCGGCCCCTTGCACGGCCTTCGGGTCATCGAATTGGCCGGCATCGGCCCAGGCCCCATGTGTTGCATGTTGTTGGCCGACCTGGGCGCTGACGTGGTGCGGATCGACCGCCTGCAGGCCAGCGGGCTGGGCTTGGCCATCGAGCCGCGGTTCGACGTCAATGGCCGCAGCCGGCGGTCGGTCGCGCTGGACCTGAAAGTGCCAGCTGGCCGGGATGCCGCCTTGCGGCTGCTCGACACGGCCGACGTGTTGATCGAGGGGTTTCGCCCGGGCGTCACCGAAAGCCTGGGCTTGGGTCCGCTGGCCTGCCATGCCCGCAATCCGCGCCTGGTTTATGGACGCATGACCGGTTTCGGTCAGACCGGCCCTTTGGCCCAGGCCGCCGGGCACGACTTGAACTACATCGCGCTGACTGGGGCGCTGCACGCCATTGGCGGCGCCGGAGGCCCACCCGTACCGCCGCTGAACTTGGTGGGCGACTATGGGGGTGGGGCGCTTTACCTGGCCTTCGGCGTGATGGCCGCACTGTTTGAGCGGCAAAGCTCGGGTCGAGGACAGGTGGTGGATGCGGCCATGGTCGACGGCGCCGCTTCGCTGTCGTCGGTGTTCTTCGGGCTCATGGCCGCTGGCAACTGGGGCGGCCCGCGCGGTGCCAACCTGTTGGACGGTGGCGCGCCGTTTTACAGCACCTATGAAACAGCCGACGGCCAGTACGTCAGCCTGGGGCCCTTGGAGCCCAAGTTCTTTGCCACGTTGGCAGCCGCGTTGGAATTGGACGAACGTTTTGTCCAGCGCCAGTACGACCGCAGGATCTGGCCGGAAATGCGCCAAGCCATCGCCGCCGCCGTTCTGGGGCACACGCGCGACCAGTGGAGCGAAAAACTGGCGGGCAGCGATGCCTGTTTTGCCCCCGTGCTGAGCTTTGAAGAAGCGCCGCTGCACCCGCATGCGCTGGCGCGCGGTGCCTTTGTGACGGTGCAAGGGGTTCAGCAGCCCAGCCCTGCGCCGCGCTTTGACCGCACGCCGGCGGCCCAGCCGCGTCCCACGCCCGAGGTGGGGGATCACACAGCCGAGGTGCTGTTGGAAGCCGGCTTCACCGCTGCGGAAGTGGCGGCCCTGCAGTCGGGCGGCGCGGCGCGATAGCGGCTGCCGAGACAGCCGCAGAACCCGACCGCAGAACCCAGCTGACTTTGCGCCACGGGCATGGACGGGGCCGGGAAAAGCAAAATCGGCCACCAGGGCCGATTTGCGGGTTGGGGTCAGCGGCGCAAAGGCCGCTGACCGGTCAACTGGGGCTTCAGCCCTTCTTGGCCCAGGCGCTGCACCAGCCGGCTCCGGCGACCTGCTTGGTACCGAACAAGGGGCAACCGCCCCAGGCGTCAGCGGCTTTGCCTTGGTACAGCGCGCAGTTGTTGCACTTCTGGTCGTTGCTGTGCTTGGCAAACTTCTTCTTGTCGGCCTTGGTCGAGTCTTGCACATAACCCAGGGCGACGGCTTGAGCGTCTTTTTCGTCCAGCTTGACAGCTTGAGCGTGGGCAGCACCGACGGCAGCCAAGGACGTGCCGCAGGCGGCCACTTGCATCAGGAAAATACGGCGACTGGTTGAAGACATTGAAGTTGCTCTCGGTTGAGGGGATGGAAGGGGTTGAAGGTCAGGGCGAAGTCAAAGGCGCCGGACTGGTGGCGGCGGCCGCCGCGACATTCAGGCAGTTGTTGCAACGGCCGAGGCCGCGCAGGCGTGGATCGGGTTTTCCATCACCTGTCTTGAAATTGGCGTGGCATTTGATGCACACGTACATCTTGGAGCTGGACATCATGGGTTTGACCCCAGGCTCGGCGTGGGGCCGAGCGGCCGTGTATTCGGCCTGGGTCTGGCGGAGCTTGGGTCCGGCGGCGGATTCTGGAGCGGCGGGCGTGCGGCGAGTGGTCATGGCAGATGGAGGCCGGGTGAGGGCGGCCCGGTCGACGCGAAGCCTCTATTGTCCTCGGATTTTGGGCGGTTCGCACTTGGGGGTGTTCTGGAGTGAGGTCAAGCCCCTTCCAGACCGACTGGGAGCCGATCAGCAAAGGCTCGTTGTGCTGGCCTCAGGCCACGGCAGCGAAGGCTTCGACCCGAACCTCGCAGACGATTCCGCGCGGTTCGCGGCTGCTCCACCGCACGGTTCCACCCAGGGCTTTGACCCGCTTGCGCACGCCTCCCAGACCCAACCCGTGTGACCAGGACTGCGGGTCTTGGCCTTGTCCGTCGTCGCTCACCGTCAGGGTCAACCTGGGGCCCTCCAGGTGCAGCGCCACGTCGATGCGCGTGGCGTGGCCGTGGTAAAGCGCGTTGCTGACCAGCTCGCGCAAGATGCGGGTCAGCGCCGACCATTGCACCACCGTCAGCGGCAGGTCCTGCATGTAGCTGAACTGCCAGCCCAGCACGGCCTGCGCGGCGCTCAGGCGCTGGGTCAGGTCGGCCTTCCATTCGGCCGCCGCATGGGTCAAACGGTGCTCGGTTGCAGCCAGGCCGCGGGTCAGCGTCTTCAGGTCTTGCAAGGTGTGGCGGATGTAGTCTTCCATGTCGGTCGACTGGGCCTGGTACATCAGCGTCAGCAGGCGGGCGCCGATGTCGTCGTGCAGGTCCTGGGCCAGCCGTTGTCGCTCCTCGTGCCGACCCCGCTCGACGGCCTGGTCATAGGCCATGGCCCGGCGCAACTGGTCTACCACGCGGTCGGCCAGGCGGGCGTCCTCGTCGCTGAAAAGGCGCTGTCCGCCCTGTGCAAAGCGCAGCAGCAGCGCGCTGTCCCGCGGCTGCTCCTGGCTGACCAGGTGCAGCGGCACCACCATGAACGAGCCGCCGCCCAGCACTCGGGTGCGCGAGGGCACGCGGTCGGCCTCTTCCAGCTCCAGGGGTTCAAACAAGGCCTGCAGCAAAGCCGAAAGCTCCTGCTTGTACCGACTGGGCCGGGCGCGCACGTCACGCGCCGCGCGGTAGAGCAAGTCGAAGGTTCGCTCGGTGGTCAGCAGGGTGTGCCCCAGCAGGTGCTGCAGCACGTATTGCCGGGCACCAGCGTAGAGCGCCAAAGCCACAAAGACCGCCACCGCCAGTGAAGTGAACGCGCTCAGCGAGAACACCGCGACAAACAGCAGGTCGACCGAGGCCGCCACGGTGGTGACACCGGCCAGCAGCGCAAACTCGCGCAGCACCTGCCGGCTGCGGTTCAAGAACGGCACCAGCAGCAGCAAAGAGGTCAAGAAGAGGTACCAGGCCACCGACGCGCCGACCGCCACGCCATGGGCGACCAGCGGCAGACGCGAACCCGCTGCAACCGCCGCAGTCACCAACACCAAGGTGGCCACAGCGAGCAACCCCAGCCGCCACATGACCTTGGCGTAAGGGTTGGGTTCGATCCGCAGCGACCGGTGGATGACCCAGACCGCGAGCACCCCCAGGCCCAGGCACAGGGCTTGACCCCACCACCAGGCGTAGGACAGCCGACCCCACTGGATGAGGCTCAAGGTCAGCGCCACGGCCGACCAGGCCGACCAGGCCCAGACAGGGGCTGCACGCTGCTGAAGCGGGTGGAGCGAAAAAATGTGCACCATCGCGGCACCCGTGCAGGCGTCCAGTGCCAGCCGAATGCCCATGTCGGCGGCCGAACTGCCGATCGGCAAACCCAGGCCCCGGGCCGACTCCATGGCGATGAACAGCAGGTTGCCCGCCTGGCACAGGGCCATCACGGCAAACAGCCCGTTGCGCGCACCCGGCCGGGCCAGCACCACCACCACCGCGAACAGGTAGAGCAACAGGGCCAGGCCGGCCAGTGGCCACAACAACAGCCCCAGACCCGCCAGACCCCGTGGCTGCGCGCGCACCAGCACGCGCGGGCCGGGGTCAAACTGCAATTCCACAGCGCCCGTGGCCAGCGCGGCCGCCAACTGCTCCTGCTGCAGGTTTTGTTCGGCCCGCGCCCGGTCGTCGACCTGCCAGCGCGGGGACCGGTGCAACAACAGGGCCCCCACCGGCGCCAAGGTCTGCCCAGCGGGCCCCAGCGCCTGCAGCGTCCGGCCCTGCAGGCCCCTCAGCGCGGCTTCGGAGCTGCTTTGCAGGACCAAACGACCCTGGGCGTCGGCACCCCATTGCGCATCGAGGTGGGGCACGTTGGCCAGCCAATGGGCCCATGCAAACAGGCCCAGGCATCCCGCCAGCGCGGCCAACACCAGCAGGCGCCTGCGCCAACCGATCCACAACTGGGGCAGATCGCCCGCAGACAGGCTCAGATCGAGGTTGATGCGCTCGGTGGCAGGCGTGTCGGGCTGCGCAGGGGCGGCGGACATGGCCACGGTCAAAGGCAAGGCCGCTGTGCGAGCGGCCGCTGCTTAGACCAAACCCTGCTTGCTGGCCAGCACGGCGGCTTCAGCGCGGCTGGACACATTGAGCTTTTTGTAGATCGACTTGATGTGGTCGTTGACCGTGAACCACTTGATGCCCATCAGCTGGGCGATTTCCTTGATCGTGAAGCCCTTGCTGAGGTAGGTCAGCACCTCGGTTTCACGTGGCGTCAGGCGCTCGTGGTCGAACTGTTTCTCCAGGGGCACCGGCTTGCTGGCACTGAAGGCCGACGACGAAAAGCCGGAGTCGGGTGCACCTGTTTCACCGCCGTGGCGAAAGTGGGTCAGCAGCCGCCTGGCGATGGCCGGCGACAGCGGCGGTTGATCGCGCACGATTTTCTGCAGCTCTTCGACCAGCACTTCGAAGCGGTCCTCTTTGAGCAGGTAGCCGTCGGCACCGCACTGCAGGGCCGGGAACAGGTGGTCGTCGTCCGAATAAAGGGTGGTGACGATCTTGGTAGCGGGGTACTGTGCCAGTTCGGCCAAAAGTTCCATGCCGTTGCCGTCGGGCAGCTCCAGGTCGACCAGGATCAGCTTGAAGGGGTCGACACCGTGCAGGCCCTGCGATCCCCCCGTCAGCGCAATGTGGCGCCGCGCGCTTTCCAGGTCACCGGCTTCGGTGATGGCGATGCTGTCACTGAAACTCTCCCGCACCACCCGGCACAGGAAGGTGCGTGCGACAGGGTTGTCTTCGAGTATCAGTACCTTGACGGCCACGGTCTGTATCCCCGGTGAAGAGAAGCGCGATCCTAGCGCGGATTGCGGCCTTCCCACTTCCCCCGGAAGGGCGTCGACGGGCGCGCCTCAGCGGTTGACCAGCACCAGCTTGCCTTGCACCTGGCGTGTGCCCATGCGCTCGTAGGCTTCACGAATCGCGCTCATCGGCAGTTGCCGGTCCAGCACCGGCTTGATCTTGCCCTGGGCGTACCAGGTGGCCAGTTGCATCAGTGCGGCCGCATTGGCCTGCGGTTCGCGTTTGACAAAGTCACCCCAAAAAACGCCGACGACGGAGGCACCCTTGAGCAGCGCCAGGTTCCAGGGCAGCGCAGGAATCCCACCCCCTGCGAAGCCGACCACCAGGTAGCGACCACGCCAGGCGATCGACCGAAACGCGGGCTCTGCCCAGGCCCCACCCACCGGGTCATAGACCACGTCCGGACCCTTGCCACCGGTCAGCGCCTTGAGCGTTTCGCGCAGGTCCTGGGTGCTGTAATTGATGGTGGCATCGGCGCCCAGCTGGGTGCACAGCGCACACTTGGCGTCGGTGGACGCCGCCGCAATCACCCGGGCGCCGGCGGCTTTGGCGATCTGCAGAGCGGCCGTGCCCACGCCACCCGCTGCCCCCAGCACCAACACGGTTTCGCCGGCTTGCAGCCGGGCGCGGTCGATCAAGGCGTGGTGCGAGGTGCCGTAGGTGAAAGCAAAGGCCGCACCGTCTTCCAGCGCAAACCCGGGCGGCAACGGCAGCAGCCGCGTGGCGTCGACACAGGCGTGGGTGGCAAAACCGCCGGTGCCGACGATGGCGGCCACCGCTTGGCCGACCTTCAGGTGCGTCACCCCCTCGCCCAGGGCTTCGACGACGCCGGCGTACTCCGAGCCGGGCACAAAGGGCAGTGGCGGCTTGAACTGGTACTTGCCTTCAACGATCAGCAGGTCCGGGAAATTCAGGCTGGCGGCCTTGATGGCGATGCGCACCTCACCGGCCTTGGGCTCCGGCGTGGGCAGCTCGCGCCATTGCAGCGCATTGACGCCGTCGAGTGTTTCGCAAAGCCATGCGTGCATGTGGTTTCCTTGGATGTGCCAACGAGTTCAGCCGGGATGATAAGCAGCGGCAAGATGCGCTGGCGCCAGTGCAGGCCAAACCGAGGCAGGACCAGGCACCGAAAGCGGCCTGCAATCGACGAAGCCCGCGCGCCAGGCGCGCGTGGCGGCACTCAGAGCGCTTGGCGTTGGATGGTGGCCGCCAAGGCCTGGCGCAGGGTGTCGGCGCTGTCGGTCAGGTGGGCTCGCGTTTCGGTATCCAGGCCCTTTGAGCGCCGCAACGTGGATTCCAGGCGCGTCAGCAAAGCGCGGGCCTGCTCGCGCAGTTGGCTTCGCACGTCGGCCCTTCCGCTGCCCGTGGGTCGCACGACGGCCACCGACAGGCGGTTGACGTGGTCGCGCTGCAGGTCGCGCCTGGCTCCGCTGATGGCGCTGGATGCGCCCAGCTCGCTCCAGACATCGCGGCTCAGGCGGTCGTGCAGTTCGCTCAGCTTGAAGGCGTCGCCGGGCTTGTCGAATTTGGCCACGCTGTCGAGCAAGCGGATCGCAATCACGTCGCTCATCAGGTAGTTGAGCACCGCGCGCTGCAGGTCGAGCAGGCGTTGGGAGACGGAAAACTCGGTGGCGCCGCCGCCCTCGGCCCGGTCCAGGTAGTCGGGGGCAAGTCGGCGTTGCAGCGCCGGGGTCAGGTTGAGGCCCTCGGGGGACAGCACAAACTGCGAAATCAGGTCCAGCGCTTCACGTTGGGCGGGGGCGGGCAGCGGTTGCAAGGGCTCGCGGCCACTCCCGGGATAGTCGCGCAAGGTGCGCACGCCGCCAATCTGGCGCACCAGCACGCCAATGGCGCGGGTGGCATCGCTGATGGCAAACCCAATCGAGCGGCGCAGCACCGCATAGTCGCGATCGGGCGGCAGCTGGCGACTTTCCTGGCGCTTGAACAGGTCGCGAGCGATGGCCAGCCGCTTGTTGGCAAAGGCCAGGGGGTCGTTGCCCAGGTCAAGCTGGATGGTCTCGGGGTCCAAGCCGAAAAAGTTGTCTTCATCGGTGCCAAAGGCCAGCGCGGGCTCGCTGTTGCGGGACGCAATGCGCTGCAGTTCGGCGCGCTCGACCGCCGCGCTGCTGCCCACGGGCATGGGTTTGTAGGCGTACTCGATGGCCCAGTAGTCGTAGGGGCCCAGCGCCGTGTGAAACGGCATGCCACCGGTCTTGCCCGGCAGCGGCAGGTTGACCGCGTTGTATTCCATCACCGAGCCCGCGGTGCCGTGGGCGCGGGTGAATTCGGGGTCGGCCAACTGGGCTTCGGTGTAAGCCCGTGAGGCCCGGAAGTTGTGGCGCAGGCCCAGCGTGTGGCCCACCTCGTGCATGATGGCTTCCTTGACGTAGTCCTGCACAAACTGCCGGGCAATCGGGCTGTCGGGGTCCATGTCGCCACGGGCTTCCAACACGTCCAGCGCGTAACCCAGTTGTTCTGCAGCCAGGGCACCGTGGATGCAGCGGGCGAACTCGGGCGGCATCTGGCTGTCCGATGGCGGCGCAAAGGGCTGCGCAAATGCCCCTGGCGTGGTCAGGTTGGACGTGCTGCTGACATTGGCCGGCAACACTTGCGAGCGCAGCGTGCGCACGTTGCGCGCCGACATGCCTTCAAAAGCGATGTCAGCGTCCAGAATTTCGCCAGTTCTGGGGTCGACATGGCTGGGGCCGATGGCGCCGAAAATGGGGTCGGCATTGAGCATCCAACGCACCGACGGGTAGCCAAAATCCAGCGTATCGAACTTGGCGTCATCGGCTTGCTGCTCGACCTTGATGGCGCCGCGCAGGCCGACTTTTTCAAAGGCCTTGTTCCACTCCAGGATGGCCGCACGCACGGTCTCGCGGTAGACCAGGGGCACGTTGCGGTCGATCCAGAAGGTGATCGGCTTGACCGGGTCGGACAGCTCGGCCGCCGGGTCTTTTTTCTCCAGCCGCCAGCGGTTGACGTAGCGCTGGCGGGGCGACATCTGCAGGTCGTCTGAAAAATCGATGACGGTGCTGGTGAACAGGCCCAGGCGGGGGTCGGCCTTGCGCGGAACCATCGGGGTTTCAGGCATCGGTGCCAGCGAGTAGTGCAGCCCCACCATCAGGCTGCGCGCATCGGGCAGGTAGCGCGGCACCACCGGTGCCTGCGCACCGGGCGGCAACACCGAGCCGGCCACCGACACGCTGCCCGTGAAGAAGTGGCTCTGCGTTTCGATGATGGTGGCGACGTCCCCGCCGCGCACTTCGGTGATGACCGAATTGCTGCGGTCCAGCGAATAGCCCTGCCGCAAACCGCGCTGCAACATCATGCCCACGCCGAGCAGGTCGTTCAGGAACAAGGCGTTGGCCTCGACCAGGATGCTCTTGCGGTCGGGGTGCGGCAGGCTGGCCACCGGCGCAGCCCCCAGCAGACTATGCGAGTAGGCGTTTTCCAGGGCCCGTGCTTCCGGGGTGCCGGCTTTGGCTGCCACGTCGGTGTTGCGGGCTTGCAGGCGAATGGTGTTGTAGACCCGGACGAACTCCACCACCTGGGGGCCGCCAGCGCCGTTGACCGGGTAGGCCATCAAGCCACCCAGTACCCAGGCTTCGCCAATGCCACTCTTGATCTTCGGTGACAGGAAAAAAGGCTTGCCCAGTTGGTTGGGCATCAACTCGATCCAGACCTTGTCGTCCTTTTGCCAAAGTGTCAGTGGGCCTTCGACCCGGCGCGCTTCGCGAATCACCGTTGCAAAAGGTGGCGCTGCGCCTGGCGTGGGCAAAACGGGACGCGCGGCGTTGGTGCCGGTGGGTGAGCCGGCGGGTGCAGAAGCGGCCGCTGCTGCAAACCCAGCAGCAGGCGCGACTGCGGCCGGGCTGTTGGTCCCTGCCGCCGGTGTGGCCGCAGTTGGGGACGCCGCTGGTCGGGTGGCGACTTCGGGCGACTTGATGGGCTTGTCCTCAGCCGTGGGCAGGATGCTGCAACCTGCCAAGCAGGCTGCTCCCAACAGGACTGCGGAGAGGGGCTTCAGGTGCATGGGCTTGCTCACGGGTGTGCCTTCGTGCTTTGCACTGCGGTATGAGCCGTTCCGGCGGCCGGGTGGGCTCATGAGACGGCGGGGCTGCAGAAGCCCAAAGATCGACGTCTCATTGTGCGCCGAAGCCACCGACGCTGCTGCCACGTGGCCATCGCGCTGCGCCTGCAGTCGTGCGGAGCAGCACGCCGGCCTGGGTTGGCGGGGCCAGCCAGCAGCCCCGCAGAGCACCGATCAGCGAATGGGCTTGAACCGCACGCGCTTGGGCCGCGCGCCTTCTTCACCCAGGCGCTTCTTCTTGTCGGCTTCGTATTCCTGGTAGTTGCCGTTGTAGAAGAACCATTGCGAATCACCCTCGCAGGCCAGGATGTGGGTGCAGATGCGGTCCAGGAACCAGCGGTCGTGGCTGATGACCATGGCGCTGCCGGCAAACTCCAGCAGGGCTTCTTCCAGGGCCCGCAGTGTTTCCACGTCGAGGTCGTTGCTGGGCTCGTCCAGCATCAGCACGTTGCCGCCCTTTGCCAGTGTCTTGGCCAGGTGCAGGCGGCCGCGCTCACCGCCCGACAGGCTGCCGACCAGTTTTTGCTGGTCGTTGCCCTTGAAGTTGAAGCGGCCCAGGTAAGCACGGCTGGGCATCACGAACTTGCCCACGATGATGTTGTCCAGGCCGCCCGAGATGTCTTGCCAGACGGTCTTGTCACCTTCCAGGGTCTCGCGGCTCTGGTCGACAAAGGCCATTTGCGCCGTCTTGCCGATCAGGACCTTGCCACTGTCGGGCTTCTCGACGCCCTGCAGCATGCGAAACAGCGTGGACTTGCCCGCGCCGTTGGGGCCGATGATGCCGACGATGGCGCCGGGTGGCACCTTGAAGCTGAGGTTATCGATCAGCAATCGGTCGCCAAAACTCTTGCTCACGCCTTCGAATTCAATGACCTCGTTGCCCAGCCGCTCGGCCACCGGAATGAAGATCTCGTTGGTCTCGTTGCGTTTTTGGTACTCGACGTCGCTCAGTTCTTCAAAGCGGGCCAGGCGGGCCTTGCTCTTGGTTTGACGCGCCTTGGCGTTGGAGCGCACCCACTTCAACTCTTCCTTCATCGCCTTCATGCGGGCGTCTTCGCTCTTTTGCTCGCCTTCCAGGCGCTTTTCCTTCTGCTCCAGCCAGTCAGAGTAGTTGCCTTTCCAGGGAATGCCAGCGCCTCGGTCCAGCTCCAGGATCCATTCGGCCGCGTTGTCCAGGAAGTAGCGATCGTGCGTGATGGCCACCACGGTGCCGCTGAAGCGTTGCAGGAAGTGCTCCAGCCATTCCACGCTTTCGGCGTCCAAGTGGTTGGTGGGTTCGTCGAGCAACAGCATGTCGGGCTTGCTCAAGAGCAGGCGGCACAAAGCGACGCGGCGCTTTTCGCCGCCGGACAGCACGCCGATGCGGGCGTCCCAAGGCGGCAGCCGCAGTGCGTCGGCGGCCAGTTCGAGCTGCAGGTCGGTGTTTTCGCTGCCGGCCGCAGCGATGACGGCTTCCAGTTCGGCCTGCTCGGCGGCCAAGGCGTCGAAGTCGGCGTTTTCGTCGGCGTATTCGGCGTAGACCTCGTCGAGGCGCTTCTTGGCGGCCAACACGCCACCGATGCCCTGTTCCACGGCCTCGCGAACGCTTTGATCAGGGTCGAGTTGGGGCTCTTGCGGCAGGTAGCCGATGTTCAGGCCCGGCATCGGAACCGCTTCGCCTTCGATCTCTTTGTCCAGACCGGCCATGATCTTGAGCAGCGTGCTCTTGCCCGAACCGTTGACACCGAGCACGCCGATCTTGGCGCCTGGGAAGAAGGAGAGCGAAACGTTCTTCAGGATATGCCGCTTGGGCGGCACGATCTTGCCGACGCGGTTCATGGTAAAGACGTACTGGGCCATGGCAGGGTAGGGTCCGGTTGCAAACGCAAAACCGCTGATTATCCCGGAGAGCGCGGGGCCTGCTGCCCACAAATCGCTGCGACGCTGTCCAGCGAACAAGCGTGGCATGGCGTTGCAGCTGTCCGGCAAGGGCGCGCCTGGGTCGCGTAGAATCTGCGTTGCGCCGTGGCTTCCAGTCATCGCGGCGCGGTCGATTCCGACAATCTGACCCTTTCGCGCCTACCCGACTGGTGCACCCGCCCTGGGTGACAGCAGGCAGCGATCCACGGCCTTCGGGCCTTATCCCATGCACTTCACAGACCTCGGCTTGGCCGAGCCACTCCTGCGCGCCGTTCGCGACCAGGGCTACGACATTCCCACCCCCATCCAGGCCCAGGCCATCCCGGCCGTGCTTGGCGGCGGTGATCTTCTGGCCGGCGCGCAAACCGGCACCGGCAAGACCGCCGGCTTCGTGCTGCCCATGCTGCAACGCTTGACGGCCATGCCGCCCAAGAAAGACGCGCGCGGTCGCAACGTGATTCGCGCCCTGATCCTGACCCCCACCCGCGAACTGGCGGCACAGGTGGAGGAAAGTGTGCGCACCTATGGCAAGTACCTGCCGTTGAGCAGCATGGTCATGTTCGGCGGGGTCGGCATGTCGCCCCAGGTCGACCGCCTGCGCAAAGGTGTCGACATCCTGGTGGCCACGCCCGGCCGATTGCTGGACCACCACCAGCAGCGCACGCTGGACCTCAGCCACGTCGAGATCTTTGTGCTGGACGAAGCCGACCGCATGCTCGACATGGGTTTCATCCACGACATCAAGAAGGTGTTGGCGGTGGTGCCGGCCAAAAAACAGAGCTTGCTCTTCAGCGCCACGTTCAGCGACGAGATCAAGGCCCTGGCCGACAAGCTGTTGAACGCGCCAGCCCTGATCGAAGTGGCGCGCCGCAACCAGACCGCCGAGAGCATCGCGCAGAAGATTCACCCGGTTGGCCGCGAGCGCAAGAAGGACCTGCTGGCGCACCTGATCAAGGCCGGCGACTGGCACCAGGTGCTGGTGTTCACGCGCATGAAGCACGGCGCCAACCGCTTGACCGACTTCCTGAACGAACAGGGCATCACGGCCATGGCCATCCATGGCAACAAGAGCCAGACCGCGCGCACCAAGGCGCTGGCCGACTTCAAGACCAACGACCTGCAGGTGCTGGTGGCCACCGACATTGCAGCCCGTGGCATCGACATTGACCAGCTGCCGCACGTGGTGAACTTCGAGATGCCCAACGTGCCTGAGGATTACGTGCACCGCATCGGGCGCACCGGGCGTGCCGGCGCGACGGGCGAGGCCATTTCCCTGGTCTGCCTGGACGAAGAGGTGTTTGTGAAGGACATCGAGCGCCTCATCAAGCGCAGCATTCCGCGCGAAGCCGTGCCTGGCTTTGAGCCACCGGTTGGCGAAAAGGCCGAGCCCATCGTGTTGGGCCGCATGACCATCGGCGTTGGCGGTACGCAGCGTCACGGTGGTGGTGGTCGCCCCGGCGGTGGCGGTGGCGGCGGGCGCGGCGGTTCGGGTCGACCCGGTGGGGGTTCGGCTCGACCCGCTGGTGGTGGCGGTGGGGGCAACGGTCGCCCCAGCGCTGGTTCCGGTTCCAGGCCTGGTGGTGGTGGCGGCGGTGGTGGTCGTCCAGGCGGCCGCCCTGCCGCGCCCCGGTCGGGGCCGCCCAAGCGCTGAGGGTCGCCGGTGGCTGTTGAGAGCCGCTGAGCACCGCTGAGGGCGGCCGTGAACCGGCCGACGGCTCTCCCTGGCATGGACAGCAGGTTCAGATTGGGACTATGATCTGCAAATAGTCCTGAATTGGATCGCGCTATGAACGCTGTGCTGAGTCCTGAACGGTCGTCTCCCGTGACCTTGCAGCAGATGTCTGCGGCCGGCTTGCGGGCGTTTGCGCGCATCGCGGCGGCCTGGAACCTCAGCGTGGAAGAGCAGCTGGCCTTGCTGGGCCAACCTTCGCGCTCCACCTTTTTTGCCTGGCGCAAGCATCCCGACAAAGCCACTTTGCCGCGCGACACGCTGGAGCGCTTGTCCAACCTGCTGGGCATCTACAAAAGCCTGCAAATCCTGCT
>JANMHH010000231.1:0-6049 GCA_031375065.1 Rubrivivax sp. | reverse complement strand
TCGCTGGTCACGCCGCAAGAATTTGAACAGCAGTCGCCGACCCTGGGTGTGACCATCGAGATCGTCGCCCCGCCGGCGCTCAAGATCCTGCTCGAGCGGCACCTCGATCTGGTGCGACTGGGCCGCATCGAGCGCGACGATGTCGACGACACCGAGTGGGCGCGTTTGATCGACGCCTCACCCACGCAGGTGCGCGAGCTGCTGCAGACCGAGGGCTACTTCAGCCCGCAGGTCCGCATCGAGCGCTCGCCAGGCCGCGCAACCGGTCAGGCCGACGAAGTACGGCTGACGGTGGAGCCCGGCGCTCGCGCCAAGGTCAGCCGGGTCACGCTGGAGTCCGAAGGCGGACTGGAACGCGGCGCCAGCGCTGCCGAGGCCTATGCCGCGGGCGTGCTGGCGCAGTTTCGCAAGCAATGGGAGCTGCCGGTGGGCAGCGATTTCCGCAACCCGGCCTGGAACGCCGCCAAGGTTGCTGCACTGGCCCGGCTGCGTGCGGCCGGTTATGCCAACGCGGTCTGGAGCGGAACCGGTGCTGACGTCAATGTGGAACGCAACGAAGTGCGCCTGTTCCTGGTGGTCGACAGCGGCCCCTTGTTTCGCCTGGGCGATTTGCAGATCGAAGGGCTGGTCGCGCAAGATCCGCAAACCGTGCTCAACCTGTCCTACACCAGGCGCGGCGCGCCAGTCACCGAAACCCTGTTGCTCGACTTCCAGGAACGTTTGCAGAAGTCGGGCCTGTTTGAAACCGTGAGCGTCACGCTCGACCCCGACCCCACCCAAGCCGACCGCGCCAACGTGCTGGTGCGCTTGAGTGAAGCGCCGTTGCAGATCTACACCTTCGGCCTGGGCTTCAGCGCCAACACCGGTCAGCGGGCCTCGGTGGAACACCTCTACCGGCGGGTCTTCGGCCTGCCACTGTCCAGCAAGCTGAAGATCGAAGTGGGCCAGTTGCGCCAGGCCTGGGACGCCGAAATCAGCGGGCGACCCAACGAGCGTCTGTACCGCAACCTGGTCGGCGGCTCGGTGGAGCGGCTGGTGTCGGACAACGACGTGGTGCTGTCGCAGCGGCTGCGCGTGGGCCGCACCCAGGACACCCAGCGTCTCGAACGGCTTTTTTACACCGAAGCCGAACGCTCGTCCCGGCGCACCAACGCCGGCGACCGCAACGACGCTGTGGCCCTGTCGCTCAACTTTCACGGTGGTTGGCGCGACCTCGACAGCGTGATCCTGCCCACCTTTGGCGAGACCCTGGCGATCCAGCTTGGCGCGGGGCAGTCGAGCGGCACCGATGCCGACCGCGGCATTTTTGGCCGGCTCTACGGCCGCCTGACCGTGTACCGCCCGTTGGGCCGTGCTTGGTATGGCCAAGCCCGCTTGGAGTTGGGCCGCGTGCTGCTGGGCGACCGGATGGTGGTGCCCGAGTCGATGAAATGGCGCGTCGGCGGCGACGAATCGGTCCGTGGTTATGGCTTTCGAACGCTCGGGCCCATCGTCGACGGTGCGGTGGGCAGCGGTGCGGTGCTTTTCACCAGCAGCCTCGAGCTGGCGCGGCCCATCCTGGACAGCATGCCTTCGCTGTGGGGCGCGGTCTTCATCGACGCTGGCAACACCGCCAGCTCGGTGGGTCAACTCAAGCCCGTCTATGGCACCGGTCTGGGCGTGCGCTGGCGCAGCCCCGTGGGGCCGTTGCGGCTGGACTGGGCCTACGGCACTGAAACGCGCAAGGGCCGTTTTCATTTCAGCGTAGGCATCGCCTTTTGAACGGCATGGACGCTTCGCCGCCCCCTTCGGTTGCGCCGCCGCCACCGCCGTCGCCTCACCCCCATGCCAAGGCCACGCCGCTGCGAACCGGGCTGTCGCTGTTGGTGCCGCTGGGCATGGTGGTGGCCGCGTTGCTGCTCGTGCTGGGCGGCACCACGGCGCTGGTGCGTTGGTGGCTGCTGGACGAAGCCGGGTCGCAGTGGCTGGTTCAGCGTTTGCCGCTGGTCCAGGTGCAGGGCTTTCGTGGCACGCTGCTGGGGTCACAGTGGCAGGCCGATCGTGTCCACCTCAGCTGGGGCGGTGGCCGGGCCTCGCTGACGATCGAGGGCCTGACCGCCACCGGGGTGCAGTGGACCTGGCAGCCACACGACCAGGCCCATTTCGGGCTGCGCATCGAGCAGTTCGCGGCCCGCAAGGCCGTGCTGCAAACCGGCCCCAAGGGCAAACGCCCTTTACCCGCCCCGGCCAGCGTGGCGCCGCCCTTCGACCTGGACGTGCGGTCGCTGCAACTGACCGAACTGGTGGTGGACGAGTTCGCGCCCCTGCAAAACCTGACGGCAAGCGGTCTGGTGCTGGACGCCAAGCCCGGCGCCAGCCATCACCTGCAGCAGGCCGAGGCGCAGTGGCAACAGCTGCACCTGGAGCTCAAGGGCAGCATCGTCACCGCCGCGCCCCAGGCCCTGGCACTGCAGGCCGTGGTGCGGGCCGGTGGCAACCCCGACCGGCCGCTGTGGGCGGCTGTCCTGCAGGCCCAGGGCACGCTGCCGCGCCCCGAGCTGACGGGCACCCTGCGCGGCGTGCCACTGCCGGGACAGGAACCCCCGGCGCTGGACATCAAGGCGGTGCTGCAACCGCTGCAGGCCTGGCCGTTGCAGGCCTTGAGCCTGCAGACCCGCGAACTGGATCTGTCGGCGCTGTCGGGCAAGGCACCTCAAACCCGCCTGAGCGGCGAGGCCACCCTGGCGCCCCGTGTGGCCGGCGCGCCGCTTGGCGCCAGCATCGATCTGCGCAATGCCATACCGGGGCGCTGGAACGAACGTCGACTACCGGTGCAGCAGCTGCTGGCCCAAGTCCAGGGTGACCTGCAAAAGCCCGATCAACTGGAGGTGCCCCGTTTTGAGCTCACCCTGAGCGACAGCCGCCAACGCGCCGGCCGGGTCAACGGCAGCGGTTCTTGGCGCGGCCACGAACTGCAGCTCGACGCCCGGCTGCAAGACGTGGTGCCGCAGCGGCTGGACGGCCGTGCGGCCGGCATGGTGCTCAGCGGACCGGTGTCGGTCAGCCTGCGCGGTTTGGCGTCGCCCGTGGGCGCGCCAGCGCTGTCACCGGCTGCACCGTCGCTCAGCTGGAAGATGGACCTGGAGGGCAGCATCGATGCCAGCACCCGACCGGTGCAGCTGCGCATGCAGGGCCAGGCCAGCGACAACAAGCTTGAAGTCACCCAGCTGCAGGCCACGTCGGGCTCGGCCAGCGCCGAGCTCAAGGCCGTGTTGCAACGTGCCGGCGCCGCTGACTGGCGTCTGGAATCCACCGGCGGCCTGGTCAATTTCGACCCCGTGCCATGGTGGCCCGGTGAGCTGGGCTCGGCCTGGCGCCAGGGCCCGCACCGCCTGTCCGGCCAGTGGGATCTGAACCTGCGCTTGCCCAACGACAGCGCCCGTCTGGCGCCCGTCGAACTGCTGCAGCGGCTGTCGGGCAATGGCACCCTGCGGATGCAGGATTCCGTGCTGGCCGGGGTGCCATTGACGGCCGACATTCGCCTGGGCTACACCCAGGCGGCCGCCCCTGCCGCGGCACAGCTGCGCGCCGACCTGACCCTGGGTGGCAATGCGTTGGTGGTGGAAGGCCGAGGCGACCCCACGGGCGCCGGCCAGGGCGACCGCTGGCGCGCCGAACTGAACGCCGCCCAGTTGGGCGCGCTGGCACCGTTGGCGCGGCTGCACCCGGCACTGGCCAATTGGGTGCCACGCCAAGGCACGGCGACGGGCACGTTGGAGGCCAACGGCCGCTGGCCGAACCTGCAGACCGAAGGCAGCGCCCGCCTGCAACAGCTGCAGATGGGCGCGCTGTCGGTGGCCAACGGACAACTGGCTTGGCGGCTGGACAGCGCGGGCGACCGCGCCTTGTCCCTGCGGCTTACCCTGGCTGGTTTGCAAAGCGGTGAACAACGCTTGGACCACGTGACCGCCCAGGTCAGCGGCAGCGTGGCTGATCATCAGATCGACATCTCCACCGCCATGCCGCTGCGGCCGCCGGCCGCGCTGGCCAAGGCCCTGGGCATGATGACCCAGTCGGGCACCCGCGGCCAGTTGCAAGGACGCGGCGCCTGGTCGCCCGAGTCGGCAGGTGGTGGGCGCTGGAAAGGCCGCATCGACCGCCTGACGGTGGGGTCCTGGGACGGTGCTGCAGGTGACGCGCCGCCGGCGTCTCTGTGGATGCAGGCGCGCGACCTCAAGGCCGAGTTGCTGTTTGACGGCAGCGGCCGGCTGCAGGGGCTGCAAGCCGACCCTGGGCGCGTGCAATTCGCCAACAACGTGGCCTTGCGCTGGGACGAGATTCAGGCCGACTGGCGCGGCGCGCAACCGCTCTTGCAGCTGCGCGCCGACATCGAACCTTTTGCGCTGGCGCCGCTGCTGGCGCGCTGGCAGCCCCAGATGGGCTGGGCCGGCGACATTCGGCTGGGGGCCCGGGTGGACATCCGGGCCGGAGCGCGTTTCGACGCCGACCTGGTCTTTGAGCGCCGCGATGGCGACCTGCACATCAGCAGCGGTGAAGGCATGCAGCTGCTGGGCCTGACGGACCTGAAACTGAGCTTGTCTGCGCACGACGGCGTCTGGCTCTTCAACCCGGTGTTCAAGGGCCGCAGCCTGGGCGAAATCGCCGGCAGCGTGCGCGTTCAAACCACGCCTGAGGCGCGCTGGCCACACCCCGACGCAGCGCTGCAGGGCGAAGTGCAAGCTCGGGTGGCCGACATCGGCATCTGGGGCGCCTGGGTCCCACCGGGTTGGCGCATGGGCGGCGAACTGCGCACCACCGCCACGCTGGACGGCCGCTTCTCTGAACCCCGTTACACCGGCGTGCTCAGCGGCAGCAAGCTGTCGGTGCGCAACCTGCTGCAAGGCGTCAACGTCACCGACGGCCAGGTGCTGGTGCGGCTGGAAGGCGACAAGGCCACGATCGACCGCTTCACGCTGCGCGGTGGTGACGGCCTGTTGTCGGTGACGGGCGGTGCCACGCTGGGCCAGGCACCGCAGGCCCAGTTGCAGATCAAGGCTGACCACTTCAGGGCCATCGGCCGGGTCGACCGCAGCGTCATCGCCAGCGGGCAAACCGAGCTGGTGATTGGCCGCGACCAAGCCAAGCTGGAGGGCCGCCTGGTCCTCAACGAAGGCCTGTTTGACTTCAGCCGCGCCGACGCCCCCAGCCTGGACGACGACGTCACCGTTCGCCGCCCCGGCGAGGTCGACCCCGCACTGGCCGAAGCCCGCCCTGCCGGGCCACGCAGCAACCTGGTGGTCGGGCTGGACCTGGACCTGGGCCAGAAGCTGCGGCTCAAAGGCCGCGGCATCGACACCGGCCTGCAAGGCAAGATTCGATTGACCAACCCGGGCGGCCGCTGGGACGCTCGCGGCACCATCCAGGCTGTCGACGGCACCTACGCAGCCTACGGCCAAAAACTGATTGTCGAACGCGGCCTGGTGGCTTTTGGAGGCCCGGTCGAAGACCCGCGCCTGGACATCCTGGCGTTGCGCCCCAACATCGACGCGCGGGTCGGCGTGGCCATCACCGGCACCGCGCAAACACCACGGGTGCGCCTCTTTTCCGACCCCGCCATGAGCGACACCGAGAAGTTGTCCTGGATGGTGCTCGGTCGGGCTCCGGATGGCCTGGGACGCACCGATACCGCCTTGCTGCAGCGGGCCGCCGTGGCCCTGCTGGCCGGCGAAGGCGAAGCCCCCACCGACACCTTGCTGAAGAGCCTGGGCATCGACGAGATCAGCCTCAAGCAGTCCGACGGTGACGTGCGCGAGACCGTGATCTCACTGGGCAAACAGCTGTCCAGGCGCTGGTACGTGGGCTATGAGCGGGGCGTCAACTCCACCATCGGCACCTGGCAGCTGATCTACCGCATTGCCCAGCGTTTCACGGTGCGCGCACAAAGCGGTCTGGAGAACTCGCTCGACGTGATCTGGACCTGGCGCGTGCAAGAGACACCAGCCGACGCCGCCATGAGAAAATCCATCGTCACGCCGCCGTAGTTCAATGGATAGAACGGGGACCTCCTAAG
>JANMHH010000199.1:0-4640 GCA_031375065.1 Rubrivivax sp. | reverse complement strand
CGCCACTCCGCACCCCCGCATCGACCTGATCGCCCTGGCGTGGGCCGTGTTGTCGGGCGTGGCACCGGTCCCACGCCAGCTGCAGGCCATGGCCAGTGCACGTGAGCAACTGGTGGACGAGCAGTCCGGTTTGCTGTGCCTCTTGCACCCGCCTTTGAGTGACGCCGAGCCCAGCGCCGGCTACATCCAGGCCTACCCGGCGGGTGTGCGCGAAAACGGCGGTCAGTACACCCACGGCGCGGTCTGGGCCCTGATGGCCCAGGCGGCGCTGCAAGCTGCCGGCCACGCGCCGCGCAGCGACTTGCCTTACCGCTGGTGGACCTGGCTCAGCCCCGCGCACCGTTGTGCCGACGCGGTGCAAGGCCCGGCCTATGGCCTGGAGCCCTATGTGGTGGCGGGCGACGTCTACAGCATGCCGCCGTACACCGGCCGCGGCGGCTGGAGCTGGTACAGCGGTGCGGCTTCGTGGCTGCACCGCGCGGCGGTGGAGTCGATCTTCGGGCTGAACTTGAGCGCGCACGCACTGTCGTTGACACCCAGCTTGCCGGCCGATTGGCCGCGCGCTGAAATCACCCTGCGCCGGGGCGAGCGCACGGTGCGCATCGTGATCGTGCAAGCGCAGGGCGCGCAGTTCGGGCAGCCCCAGCAGGTTGATGCGGCGCCAACGGTTCAGGACCTGCCGGCTGACGTGGTGAAGCTGCGCGTGGGTGAAAGCGTCGACTGGACCCGGTTGCCGCTGACCAGCTGCTTGCTCGTGCGGGTTGAGGTGCGGGTTGAGGTGCCGGTTGAGGTGCCGCCAGAAGTGCCGGAGGTGGTGCGGGTGCCGGTGCCTGCGCCAGCGCCGGCGAGCACCGAGTAGGCGGTCAAAGGGGCCTCCAAAGAGACCCCCAAAGTGACTCCGAAAGAGGCGGCCGCAGCGACGGCCGCCGACCCGCTCAGCGCGGGACGATGACGCCGCGGTCGTCCGACAGCAGGATCTCGACACGCCGGTTCATCTGGCGTCCGCTGGCGTTGTCGTTGCCGGCCACCGGATAGGCCTCGCCAAAGCCCATGGTGGACAGCCGATCGGAGGCCACCCCCATGCCCACCAGGGCACTGCGCACCGCGTCGGCGCGGCGGGCGGAAAGCTGGCGATTGGTTTCGTCGGCGCCCACACTGTCGGTGAAGCCTTCAATCAAGGCTTTGCGTTGCGGATAGGTCTGCAAGAACACCACCAGCTTGTCCAGGCTGCGCAGGCTGCCGCTCTTGAGCTGGGCCTGGTTGTTGTCAAACAGCACGTCGCCCAGGGTCACCACCATGCCGCGGTTGGTCTGGGTGGCCTGCAGGTCACGCAATTGGGCGGCCAGGCTGGCGGCCACCCGCTCGGCTTGCGCGGCTTGTTGCTGGGCCGCCTGGGCGTCCATTTGGGCGGACTGCGCGTCGCGTTGTGACGTTTGGGCTGAACGTTGGGCCGCTTGCGCGTCGCGCTGGGCGACTTGCGCGTCACGTTGCGACGACTGGGCGTCGCGTTGTGAAGCGGCGGCCTGTTGCTGGGCCCGGTTGGCCTCCTGCGTGCGGGCCTGCAAGCGCAGCTGGTCGCGTTCGCTGTTGGCCTGGGCCACGGCCAGCTCGGCGCCGCGGCGGTTGCCCGCTTGCTGCAGCAACTGCACGCGCTGCTGGGCCAGGTAGGCCAGGTGGTCGACGGTGGGGGTGTCCTCGCGACGCGCCAGCGCTGCTTCGGCGGTGGCCAGCGCTTCCTGGGCCTGGCGCAACTCCAGACCGGGCAGGCCGGACGTCACCGGCTCGCTTTCAGCCTGGCGCAGGCTGACGCGGGCTTCGTCGACCCGGGCGTTGGTGGTGGGGGCCGAGCTGCAGGCGGCCAGCACGCCCAGGCACAACAAGGTCAGTGAGGGCAGGTGGGGGCGAATGTCCATGGCTTTGGCTTTCGGAAGTGTGGAAGGTGGGGTGTTTGACATCGGTGGCTTCATCACGGTGCCTTGCGGTTCATTTCTTCGCGCAACGCGCGGCTGGCGGCCGAAACTTCTTCTGCTGCTCGGCGGGCCTTGACGGCTTCGGTCTTGGCTTCGGCCACCAAGGCGTCGAGCTGGGCTTGCTGCGCCAGCTGGCGCGCTTGCTGCTGGTCCTGGGCGTTGACCATCAGCCTGGCGCGACTCAGTTTGTCGCGGGCCATGCCCAGTTCGGACGGCGCCAGCTCCTGGGCGCCAGCGGCCGCGGCATGGGCCACGGCCGCGTCGGCCACGGCCAGTTCTTCGACCGGCGCGGGCACGGCCGCGCAAGCCGCCACGGACAGCGCCGCCATCCAGGGCAGCAGACGCTGTGCCAGCGGCGGTGACGGCTTGAGCGGTGCCAGCGCCAGGTTCGGTCCGTGGCGCGTACAGGCGCCCTGCGCGCTGCCGGTGGTGTGAAGTTGGGATGGATTCATCGGGGGCCTCTGTAGGAATGCGGGGTGAATGCGGGGTGAATGCGGGGTGGATGTGGGGCAATCGCGGCGCGGTTGCTGGGCCTGTAGGGTGGGTTGGGTGGCCCTCGGCGTCGGTGCGCTTGAGCACACAAGCCGAACAAGGGCTTCTGTCCTACAAGCGGCTGCGGCGGCAGCCGATGGCCGAGCCGCCATCGGCTGCCTAAAGTTGGTTGCATGGTTCGGCGTCGTCCACCTCCAAGTCCTTCGCAGAAGCGAAGCGGGCACGGTGGATGCCGGGCCATCGATCACCTCACATCCACTCAGGAGTAAGCACCATGACCAAACGATTGACCCTTGCCGCCGCGCTGGCCGCCTTCATCCTCGTCACCGCTTCAGGTTGCGCCGTGACACGCGGCCAGGAATCGGTGGGCGCCTATGTCGATGACACCGCCATCACCACCGCCGTGAAAGCCCGCTTCGTGGAAAACAAGCTGGTCGACGCCATCTCCATCAGCGTGGAAACGCTCAACGGCACGGTCATGTTGTCGGGCTTTGCCAAGAGCTCGACCGAGCGCAGCACCGCCGAGACGCTGACCTGGAAAGTCAATGGCGTGAAGGCCGTGAAGAACGAAATCACCGTTCGCCCTTGAGCATCCGGGAGCTGCCATGAACTGGGAACAGATCGAAGGCAACTGGAAGCAGGTCGTGGGCCAAGCCAAAGAGCGTTGGGGCAAGCTGACCGACGATGACCTGCACGTCGTGGCTGGCCGCCGTGACCAACTGGCGGGCCTGATCGAGCAGCGTTATGGCGTGCTCAAGGAAGAAGCCGAGCGCCAGCTCAGCGAGTGGCAGCGCAAGGCCAGCGACCTGTGGTTCACCAAGGACGATGGCGACACCCCGCGCCATGCGTCCAAGGACAGCCCGCGTCTTTGACAGCACCGGCCGGCCGTTCAGGCCGGTCGGTTTTTTGGCATTTGGCTTTCGGCTTTCGACGCCGCGCTGGCCTTGACCGCCGCTGAGCCGAGGCCGCCGCACTGAAAAGGTCGCGCCGCCATGTCCGGGTCCCCTCACTTGAAGGCCGTGCAGCTGCTCCAGGCGGCTTCGCTGCGGGCAGCCAGGTCAGCAGCATGGCCAACAGCGCTACCAACAGCGCGGCCATCGCTGCAGGCATCGCCGCGCGATGCCGCCATCGACGCGGCCCCCTTCATGGTGCCGGTGTTGGATCTGCTGACGCCGGCCTTCATGCTGCACCACACCTCGCATCGGGATCTGCAGGCCCTGCTCTGGGCGGGCGGGCTGGTCCCGCAAAGTTTGTTGGGTCTGACCGAGACACCCAGCGCGAGCTGGGACGCCCTGATCGCGCGCAGCTCGCGGTTTGCGAACTGGGCGGCGCTGCTCAGCCAGGCTCGAGGCGAGTGGCTGGCACGCCGCTTGGGCTGGGCGAACGACACCGTTTAAGGCCCGGCGGCTGCGTCTGAAAATGGCTTAGGCTTGTGTCCCCCAACAGGCCCAAACCATGTCCGAACACCCGATTGAATCTGCCGACACCATCAAGGAGCCGCGCCTGTGGCGCGACAACGGCTGGACGGCGCGCGTCATCAAGAACAACGACGACGAAGGCTGGGCGGTGGAGATGCTGCTCGACGGCCAGGCCGAGCCGGCCCTGGTCGGCCCCTGGACCATGGGCCGCGACAAGAAGAACCCCAAGCCGTTGGACACCAACGCCTTCAACACGCTGGTCAAGACCGCGTCTGAAGTGGTGCGCCGGCATGAGCAGCACCTGCAGGCGCTGCACCACAAGACCGAGTGGATCGACACCGCGCAAGGGCGCGTGCTGGTCAAGCTGGACGTGGTGCCCGACGAAGACGACCCCCACGCGGTGCTGTCGGCGCAAGATGCCGATGGGCGTGAATTGGCCAGCTGGCGCGTAGCGGCGTCCTACAAGCTCAATGTGCGCACGGCGCTGGCTTGGGCCGACCAGTCCTTTGCCCGGCCGCACTGACCGCGGCCGCCTGCAGCACGGCGGGGCGGGGCGCCGTACACCACGCTGCGTTCAATCGCAGGGCAATGGGGGGCGAGTGAGGCTGCTGACGGCGCTTTGCAGTCGTTCGTTCTGTGGCGATCGCGTGCGCTTGGGGTGCCCTGCTGCGCTCATGTCCCCCGCGTCGGGCTGCGCCCGCCGCTCCTCCTAATACTTCGCTCCGCAGGGCACCCCAATCGCCCGCTCAGGCACCAGCGG
>JANMHH010000198.1:0-7917 GCA_031375065.1 Rubrivivax sp. | reverse complement strand
ACCAAGGACCAGGATGCCAGCCGCGTCTTCTATGAACCGCTGGCAGGCTGGGACACCGATGGCAACCTGGTTCCGCAGCTGGCGGCTGAAATCCCCAGCCGCCAGAACGGCGGTGTTGGTGCCGACGGCAAGACCGTGACCTGGAAGCTCAAGCGCGGCGTCACCTGGCACGACGGCAAGCCCTTCACCGCCGACGACGTGGTCTTCACCGCAGCCTACGCCGGCGACCCAGCTGCTGCCATGGTCACGGTGGCCACCTACAAAGACATCAAGGTCGAAAAGATCGACTCACACACCGTCAGGGTCACCTACCCCAAGCCCACGCCGTTCTGGGCCGAGGCCCTGGTGGGCATCACGGGCTGCATTCTTCCCAAGCACGTGTTCGAACCCTTCATGGGCGCCAAGTCGCGCGAAAACCCCGCCAACACCAAGCCGGTGGGCACCGGGCCTTACAAGATCGTCGACTTCAAGCCGGGCGATACGCTGCGCGGCGAAGCCAACGCCAACTACCACGTGGCCAACCAACCCTTCTTCGACACGCTGGAAATCAAAGGCGGCGGCGACGCCACCAGCGCCGCGCGCGCCGTGCTGCAGACGGCCGAGTACGACCTGGCCTGGAACCTGGCCGTCGAAGACGACATCCTCAAGCGCCTGGAGGCCGCCGGCAAAGGCAAGATGGCCTTCTTCGCCGGCAGCGACATCGAGTTTGTCTCGCTCAACGTCACCGACCCCTGGAACGAAGTGGATGGCGAACGCGCCAGCGCCAAGTCCAAGCACCCGGCGTTTACCGACAAGGCCCTTCGCACCGCCATGTCGCTGCTGATCGACCTCAACGGCATTCAAGAAGTCATCTACGGTCGCGGCGCCATTGCCACGGCCAACTTCCTGAACAACCCTCCGCGCTTTCGCAGCCCCAACACCAAGTTCGAGTTCAACATCGCCAAGGCCAACCAGGTTCTGGAAGACGCCGGTTGGAAGAAGGGCCCGGACGGCATTCGCGCCAAGGGCAACGTCAAGCTGAAGTTTGTCTACCAAACCTCGGTCAGCGGCCCACGCCAGAAGTGCCAGGCCATCATCAAGGACGCCTGCACCAAGGCCGGCATCGACCTGGAACTGAAGAGCATCGTGGCTTCGGTGTTCTTCGGCAGCGACGCGGCCAATCCGGACACGTATCAGAAGTTCTGGTCGGACATCCAGATGTTCACCACCACGATGACGCAGCCCGACCCGCAAATCTTCATGGAGCAGTTCACCACCGCCCAGCTCTCGCAAAAGGCCAACAAGTGGTCCAACCGCAACTTGGTGCGCTGGACCAACGCCGAGTTCGACGCCACCTTTGCCGCTGCGCAGGTGGAGTTTGACGCGGTCAAGCGCGCCGCCATGTTCATCAAGATGAACGACCTCGTGGTCAACGACGGTCATGTGATTCCCTTGTTTGCGCGCCCCCGCCCCTACGGCATGGTCAACAAGCTGGTGCCCACGTTGTCGGCCTGGGACGGCGCCACCTGGGCGCTGGGCTACTGGTACCGCGAGGCCTGATTGGCTGTTTGCTGGTGGTCCGGCTGCAGCCCACCTGCAGCCGGCCACGGCTGGCCCTTTGCCCATCTAAGAGCCCACGCGCTTGCTGAACTACATCCTTCGCCGCTTGTTGATCGCCTTGCCCAGCCTGCTGGGCATCAGCGTGATCCTCTTCACCGTGCTGGCACTGGCGCCCGGTGACCCGTTTGAAGACCTGGCCAACAACCCCAGCGTGCCGCCTGAAGTGCGCATGGCGCTGCGGGTTCAGTTTGGCTTGGACGACCCGATCTGGCAGCGTTATCTGCACTGGCTGCTCAACATGCTGCGCGGCGACTGGGGCTTCTCTTTTGTCAGCCGCATCAACGTTGACCAACTGATCCTGCAGCGCCTGCCGGTCACGATTGCCGTGATTGGCATGTCGCAGCTGCTGGCGCTGGCGGTGGCGCTGCCGGTGGGCGTGCTGGCCGCCGTCAAGCCTTATTCGTGGTTTGACCGCATCGCCAGCACCGTGGCTTTTGTGGGCTTTTCACTGCCCACGTTTTTCACCGGCGTGCTGTTCATCCTGTTCTTCAGCATCTACCTGGGCTGGTTCCCCTTTGTCTACCGTGCCGACCTGACCGAAGTGGGCCTGGCCTGGTGGTGGGCGCAGTTCAAGCAGAGCATCATGCCCATCACCGTGTTGGGCCTGTTTCAGGCGGCCAGTTGGATGCGCTATGTGCGCTCGAGCGTGCTGGACGTGGTGCGGCTGGACTATGTGACCACCGCGCGCAGCAAGGGGTTGGCTGAAAGCGTGGTGATCAACAAGCACGTGGTGCGCAATGCGCTGATCCCGGTGGTGACGCTGGTGGCCCTGCAAATGCCGGCGGTGTTTGGTGGCGCCATCGTCACCGAGCAGATCTTCCGCATTCCGGGCATCGGCGCGCTGCTGATCGACGCCATCCTGCGCAACGACACGCCCGTCATCATGGCCGTGACCTTTGTGTTCAGTTGTCTCGTTATTTTCTTCAACCTGGTGGCAGACCTGCTCTGTGGCTGGCTCGACCCGCGAATTTCCTACCGATAGGCCGCACGAGCTGCCGCCGGTCATTCCGACCTCCGGGGGCGAGGCGCCCCCGGGCCGGCCGGATGACCGCACCCGCAGCTTGAGCGTCTCGCCCTGGGCCGAGGCCTGGCGGCGCTTCAAGCGCCACCGGATGGCCTACTTCAGCCTGTGGTTGCTCGGCTTGTTGGTGTTGGCGGTGCTGATCGGCCCGCTGCTCTACAAAGTCGGCATCAACGACATCGACTTCAAGGCCCGCTTGGTGACACCTTCAGGTGCCCACCCCATGGGCACCGACGACCTGGGGCGCGACCTGATGGCGCGCATGCTCTACGGCGGGCGCATATCGCTGGCCGTCGGTCTGGCCGCCATGCTGATGGCCATCACCGTGGGGGTGTTGATTGGCGCGGTGGCGGGCATCTCGGGCGGCTGGGTCGACAACGTGTTGATGTGGGTCACCGACCTTTTCCTGAGCCTGCCGCAACTGCCATTGCTGCTGCTGCTGATCTTTCTGTTTCGCGAACCGCTGAAGCAGTGGTTGGGTCTGGAAGCGGGCATCTTTGTGCTGATCGTCGCGGTGATCGGCGGCTTTCGCTGGATGCCGGTGGCGCGCCTGGTGCGTGCGCAGTTTTTCAGCCTGCGCGAAAAAGAGTTCGTCGAAGCCGCGCGTGCGCTGGGGGCCAGCGTGCCGCGCCAGGTGGTGCGGCACATCCTGCCCAACAGCCTGGGGCCGGTGATCGTTGCCGCCACCATCGACGTGGCCGCCGCCATCATCGCCGAGAGCACACTGTCCTTCCTGGGCCTGGGCTTTCCGCCCGACATCCCCACATGGGGCCGCATCCTGTACGACAGCCGCGACTACATGGACGTGGCTGCCCACTGGGCGCTCTTTCCAGGCCTGGCCATTTTCCTGGCCGTGCTGACCATCAACTTCATCGGCGACGGCTTGCGTGACGCGCTGGACCCCCGGCGCGTGCTCTGATGGCCTTGCTCGAGATCAAAGGGCTCAAGACCCACTTCAAGACCGACGACGGCTGGCTGCACGCCGTCGATGGCGTGGACATGAGCATCGAAGCCGGCCAGACGCTGGGCGTGGTGGGCGAGTCGGGCTGCGGCAAGAGCGTCACCGCCAAGACGGTGATGAAACTGATCGACATGCCGCCAGGCAAGATCGTGGCTGGCCAAGTGCTGTGGCAAGGGCGCGACCTGGTGCCACTGGGCCCAGACGAAATGCGCAAGATCCGCGCCAAGGAAATCGCCATCATCTTCCAGGAGCCGATGACGAGCCTGAACCCGGTCTACACCGTGGGCGAGCAAATCGCCGAGAGCATCCGCCTGCACGAAGGTCTGAACCGCAAGGACGCTTTGAACCGCGCGGTGGAAATGCTGCAGCTGGTGCGCATCCCCACGCCTCTGCGCCGCATCAACGACTATCCGCACCAGTTCTCGGGCGGCATGCGCCAACGGGTGATGATCGCCATCGCGCTGGCCTGCAACCCCAAGCTGCTGATCGCCGACGAACCGACCACGGCGCTCGACGTCACCATCCAGGCGCAGATTCTCGATCTGATGGCCGAACTCAAAGACCGCCTGGGCATGGCCGTGATGCTGATCACCCACGCCATGGGCGTGGTGGCCGAAACCGCACAACGTGTGGTGGTGATGTATGCCGGCAAGGTGGTCGAAGAAGCGTCGGTCGAGCAGCTCTTTGCGCGCCCGCGCCACCCCTACACCCAGGGCCTGATCCGCAGCATCCCGCGCATCGACACCGCGGCCACGCACAAGGTGCGGCTGGAAGCCATTGCCGGCACGGTGCCCAAGCTCATCAACCCCGCAGAAGGCTGCCGCTTTGCCGGCCGCTGCAAATTTGCCATGCCCGAATGCCGGACGGCCACGCCACCGCTGCGCGAAGTGGCTCCTGGGCACAAGGTGGCCTGCATCCTGGAAAGCGCAGCGTCATGATCGGCACCACCGAACCCCTGCTGAAGGTCAAGGACCTCGTCAAGCAGTTCCCCATCCGGGGCGGGCTTTTCAACCGAACGGTCGACAAGGTGCACGCGGTGGACGGCGTCAGCTTTGAGCTGGCCGCCGGCGAAACCCTGGGCGTGGTGGGCGAAAGCGGCTGCGGCAAAAGCACCACGGGCCGCTGCATCCTGCGCCTGATCGAGCCCACCTCGGGCGAGGTCTGGTTTGAAGGCAAGAACGTCACCACCGCCGGCAAAGATGATCTGCGCGCACTGGCGCGTGACATGCAGATCATCTTCCAGGACCCCTACGCCAGCCTGAACCCGCGCATGACCGTCAGCGCCATCATCGGCGAAGCGCTGACCATCCACAAGCTCACCAAAACCCAACGCGAGTACGACGAACGCATCGTGCAGCTGCTGGAAACCGTGGGCCTGTCAGCCGACCACATGCGG
The DNA here is from genome assembly GCA_031375065.1 of Rubrivivax sp. Lineage (GTDB taxonomy): Bacteria > Pseudomonadota > Gammaproteobacteria > Burkholderiales > Burkholderiaceae_C > Rubrivivax. The sequence continues at coordinate 2,940 of JANMHH010000198.1, read as the reverse complement.
CGTTACCCGCATGAGTTTTCTGGCGGCCAGCGCCAGCGCATCGGCATCGCACGCGCCTTGGCGGTCAACCCCAAGCTGATCATCTGCGACGAAGCCGTGTCGGCGCTGGACGTGTCCATCCAGGCCCAGGTCATCAACCTGCTGGAAGACCTGCGCGAGCAGTTCAAGCTGACCTATGTGTTCATCGCCCACGACCTGAGTGTGGTCGAGCACATCAGCCACCGCGTGGCGGTGATGTACCTGGGCCGCATCGTCGAGATCGCGCCGGCCAAAGACCTGTACATCAGCCCCAAGCACCCCTACACCGAAGCGCTGCTGTCGGCCGTGCCCATCCCCGACCCCAGCATCAAGCGCAAGCGTGTGCCGCTGCAGGGCGACGTACCCAGCCCCATCCACCCGCCCAGCGGCTGCCACTTCCACACCCGTTGCCCCATTGCTCAAAAGGGCCTGTGCGACGTGGAGAAGCCGCAGCTCAAGATGTCGGGACAAGGGCACTGGGTGGCTTGCCACCTGCGCAGCTGAGGCCAACCATGTCCGGTGAATCGCACACCGGCAGCAGCGACCCCATCGTCCGCCACCTGCGGCAAATTCTGCTGTGGCCACTGCGCGTCCTGCCGCAGCCAGGCGCGCGGCGCCAGCCACCGTGGCAAGCCTTGCGCGACATCGGGCCCGACTCGCCCTGGCGTGAGCAGGTCGACGAATACACCGGCCACACCGCGCAGTTTCACGAGCGCCACTACCAGGAGTTCATCACCTTCTTGCCGGTGGTACAGCGCTTCTTGTTTGGCGAAGGCCGCGCCATGCGGCAAGAGCCCGCCACGGGCGGCGCCCATGATCACAGCGACGATGGCGGCGCTCCCATGCGCGTGTTTCGCCGCCGCGACGTGGCCGCTGTGCGCGTGCAGGCGCGGCGCGGTGACACGCCCATCACGCTGCGCGTGGTGCATGTCGACCTGTACTTCTTCTTCGACGTGGACGTTGTCATGCTCAACGTCGAGGTGGAGACCGACAACCTGCCGCTGGGCCAGGCGCAGGACCTGCTCTACCGCTTTGGCCGCGCCTACCCTCCGGGCTGGGACGACCAGGGCCAGCCCATGCACTGCCTGTCCAGCGCCGAATGGCTGGACGCCCAAGGCCAGGTGCTGGCGCAGTCCGACGCCCACCAGCGCGACGCCTTCCTGGCTCACGTGGCCGAGCACCGCGCGCCGCGCATTTCGGCCCACTGGGCCTGGCTGCTGCAGCCCTTGGTGGCCGACCACTCGGGCGCGGGTCAGGCCGCCGGTGCGCTGCGCTACCGGCAGATCGAATACCACCGCATGCCGATGATGGCTTACGTGGCGCTGGACAACCCACGCGAGCTGTCGCGCAACGACTGGGTGCGGCTGGGTCTGGTCACGGGCGCAGCCGGCCCCCACGACGCCCTGCCCTTCGCCGACCAGCACGTGGCCGACTTCGAAGCACGCCACTGCTACGACCGCTTCTGGACCAGCGCCGGCGCCGCGCCCGACACCCGCTACCTGTGCTCGGGCTACGCCATGCTGGTGGTCGGCCGCGCCGACGCCCGCTTCTACCGCTGCGCCGAGCGCGGCGTGCTGGCGCAGTTTCGCCACCCGCACTTCCTGATCTTCCTGATCGCGCACTTCCAGAAAGCGGCCCTGCTGATGTTCAGCGACCGCCTGGTCGAAGCGCTCAAAGGGCTCAACGTTGCCAAGCCAGTCAGCGTCAAGCGCTTCAAGCGCACCATCCGCAGCAGCTTCGAAGGCTTCTTGCGCTTCACCCACCGCTACTGGTTTCATGAAGTGGCCGAGCAGGCGCAGGCACGCGCGCTGTTTCACTTGACCGCTGGCCACCTGGGGTTGGACCCGCTGTACGCCGAGGTCAAGGAACGCATCGCCGACATGAACGCCTACCTGGACGCCGACAGCCTGCGCCGCCAGGCCAACACCGTGGTGCGCCTGACCGTGGTCACCATCTTTGGCCTGATCGGCACCGTCACCACCGGCTTTCTGGGCATGAACCTGTTGGCCGCTGCCGATGCACCGCTGGCCGAACGCCTGCTGATGTTTGTGGGGGTGTTTGCGGCCGCCACGGCCTTGACGATCTACACCATGGCCAAAAGCAAGCGGCTGTCGGACTTTCTGGACGTGCTGTCCGAAGAGCAGGTCTCGACCTGGACCAAGACCAAGGTGTTCTTGTCGGTGTGGCGGCGCGACCGCGACGCCTGAGCGTTGTTGCAGGCCACGCCAGCCAAGGAATTGCAACGCAGGTTCAGGGCCGGCCGCGCAACAGCCGGGCCGGCAGCATCAGGATGGCGGTCAACAGCGCAAACACCGCACCCACCGTGATGCCCAGCAAACGCAGGGGCAGTGACAGCAGCCACACCAGCGGCGCCAACACCAGGGCCAGCAGCGCCAAGGGCCAGCTCAAGACAAACAGCAGGCACCAGCCGACAAAGAGCAACAAAGTGGTCATGGCCAGCTCAAGCTTGGTGGTGTGCGGCCTGTGCCCACTGAGCGGGCGCGGCTTCAAGGTGCGACAAGGTGTCGATGCCACTCAGCATGGCCAGCGTGATGCTGGCGGCGAGGCAGAAGGACAAGGCGCGGGACAGGCGGCTGATGTTCATGATGGGCTCCGGTGCGGTCAAAGGGCAGTGCGATGACTGAACTATCGGTCGCCCACGCGCCCGGCAACAGCGGCATGCGACAGAGCGCGTCAAGGCCGGGACCAAACGCGGTTTTCATACCACTTTGCGTTCAATCGCATGGAGAGTGAGGGTCGAACAAGGCAGGTAACGGCGCATTGCAGTCGTTCGTTCTGTGGCGATCGCGTGCGCTTGGGGTGCCCTGCTGCGCTCATGTCCCCCGCGTCGGGCTGCGCCCGCCGCTCCTCCTAATACTTCGCTCCGCAGGGCACCCCAATCGCCCGCTCAGGCACCAGCGG
>JANMHH010000186.1:0-10891 GCA_031375065.1 Rubrivivax sp. | reverse complement strand
GCGGCGGTGCGCGCTTACCTGCAAGCCCTGGCCGCCCAAGGCGCGCTGCCGGTGCTGCTGGTGGAAGACCTGCACTGGGCCGACGACGGATCGCTGGACCTGCTGCAGCACCTGCTGGCGCATGCGGCCGAATTGCCGCTGTGCCTGGTGATGACGTCCCGCCCCGCGCTGCTGGCGCGCCGACCCGAGTGGGCCGCGACCGACGCGACGGTCCAGCTCAGCCCACTGGCGGCGACGGACAGCGACACGCTGGCCGCAGCGCTGCTGCAGCGCATCGAGCCCCTGCCGCCGAAGCTGAGCGAACTCATCGTCGGCCGCGCCGAAGGCAACCCGTACTACATGGAAGAGCTGGTGCGCCGGCTCATCGACGACGGCGTCATCGTCGTGGCCGACCCGCACTGGACGGTGCACGCTGACCGGCTCGACACGCTGCGCCTGCCCACCACCCTCGTCGGCCTGCTGCAGGCGCGGCTGGACGCGCTGCCGGCCGGTGAACGCACGGCAGCCCGCCAGGCCAGCATCGTCGGCCACGTCTTCTGGGACGACGCGCTGCAGGCGCTGGATGCCAACGCACCGCAAGCCCTGCCGGCACTGCAGCGCGCCGCCTTCGTCAAGGCCCGCGACAACAGCGACTTCGAAGGCACGGCCGCACACCAGTTCGACCATCACCTGCTGCACCAGGTGACCTACGACACGTTGTTGAAGGCCGAGCGCAAGCTGGGCCACGGCGCGGCAGCACGCTGGCTGGCCGAGCGCACCCAGGGCCGTGGCGCGGAATTCCTGGCCATGACCGGCGAGCACGCCGAGCGGGCGGGTGAGACCGCGCTGGCGGTCGATTGCTTCGAGCAGGCGGGCGCCGAGGCGCGAAATCGCTTTGCGAACGCGGCCGCCCTGTCCTGGCTGGGCCGCGCCGTCACCCTGCTGGGCGAAACCGATCGCGGACGCCGCTTCGATCTGCTGCAGCAGCAGGAGGCGATCTGCGAACTCGTGACCGACCGATCCGCGCAGGACATGTGTCACGCCGCCATGGCGTCGTTGCTCGAGCGCGACCCCGACGACGCGCGCCTGGCGCGGCTGCTGGTTTGCCGGGCGCTCTTGGCCGAGCGGCGCGGCGACAGCGCCGCGTGCGAGCAGCTTGCGAAGCAGGCCGTGGAGATCGCCGAACGTTCCGGAGCCGCCAGGGCGGCGGCGGACTCCCGCCTTCTTCTGGCCTGGCGGTGCGGCAAGCGAGGCGACCACGCGGCCGCGCGCATCGAAGCCGACCGGTCGTTGTCGTGGGCGCGACAGATCGAACCGGGGGTCGTCCGCGACAGCACCGAGGCCGCCTCGATGCTCATGACGGCGAAGGTTGCGGCCTACTTCGACGAGACTGACAAGGAGCGCGAGATCTTGCACGAGGTTCTGTCGCGCGCCGAGGCCCGCGGCAATTGGGTCACGCAGGCCGACGCGCTGGCAGGTCTGATCGACCTCGAGCGGGCGCTGGGCCACTTCGAGCAGATGACGGCGCTTTCCCATCGCATGCTGACGCTGGCGCGTTCGATGGGCGCGATGTGGCGGGTCGCCGCGTCGCTGCTTCTGCTGGGTGAAGCGGCCGAGTCCCTGGGTGATCAACCGGCAGCGATGGGCTGGTACGAGCAGTGTCTGCCGCTGTGCCGCGTCACCGGCGACCGGCGCAAAGAAGCGTTGGCACTGCTCGGCCTGGGCAAGGCTCACCTGTGCAGCGGGGACGCCGCTGCCGCGTACCCGTGGCACTGCCAGGCGCAGGCGATCTTCACGCAGCTGAACGAGCCCGACTGGGCCACTGAAAACCTGGCCCACACCGCGCTTTGCCAGATCCGGCTTGGCCATTTCGACGCTGCGCGTGCATCCGTGAACCAGGTGCTGGACGGCTTGCAGAACGAGCTCGCGGGGTACCCAGCGGACAATTTGATCGACGTGCGCTGGACCAGCCAGCAGGTACTGGCAGCGCTGGGCGACCCGCGCGCCGGGCCGCTGCTCGAACAGCTGCACCTCGACGTCCACACGCTGGCCACGACATTCACCGACGCCGCCGACCGCGACCGCCTGATCCAGGCCATTCCGAACTATCGCGACATCGTGGCTGCGTACCAGCGGCGCGGTGCGCCAGCGGCCAGCGGCTGAAGCCGCGCGCCGCTTGCCCGCTGGCGCTTGCTGTGGCCCGGGCCATCACCCCGGTATCCAAAGCGGTCGCCCTGACCGAGTCAAGGCGTACATCCGCGTAGGCACCACCCGGAGACTGACCCTTACGATCGGGGGCTCACTTTAGCTCGCTGCAGGCCGCCATCCGATGTCCACCCCACTCGTCCACGGCGCCCTTTTGATGCGGGTGTCCGCATGGCGCGAGCTGATGGCGGGCATCGCAGGCATGCTGATCAGCCTGGCACCGGCGCTGACCATGGGCTTGCTGGCCTTCGCGCCCCTGGGCCCGCAGGCGGCCACACTGGGCATCCCGGCTTCTTTGATCTGCAGCGCCGTGGGCGGCGCGGTGTTTGCGTGGTGGGCGCGCGGGCCCATGGCGGCGGCCGGCCCTTCGGCAGCGCCGGCGCTGGTCTTGGGCACGCTGGTGGCAGGCATTGCCGGCGACCCGGCATTCTCCATGTCCGACCCTGCTGCGGTGCTGCTGCTGCTGGCCTTGGTGGCGGCCGCCACCGTCAGCATGGGTCTGTTCCAGGTCACGCTGGCGCTGTCGGGCTTGGTGCGCTTCGCCAAGTTTGTGCCACAGCCGGTGCTGGCCGGCTTCATGAATGGCGTGGCGCTGCTGGCCTTGCTGGCTTTGCTGCCCTTGCTGTTTGGCTGGCCGGTGGGCGCGCTGCAATTTGGCGGCTGGCAAGCCATGCCGAGCCTACAGCCCGCCACGCTGGCGGTGGGCCTGTTCACGCTGGTCCTGATCCTGGTGCTGCCCCGCCTCAACCGCCGCCTGCCGGTCATCTTGATCGGCCTGCTGGCCGGCACCGCGGCTTACGCGGCGCTGCACGCCGTGGCACCGCAGCTCACGCTCGGCCCGCTCACGGGCGCACTGCCGGCGACTTGGCCGCAAGTCGACACGCTGCGGCCGTTTTTCAACGGCGCCGACGACCCGCTGCTGCAGCGGCATCTGGGCGCCGCGTTAGCCGCCGGGCTGGTGATGGCGCTGATCGGTACGCTGGAACTGGTGCTCAGCACGCTGGCCATGGACCAGGCCTGCCACACGCGCACCGACCCGCGACGCGAGGTCTGGGCCATGGGCGCGGCAAACGTCGCGTCGGGCCTGGTGGGCGGGCTCCCGCTGCTGCTGCTGCGCCCCCGCGCCTTGCACATGCTGGACGTGGGCGGCCGCACACGCGCGGGCTTGCTGATCTGCTGCGCTCTGTTTGCGCTGCTGGGCCTGCTGGCAGCACCGTTGTTGTCGCTGCTGCCTCAGGTGGTGCTGGGTGGCGTGATGGTCACGGTTTACCTGATGTTGGTCGACCGCTGGTCGCTGCAGCTGGCAGCGCAGTGGTGGCGGGGCCGGCGTGAGGCCGACGTGCAGCTCGCGCTGCTGGTGGTGGGCCTGGTCTGTGCCATCACCGTGGTGCTGGGTTTCCCGGCCGCCGTGGCCGCCGGGGCGTTGCTGTCGATGATGCTGTTCATCCGCAGCATGAACCGATCGCTGGTGCGCAACCGCTTCACGGGCGACGAGCTGCCCTCGCGCCGCATCTACGCCGCTGCCGACGAAGCCCGCTTGCAGACACTGCGTGCGCGCACCACCGTGCTGGAGCTGGAAGGCGCGCTGTTCTTCGGCAGCGCCGACCGCGTTGCCGAGGTGGCCGATGAACTGGACGCCAGCTGTGACACGCTGGTGCTGGACTTCCGCCGCGTGAGCCTGATAGACGCTTCAGGCGCCGTCGTGCTGCAGCAGCTGAGCCGGCGGCTGGGCGAAAGAGGCAAGGCGCTGCTTTTGGCTGGAGTCGATTCCGACAACCGACATGGGCGTGTGTTGGCACAGTTTGTGGGCGACACCGTGGCCGCTGACCATGGCATGCCCGACGTCGACCAGGCCATGGAGCGGGTTGAGCTGCAATTGCTGGCGCGGGCCGGCTTCGAGCCCTTGCGCGAGGTCGTGCCTGTCGAACAGGTCGCCCTCATGGAAGGGCTGGACCCGCGCCAGCGGTCGCGGCTGGCCGCTTGTCTGCAGCGCAGGCGGCTGGCCGCGGGCGAGACCCTGTTCTGCGAGGGCGACCCTGGAGACCGGCTCTATGTCATCACCTTCGGTTCGATCAATGTGCTCAGCCCTGCCCATTCCGGCAGCATGGCCATGCGGCAGCGCTACGTGAGCCTGTCACCCGGCATGATGCTGGGCGAAACCGCCATGCTCGACGGCGGCGGGCGCAGCGGTGAAGCCGTCGCCATCGGCGAAACCGAGGTTCATGCGCTCGACGACCAGGCCCTTCTGAGCCTGCGGGCCGAGGATCCCCTTCTGTACGCACAGGTCTACCGCAACGTCGCGGTTCACCTGTCGCAACGCTTGCGCGCCGCCGCCTGGGCCTGGCGGGCCAGCACCAGCTGACGTGGGTTCGGCTGTTCCCCGCTACAGCGCACGCTGAGTGGGACGGCGCGGGTTTGGCGGGTGTGCGGTGAGTGCGACGAGTGCGGCATGGGCGGGGACCGCCCTCAGGCACTTGAAGGCGGCGTACCGTGCAGCCACTTCAGCGGCTCGGCCATCGCGGCTTCAAAGCCCTGCACAAACTGGCCGGCGTGCAAACCGTCCATCAGCGCGTGGTGCACCTCCAGCGACAGCGGCATCCAGCGCTGCGCACGCTCGCCCGTTCTCTGGGCGTCGATGCGGCCGAAGGCGATCTTCGGGATGGCGTCTTCAAAGGCACCGTCGCGGGCGTGCGTGAAGCTGGTGAAGTGCATCCACGGCAAGGTGGTGAAGTGGATCAGCGCGTCATCGTCCACCCGCGGCAAAAAATCTTGCGCGCCGTGGCGCGCCGCGTCCAGGGCTGGCGCGCCCTGCGCCACAAACGCCGCAAAGGTGGGCGCGTGTTCCAGGTAGGCAAAGCCAAAACTCTGGTCGGCGCGCAACACCGTGGTGCTGCCATGCACGGCGTCCAGCACCGTCACGCGATCTTGTCGCATTCGGTAGCGAAAAGGCTCGACCCGGTTGGCCAGCTGCAAGGCGATGAAGTGGCAGGCCAAGGTGATGCTGCCCAGGCCCAGCTGGGCCAAAACCGGCTTCAGCGCGGTGACGTCCACGCGCGTGCAAACGCTGAAGTGCGGTTTGGAAAACCCGCGAAAAAATTCGAAGGCGCTGCGGCGGGGCCAGGTGGACAGGTCGAGTTCATGAGCCATGCCGCATTCTTCACCACCGCGGGCTTACAGTGGCGCAGCACTTTCAAACCCAAGGCGTGCCCATGTTGATCACGGTTGAAGCCGACGTGCGGCTGTTTGTGGACATCGAAGGCGCTGGTCTGGTGCCCGACGGCGCCACCATGCGCAGCAAGCCCACCTTGATCTTGCTGCACGGCGGGCCGGGCTACGACCATTCCAGCTTCAAGCCCATCTTCAGTCAGTTGAGCGACTTGGCGCAGATCGTCTATGTCGACCACCGCGGCCACGGCCGCAGCAGCCGCAGACCCGCAGCCGAGTGGACGCTGGACACCTTTGCCGACGACGTGGTGCGCCTGTGCGACGCGCTGGGCATCGTCAAACCCATCGTGCTGGGCCAGAGCTTTGGTGGTTTTGTGGCCCAGCGCTACCTGGCGCGCCACCCGGCTCATCCGGCCAAGGTTATTTTGTCCAGCACCAGCCACCACATGGGCTTGCAGCGCAAGCTGGACATGTTTGAACGCCTGGGCGGTGCAGCGGCACGAGAAGCCGCTCGTGCTTTCTGGACCGAACCTTGCGAAGCCCACTGGGCGCCTTACCAACAGCTGTGCACGCCGCTCTACAACACCCAGCCGCCGGCCGACCCTCAAGCCCGCGAGCGCACCGTGTTCAACACCGACATCCTGTTTGCGTCGGCCGGCGGTGAGCAGCGCAGCATGCAATTGCTGCCGGGACTGAGCCGTGTGCAGTGCCCGGTGCTGGTGATGGCCGGTGCCGACGACCCGGTGACACCTTTGCTCGACGCGCAAGAGATCGCAGCGGCGATTCCCCGGCGATGGGGGCGGCTGGTGACCTTCGATAACACCGGCCACGGCGCCTGGCGTGACCAGCCGGAAGCGGCGATGAAGGTGATCCGGGACTTTGTGACGGCCTGAGCCTGGGCGGGTGGGCCCGGTTCATTTCTGTCGGCTATCCGCGGTCATCGGTCAGCAGGCAGCGACGGCGCCGCTGCGTGGGCTCAGCAAGTCAACAACGGTGAGCGCGAGCGAATCAACTCACGCCCCCGATTGGTGGCGTAGTGCATGGCCGCCTGGGGCGAAGGCCAGGCATAGCCGCACGCCAAAGTGTCGTCTCGGTAAGCCAGCGGGTTGCTGCCCACATGGCCGCGCACGCGGTTGACGATCAGGGCGGCGGTGTAGCCGTTGCCTTTGTGGGCTTCCACTGCGCCGACATAGATGCGGTAGTCGCCTTCGTGGCATTCGTTGAAGTGCATGGTGGTGATGTGTCCCAAGCTTAGTTGATGAGAGCTTGAACCTTGATTGGAATTGGGGCTATCCCCTCCAAGGGGGTTAAGTTCGCCTCCAGGCGTAAGCCGCAATGGGCACAAAGGACCGTTCGCCAATCAACAAGACGGTGGATGCGCGGGCGGCGACCGGCTGGCTCAATGCCTCCCACTGTTTTGAAGAGGCACCCTCGATGATCTCAGCGCTAACTCTCTCTCGCCCGCACTTGTTTGGACTTTGGATCTGCGCTTGCGTTGGAATGGCAGCGCAAGCCCAGGAGGTCGACCCCAAGAAACTGGACCCTAAGTGCGCAGACCCTTTCAAGTACAAGGCTGCCACCAAGGTCTGCAGCCTTGATGGCGTGGACCTGAGCACGCTGGCAACCAAAGAGCAGTGTCCCGAGGCCCACCTTACGTTCACACCGGCCAGCGGCACTGTCGCAGCGAAGTGCGAAGGCAAAGCCGGCGCATCTCCCGACCCCATCTGCGAGAGCGAAGGCGTCGTCGGCTTGAAGTTCAGCCCCTCAAAGGGCGCCTGTGTCTTGGCCGTGACGACCAAAGACAAACAGCAGGCGGACCTGTTCAAAGACTGGGCCGCCGGTATTGCCGTATTGCGACCCAAGGTCGCCACCATCACTGACGCTTCCATCGTGGACGACAAGGTTCGCGTGAACGCCAGCGTCAAGCATGAGTCGGCCATCCTGATCGCGCGCCATTTCTACCCTTGGGCTCAGAAAAACAGCTGCTTGGAAGGAGGGCAGCTCTCCGACAACAAGTCGGTACCCTTGCTGTCATTGGACCGAGCTGGCGGCTTCTTTCGCAACTGCACGGGCATGATGGTCGGTGTAGGGTTGCCCACTTCGGGCGCCATCAACGGGCAGGTAGTCAATTTTGTTGGGGTGGGTTTGACCATTGGTGGTGGCATGCGGGATAACGCCTCACTGAACTGGCACTTCGGTGTGGGTTGGGGGCGCAAGTTCAACGTGCGAACACTGGGTGATGGTTTCGAGGTGAACAAGGCTCCGCCGATCAATGAAAAACAGGTGCGCTTCAAGACCATCGACGTCGACGCGCCGTTCACCTACTTCACGATCCACTGGTAGAGCACAGCGTGCTGCTCGGGTGCGCTCGGCCATCGAGTTGCGCGCGCCCCTGGGGCTGGACGACAAGGGCGCGCTGCAACAGCGCGCCCGACTCTTTCCATTCAGGGTACCGCCATGTAGCAGGTCACCCCGTCGGCGTCGCAGTTCAAGGGATAGACATCGCGCGGCGACTCGCCAGCGTCGACCTGAACATCGCGCTCGGATCCGAACATGCGGCCAAACAGCTTGCGCTGAACCTTGGGCACCTTTTTGCCCCCGTCGCGCACGAAATAGCTGTGGCCACCAAAGTTCAATTGGGCGTTGGTAAAACTGACATAGCGGACCTTGGGTGACTCAACCAGGTCTGTCGGTTCTGCGCCCAGCTTGATTTGGTTGTTGTCAGCGATTCGAGCACCATACAAAACCAAATCCGGCTTGTTGAAGGTGATGAAAACTTGACCGGGCGGCTGAAGTTGGCTGACCCACGAGGCATGTCCACTGGCTCTACAGCAGGCTGCCAACAAAGCGATGTTTTGCATGGCGCCCAATGATTCAAGCGCACCAGAGACATCCAGTGTGCTTTGCAGATAGTGCGCGCCCAGGCTGTGAGCCGCCAAGCTCATCTTCTGCTGGTTGGCGTAAAGGCGTGCTGTCGCCAAGAGGCGCAAGAAGCGAGCCATCGCGTCCTTGCCATCTGATGCGTTGTCCTTGGCCTGGTGGTAGCGGCGAATCTTTCGTTGAATGCCATCGTCTGTGCGGTTGCTGGGCTTGACGCCGAGCAACGCCGAGTCTCCGTCCTTATCTTCTGAGGTTGCAACCAACCCTGGCAAATCATCGCCGGAGGACTGGAGCCCCTCCGAGGGCCAAGAGAACCCGATGACCGCCAGGCCGTAGATCTCTTCCAGCCGGGCACAGCGTTCGAAGCAAGCGGATGGTGAATTGTTGTTGCCATGCAGGTAAACCAAGACGCGCTGGCTGCCTGTGAAGACGGGGACCAGCGACTGCAAGGCTTGGTCATCGCTGATCTTGCTCTTCAGTCCGCTCAAGCGAAAGCCATTGCCGTCGCGGGCCACAGCTGCCAGGCCCAGGTTGGTGGCGCCGGGCGTGAAGCGTGTGGTGAAGGCAGAGGGATCGGTCGCGCCCTGTGTGTCGCGGTTTGTGAAGATGAGCATGGCTTGCCGACTCTTTCAGAGTGAGGGGGAATTGGACGCTAGACCTCCGCCAACAGCACCGCATCCCCTTGAGGTGGGACAAATCCGGGCCGGCTCACCTGGCCTGTCTTTGCGACACCGCCAATTCCGCCATGGGTAAGCAGGCCTACAGCGCCCGCTCGCTGCGCTGCGCCCGATAAAACCACTCATGTCCCGGCAGTGCCGACACGTCGGGAAAGACGATGTAGCCCGCCTCGGGTGCGCGCACCTCGCTGCCGTCGGCGCGCACGGCGATCAGCTCGTTGCTCGCCAGTGCGTCGAAGCTGCTCCAGCTTTTGACAAAGCGGTCGCCTTCGTGGTGGCGGTCGATGACCTCGGCCAGCCGCAGGCACTCGAACGGGCCTGCGGGGGGCAACAAAGGGATGTCCGCCAGGCCCAGCAGCGCCAAGGTCTGGCGGATGGCAACGTAGGCCACTTCGGCGCCTTGCGGGTCGTCGTGCTGGCCGCATTCCAAGGTGATGCCGTAGCCGCCCTGGCTGCGCATGTACTCGGTGGTGCCCACGCCGTAGCTCGGGTCCTCGTGCACGGCGCCGGGGGTTTGACCGCGCGCTTTGCGCCGGGCCACACCGTCGGCGTAGCTTTGCATCCAGCCTTCCACCACCCGGCTGGGGCCCGCGTGGGCGGCCAACTGGGCTTCGGCGGCGGCGTGGGCAAAGGGCTCCAGCAGACCGCGGTTGTCGGTCGGGCCGCGCATCACAAAGGGCTGGCCGGGGCTGCGAAAACTGTGCAGGTCGAGCAGCACGTCGTGCTCGGCCAGCCACTTGCACAGCACGCCGGCAATGCGGTCTTCAAAGTCCTGCGGGGTGGCGGTGGGCTGCAGCCGGCGGTTGAGGTTGCGGTCGCCCATGCGGCGCATGTGGTTGTAGGCCAGCGGGTTGCACACCGGCACGAAGGTGACGCTGCCGCGATTGATCTCGATGTCGCTGCTGTCAATTTCAGCCAGCGCGCGGCGGATGCCCCTGGTGCCAGCGGTCTCGTTCCCGTGCACCGCGCCGGTGACGATCAGCCGCGGGCCCGGCTGCAGACCCGTGATGCGGTGGGCGCGCAGGTTGTGGTTGCTGATCATGGGGCGCTCCTGCGAGCGGGGCACGTCATTCGTCACCCCCACACAGCATGCGGTGGGCGCGGGCATAACGCTCGTGCACGCCGACGATGACTTCGGCCGGCAGGTCCAGCGCGGCCTGCTCGGGCCCGCCGGTCACGCCGGTGGAAGCCAACCAGTCGCGCAGCGGCTGTTTGTCCAGCGCGCTGATGCGGCCGGCCTTCAATTCGTCGGCCAACCAGAAGCGCGACGAGTCGGGCGTCAGGGCCTCGTCCATCAGCGTGAGCACGCCGTTTTCATCCAGGCCGAATTCGAACTTGGTGTCGGCGATGACGATGCCGCGGGTCAGCGCGTAAGCCGCCGCCGCTTTGTACAGGCGGATGGCGGTGTCGCGCACTTCGGCGGCGCGTGCGGCGCCGATGGTGCTGGCCAGCTGTTCGAAGCTGATGTTCTCGTCGTGGTCGCCCACGGCGGCCTTGGTGGCGGGCGTGAAGATCGGCTCGGCCAAGGGCTGGGTCATGCTCAGGCCGGCGGGCAGCGGGATGCCGCAGACGGTGCCGCTCTGCTTGTATTCCTTCCAGCCGGAACCGGCCACATAGCCGCGCACCACGGCTTCGCAGGGCACCGGTGTCAGGCGCTTGACCAGCATGGCACGCCCCTGCACCTGCGGTGCTTCATCGGCCGACACCACGCTCTCGGGTGCCTGGCCGGTGAGGTGGTTGGGCACGATGCCTTTGAGGTGCTCAAACCAGAACAGCGCCATTTGCGTGAGCAGGCGGCCCTTGCCGGGCACCGGTGCCTTCATGACCACGTCAAAGGCGCTCAGGCGGTCGCTGGCCACCATCAGCAGGCGGTCGCTGCCCACCGCGTAGTTGTCGCGCACCTTGCCCTGGGCCAACAGGGGCAATGTGCGCAGCTGGGTGGTGGCCACGGCGGGGCCCAGGGCTGCCAGGGCTGCAGAAGTGGA
>JANMHH010000173.1:0-40199 GCA_031375065.1 Rubrivivax sp. | reverse complement strand
GCGCGCGGGCGCGGCAAGGTGGTGGTTTTGCATCCGGCCGAATCGCTGAACGTGCAGTCCGCCAATGCCCTGCTCAAGACACTGGAAGAGCCCCCGCCAGGCACCCGCCTCGTGCTGACGGTGCACGACCCTGCGCTGCTGCTGCCCACGGTGCGCAGCCGCTGCCAGCAACTTCGGCTGGTCGGCCCCGAGCCCGCGCAGGCGTTGCAGTGGTTGGCAGAGCAGGGCGTTGAACAAGCACCGGTGTTGTTGTCCGCCTGCAGTGGTCGACCGTTGGACGCCCTGGCCTTGGCGCAAGCGGGTGTCCAGGCCGACCAGTGGCGGGCGTTGCCCGCGGCGGTGGCCAGGGGGCAGGCCGGTGCTTTGCAGGGCTGGTCTTTGCCGCGGGTGCTGGATGCCTTGCACAAGCTCTGTCACGACGCCATGGCGGCAGCGGCTGGCGCCGTGCCGCTGTACTTTCCGGCCGGCAGCGTTCCGGGGGGTGCGTCCTTGAGCGCGCTGTCCGCCTGGTCACGCGAACTGGACCGGGTGACGCGTCACGATCAACATCCTTGGAATGAAGGGCTGATGATGGACGCGCTGCTGGCAGCCGCTGCGCGCGCACTGCAGCCCACTTCAGCGCCCAGCACGCGCTAGAACGAGGAAAACGAACAGGCCTGTCGGCATCGGTTCGTTACACTGCCGCCATGAGTGATCGTGTCCCAACCCGCACCGGAGGCCTCGGCGCCCCCATTGCCCCGGGTGCGCCCGGAGCAGCGGCCCGGCCCAGCGTGATTCAACTGGTGTTTCGGGAAAAGGGCGCGCTCTATGCGGCCTACATGCCGCTCTTGACCGACGGCGGTCTTTTTGTGCCCACCACGCGCGAATACAAGTTGGGCGAAGACATCTACCTGCTGTTGTCGCTGCCTGACGATCCCCAGCGTTTCCCGGTGGCGGGCAAGGTGGCCTGGATCACCCCCGCCAACACCTCGGGCGGTCGCACGCAAGGCGTGGGCGTGCGCTTCCCCAATGACGACAAGTCGCGCCAGCTCAAGATCAAGATCGAAGAGGTCTTGGGCACCAGCATTTCGTCGTCCAAGCCCACCCAAACCCTGTAGACCGACGTTGTTGCCGGGGCAGCCCTGGCCAGAGCGCAGGCTTTTGATGACTGGACGAGGTGGGTTGCTGGCATGTTCGTTGACTCCCACTGCCACCTGAGCTTCCCTGGGCTGCTCGAGAAGATCCCCGACATCCGCCGCGAAATGCAACAGGCTCGGGTCGACCGCGCCTTGTGCATCTGCACCCAGTTGGAAGAGTTCGAATCCGTTCACGCTCTGGCCATGGCCCATGACAACTTTTGGGCCACCGTGGGCGTGCATCCAGACAACGAAGGCATCGCTGAGCCTGATTTTGAAGACCTGGTGTCCCGCGCTGCCAGACCACGCGTGGTGGCCATCGGGGAAACCGGCCTGGACTACTACCGGCTCAACGGACGAACGGTGGCCGACATGGCCTGGCAGCGTGAACGGTTTCGTGTCCACATCCGCGCTGCGCGCGCCACCGGGCTGCCCTTGGTGGTGCACACGCGCAGCGCCAGCGATGACACCTTGGCGGTGCTGCGCGACGAAGGGCAGGGCCAGGTCGGCGGTGTGTTTCACTGCTTCACCGAGACCATGGCGGTGGCAATGGCCGCGCTGGACATGGGCTTTTACATCTCCTTTTCTGGAATCTTGAGCTTCAAGAACGCCCAAGACATACGCGACGTGGCCGCTGCAGTACCGCTGAGCCGCTGCTTGATCGAGACCGACAGCCCCTACCTCGCTCCGATGCCCCACCGGGGCAAGACCAACCAGCCGGCCTGGGTGGCGCATGTGGCGCAGGCCTTGGCTGCGGTCAAAGGGGTGTCGGTCGAGGAAATCGCTGCCGCCACCAGCCACAACTTCGAGACGCTGTTCCGGCATGTGACCGACCTGCCACTTGCACCGGAGGCAACTTGATAAAGTACTTTCGATTTGCCGTCTATCTGTTTGTGATGATTGGTTTTTCTTCAGCGTTTGCAGATCAGTCGGTGACTTTTTTTCGCGCCGTCAATGTCGACAACGAGCAAACGGTGAAAGAGCTGCTGGCAATGGGCTTTGACCCCAACACACCCAACCCGCAAGGTCGAGGAGGCCTCTTCCTGGCCATGCGCGAGGGCTCTTTCAAGGTCGCCCAGGCGTTGTTGGCTCATCCCGACATTCGTGTCGACGCGACGACGCCGGCAGACGAAACGCCGCTGATGATGGCTTGCATCAAGGGGCATCTGGATTGGGTGCAGAAGCTCTTGGACAGGTCCGCGGCCATCAACCGACCCGGTTGGACACCCTTGCACTACGCCGCCAGTGGCGCAGAGTTGCGTATCGTGATCCTGCTGCTGGACCGTGGGGCAGACATCGACGCGCTGTCACCCAACCGCAGCACACCGCTGATGATGGCGGCCCGCTACGGCGCTGAAGACGCGGCCGAGCTGCTGCTCCAGCGCGGCGCCAATGCCAAGCTTCGCAATGACCTGCAACTGAACGCTGCCGACTTTGCGCGCGCTGCCGGGCGTGAACAGTTGGCACTTCGCCTGGAAGCTGCGGCGCGCTGAATCTGCCTTCGTGTCAGAAGTCATCTGACACGCCAATTGGCGGCCCGCCCACTGGGTGATCCCAGCTTGCAAGCGTAGAGTGCCTGCATGGGCGACGCCGTTGGCCCGTGGAGCTTCGAAATGCCGCAACACGCCAGTGTCCGCAATCCCTTCATGCTGATGATCAACCCGGAAGTCGTGCTTGCCGCGATTGAAAAGTCCGAGCGCCTGGGGCAGCTGAATCGCCACCTGTGCCGTCCGCTGGACCGGCCTGCGCCGTCCGGTTCAAAAACACCGGCGGTTGATGCAGACGACGAAGCTGATGACTTCACCGCTCCTGCGCAGTTCTGACCACCAACAGGCAGTGCGGCTGATGGCAGCGCGGAACCACCGCAGCTGACGCAATTCAGACCAGGGCCAAGTTGCTGTCTTGCGCTTGAGCGGTCTGAGCCGCCGCCGGTGCACCAAAGTAGGCTGCAGTTGCAGCGTTGGAGGTGCCTGGCACCCGCGCCGTTGGACGCACGCGCTGTGCGCCCGTCTGACAGGCCGTTGTGGCGGCGCCTGGTGTTTGTCGAAAGAGTCGGCAGCGAACACTTTAGACGTGATCGACTAAATAGAGTACGATGTATATTATGTCAACTCAAAGACTCGAGCTTCCGATCTGTCTGTCCCAATCGACCACCTCGGCCAGCAACTGAGCCGATGGTTCGCCCGCCCGGCGGCCACGCAACAATGGCTGCTGCTGCCGTCAACGCCAGCCCCCTTCCAATTCCGCCGGAGACCCGCCTTGCTCTCGACCAATGAAACCCTGGCTGAAGCCACGGCGCGCAACATTCGCGATGCACTCAGCGAAGACATCGGTCTGGGCGACTGGACCGCCATGCTGATTCCTGCCGGCCGCCGTGCTCGTGCCGCCGTCACCGCCAAAGAAACCGCGACCTTGTGTGGCCAGGCTTGGTTCAACGGCTGCTTGCTCAGCCTGGACCCGACAGCCCACATCACCTGGAAGGTCAACGAAGGCCAAATCGTTGATGGGGGAACCACGGTCTGCCTGATCGAGGCCGATGCGCGGGCGTTGCTCAGCGCGGAGCGGCCAGCGCTCAACTTTTTACAGATGCTGTCGGGTGTGGCAACGCTGGTTCGCCAGTACGCACAGGCGATTGAAGGCGCTTCGCCCAACCCCAAGGGCTGCGCGGTGCTGGACACCCGCAAGACACTGCCCGGCCTGCGTCAAGCCCAGAAGTACGCGGTTCGCGTGGGCGGCGGCCAAAACCAGCGCCTGGCACTGTGGGATGGCATCCTGATCAAGGAAAACCACATCGCGGCTGCTGGCGGGATTGGCCCCGCACTGAGGGCGGCCAGGGCTTTGAACGCCCAGGTGTCCGTGCAAATTGAAGTCGAGAGCCTGGTTGAATTTCAAGAAGCGTTGGCAGCAGGAGCGGTCAGCGTCTTGCTGGACGATTTTTCTTGGGCCGACATGCGCGCCGCCGTGCAACTGAACCAAGGCCGAGCGCTGCTTGAAGTCTCTGGCGGCGTGGACCTGGGGGTCATTCGCGAAATTGCCGCCACGGGCGTAGACCGCATTTCGGTGGGCAAGCTGACCAAAGACGTCCGAGCGGTCGACCTTTCGCTGCGCGTGCTGGCCTGACACTTTGGCCTGACCTTTCACGGGGCCGCAGCGGATCCAGCTAAGCGCTGTACTGCGCCGCCGCCGCACCCAGTCGATCTCGGACCGCTTGCACCAAGGCCGACGGTGCAAGAACACAAACCTCGGGGCCCTGGCGCAGCACGTCCATGATCAGTTCGGTGGCATCGACATAGGGCAGGCGCAGCTCGTAAGCGCCGCCTTCGAGCCACCGGCCCTGCTGTTCTGGATGCCACTCCTCTCGACTGGCCCACTGCGCCGCTTGCGGGTTGAAGACCAAGACAGCCCATTGACGCTGACCGCCGGCATAGATGCCATAACCCGCGTCCATCTCGGCTTCCACGCGCTTCATCGCCAGGTCTTTGGCCCTGGGTTCCAGGACTTCGGCAACTTCCATGGCGTCCAGCGCAAAACGGCGCATGGCGTCCGCCCGATGGCACCACGCGTCCAGGTACCAGGTGTTTCGGTAGTGCACCAGGCGTTGAGGTGACACGTCGCGCTCGCTGACTTCACCGCGGCCCCGCGTCAGATAACGCAGGTGCAAACGGCGACGCTGCAGCAGCGCGGCACTGACCCGCTCGAAAAACCGGCTGGGGACCGGGCGGCGCAAGGCCGTGACAACCTTGATGCGCTTGAGCAGTTTGTCGGTCGAATCACCGCCCTCCCCGCTTCCCAGCAACTGATGGATGCGGTCCAACAGGGGCTGCAGGTGCCGACTGAGCAAGCCGTCGCTGTCCAAACCGGCCAGCAGTTGTTGGGCTGTCAGCAAAGAATAGAGTTCAGATTCGCTGAACCACAGCCCCGGCAACTCTTGCCGGCCTCCCGCGGCCGTTTCGGCGCCAAACCGATAGCCATTGACCTCGCGGTCGTACTCGATGGGCGCACCCATGCGGCTGCGCAGAAACTCCAGGTCGCGCTTCAAGGTGGCAGCGGAAACCTCCAACTCGTCGAGCAAGGTTTTGAAGCTGACGTGACCGCGGGACCGGATCAGTGCTTCGATGCGATAAAGGCGCGCACTGTTGTTGGCCATAGCAAGGGGCTCTGCGTGAAACAGCGCTGTCAGGACAAGCCGACGATCTGGCCTTGCTCGTTGAGGTCGATGCGTTCGGCTGACGGCACCTTGGGCAGGCCGGGCATGGTCATGACGTCGCCGCAGACCATCACCACAAATTCCGCACCGGCCGCCAATCGAACCTCACGCACTTCCACCGTGTGGCCGCTTGGCGCACAGCGCAGTTTGGGATCGGTGGAGAAGCTGTACTGGGTCTTGGCGATGCAGACCGGAAAGTGCCCATAACCGCTCTCTTGCAGCCGCTGGATCTGGGCACGAACCGCGGCGTTGGCGTGGACGTCCGCCGCGCCGTAAGTCAGCGTGGCCACCTTGCGCAACTTATCCCACAGCGGGTCTGCGTCTTCGTAGGCAAAGCGCAAGGTGCTGGGTGTTTCGCACAGGCGCACCACGTCACGGGCCAGGTCGGCGGCGCCTGGCCCGCCCAGCGCCCAGTGGCGAGCGGTGTGCACCGCCACGCCCAAGCTGCCAACCCGCTGCCGGATCAGCGCGTGCTCGGCTTCGGTGTCGCTGTCGAAATGGTTGATGGAGACCACACAAGGTAGCCCGAAGACCCCGCGCAGATTCTTCAAATGCCGCTCCAGGTTGCCCAGCCCCTTGTCCAGCGCGGTCAAGTCTTCCTTGGCCAAATCGCCCAGGTCGACACCCCCGTGGTACTTCAGCGCGCGCACCGTCGCCACCACCACCGCGGCCGCAGGGCGCAGGCCGGACTTGCGGCACTTGATGTCGATGAACTTTTCGGCGCCCAGATCCGCGCCGAAACCAGCTTCGGTGACCACGTAGTCGGCCAATCGCAGCGCCGTCTGCGTGGCGATCACCGAATTGCAACCGTGGGCGATGTTGGCGAACGGGCCACCGTGCAACAACGCCGGGTTGTTTTCAAGGGTCTGCACCAGGTTGGGTGCCAAGGCGTCCTTGAGCAGCACGGCCATCGCGCCGTGTACTTTCAGGTCGCGGGCACGCACAGGCTGGCGGGCGCGGTTCTCGGCCACGATGATGTTGCCCAGGCGCTGCTTCAGGTCGCTCAAGGACCCGGCCAGGCAGAGGATGGCCATGACTTCTGACGCCACCACGATGTCAAAACCGTCTTGCCTCGGGAAGCCGTTGCCAGGGCCACCCAAACCCACGGTGATGTTGCGCAGCGCGCGGTCGTTCATGTCCATCACCCGCTTCCAGCTGATGCGCCGCACATCGATGTCCAGTGCGTTGCCGTGGTGGATGTGGTTGTCCAGCGTGGCCGACAACAGGTTGTTGGCCAGGGCGATGGCATGGAAGTCGCCCGTGAAATGCAGGTTGATGTCGTCCATCGGCACCACTTGCGCGTAACCACCGCCGGTGGCGCCGCCCTTCATCCCGAACACGGGGCCCAGCGAAGGTTCACGCAGCGCGATGACCGCCTTCTTGCCGATGTGGTTGAGCGCGTCGCCCAAGCCGACCGTGGTGGTGGTTTTGCCTTCGCCGGCGGGCGTAGGGCTGATCGCGGTGACCAAGACCAGCTTGCCCATCGGGCGGTCGACCAGCGACTCGACAAACGGCAAGGCCAGCTTGGCCTTGAAGTGTCCGTAGGGAATGACGTGTTCGTCTGGAATGCCCAAGCGATCTTGGGCCACCGCTGAAATGCGGCGCAGCGTGGCCAAGCGGGCAATTTCGATGTCACTGAGTGCCAAGGCGACCTCCATCCCGTTAGAAGGAGTTGGCATTCTGATGGCTTTGCCCGCGCCACAAAAAAACGCCCTGACGTGAGTTTGGGCGCTTTGGACGTTCAGGACGTTCAGGACGTTGGGGGTTCGCTGGCGGAGTCGAAGGGATTCGAACCCTTGATGCAGGTTTTGCCCACATACTCCCTTAGCAGGGGAGCACCTTCGGCCACTCGGTCACGACTCCGGCGAAGACCCGTATTCTAGCCGCAAGACGCGGCCCTTTTCGAAGGCCGTTTGCAGACTCAGACCGCGACAGTGGCCTGGTCCAGGTCGAAGGCTTTGTGCAGCGCGCGCACGGCCAGCTCCATGTACTTTTCATCGATCACCACGCTGGTCTTGATTTCGCTGGTGGTGATCATCTGGATGTTGATGCCCTCGTCGCTGAGCGTGCGGAACATCTTGCTGGCCACGCCCACGTGGCTGCGCATGCCGATGCCGACGATGCTGACCTTGCAGATCTTGGGGTCGCCCAGCACCTCTGCAGCGCCTGTGGCCGGCAGAACCTGTGTCTTCAAGACCTCGAGCGTGCGCGCGTAGTCGTTGCGGTGCACGGTGAAGCTGAAGTCGGTGCGGCCGCTGTGCGACACGTTCTGGATGATGACGTCGATGTCGATGTTGGCGTCGGCCACCGGGCCGATGATCTGAAAGGCGATGCCGGGTTTGTCGGGCACCCCAATGACGCTGATCTTCGCCTCGTCGCGGTTGAACGCAATTCCGGCCACAACGGCTTGTTCCATTTTTTCGTCTTCCTCAAAGGTGATCAGGGTGCCCGATGCGGCTTCCTCAGCGATGTCGATGTCCCAAGGCGTGAAGCTGCTCAACACCCGCAGTGGCACGCGGTATTTGCCCGCAAATTCCACCGACCGAATCTGCAGCACCTTGCTGCCCAGGCTGGCCATCTCCAGCATCTCTTCAAAGCTGATGGTGCTCAGGCGCCGTGCCTCCGGCACGATGCGCGGGTCGGTGGTGTAGACGCCGTCGACGTCGGTGTAGATCAGGCATTCATCGGCCTTCATCGCCGCTGCCACCGCCACAGCCGAGGTGTCGCTGCCACCGCGGCCCAGCGTGGTGACGTTGCCCTCCGCGTCGATGCCCTGAAAGCCAGTGATGATGACGACCTTGCCCGCCGCCAGATCAGCCCGCACCCGGGTGTCGTCGATCTCGGCAATACGGGCCTTGGTGAAAGCGGAGTCGGTCTTGATCGGTACCTGCCAACCTCCATAACTGACCGCTGCAAGCCCCTGGGCCTGCAGAGCCAACGCCAGCAGACCCACCGAAACCTGCTCGCCGGTGGCCGCAATCGCGTCCAGCTCGCGCAGCGCTTCAGGCGATGACGCTTGCGGGTGCAGCTCCTTGGCCAGGCCCAGCAGGCGGTTGGTTTCGCCGCTCATGGCCGAAGGCACAACCACCAATTGATGGCCCGCACGGACCCATTTGGCAACCCGTTGTGCCACGCTGCGAATGCGCTCGGCCGACCCCATCGAGGTGCCGCCGTACTTGTGAACGATCAATGCCATGGGCTCAAGCCAAGAGTTCAGTGGAAATCTGCTCGGGCAGACTTTTTGCTGCCCTGCACAACCCGCAAATTCTAGCCGTGGCCCTGACGCGGGCCTGTCGCTGTTCGGTCAGCGATCCGGTGTGGGAACCCAGGTCAGCGCCAACTGTTCGGCGCCAGCGGACGCTTGGAACGCCGCGTCCAGACCCAAACCGGGCACAAACATCAGTTCACCTTCAGCGGAAAAGAGCAACGGCCCTTGCCTCAGCCAGGCAGGTGTGTGCGCAGCTTGGAAGTGCTGCTTGAGCGGACGCGACAGGCCGCCTGAGCGCAAGCGAAGGCGTTCACCGCCTTCACGGGCCTTGAGCAACGGGTTCACCAAACATCCTGGACTGACGCCCCCGCTGAGGGTTGGTTGGACATGGAAACTCCCGCCCCAATCGGGCAGCGCATGCACACCGGGCTGACTCAGGTCCACGGTGCGGGCGAGGCCGATGTTGCAGGGCCGCAGACCTTCGGCGGTCAACAGCTTCAGCCGCCCACGGTGCAGGCGCAGCACACCACCGGGAGCCGGCCAGCTGCCTTGGTGCGCCTGTGGCAGCTCGTCGATCAAGCGGTCCAGCAGGGTTTGCGGCGGGGCTGCACCACTGGCTGCGCTGAGCCAGGCCCGCAGGGCATTGCGACGGCGGGCCGGTGGCAACAGCCACCAAGCTGCGCAGTGCAGCTCGTCCGCCGTGACCAGCGCGCTCAGGTCGGCCTGCGCGGTTTCTCTCGACAAAGCCAGTGCTTCTTGGGCACGCCCGGCGGCAGCTGCGAGGTTGACTTCGGCGTCTGCAAAACCCACCAGCAGCGCGGGCCATACGGCATGGCGCAGGCGGTTCCGCGCGAACTTCAAGTCCAGGTTGCTGGGGTCCTGTGCAACTTTCAGGCGGTGGCGCCGCACATAGGCTTCGATGCGCCGGGCATCCATGTTCAGCCAGGGCCGAACCCAGTGCAGGCCAACACGAAGCGCACTTCGTGGCATGGCCGCCAGGCCCGCCTCGCCAGCACCGCGCAGCGCCTGCAACAACCAGGTTTCGGCCTGGTCCAGGCGATGGTGGGCCAGCAGCACCAAGGTGCAGTCATGAGCCAAGGCCATCTCTGCCAAGGCTTGGTAGCGGCCCGCCCGGGCCCAGGCTTCGATGCTGTCACCGCGGGCCGGTGCGCCGACCAAGCGGCGGCTGTCGAACTGCGCACCCCAACGGCGGCTTTGCTGTTGCACCTGCTGCAACCAGGCGTCTGCCTCCAGCTGCAAGCCATGGTGAACGTGCAGGGCCCAGACCTCGACATCCAAAGCCCGGGCTTGGCGCAAGGTGCAATGCAGCAGTGCCGTTGAATCGCGGCCGCCACTCACAGCCACGGCCACCCGCGGCTGCTGCGGCATGTTCAGCGTTCCTTGGTATCGGTGAAACGACCGTAGGACCGCAGGCGCTCATAGCGGCGCTGCAAGAGGTCCTTGGGCTTGAGGTCGGCGTTCTGGCGCAAGGCTTCGGCCAAGCCGCGCTTGAGCTGAGCCGCCATCCACGGTACGTCGCGGTGGGCGCCACCCACGGGTTCGCTGATGATCTTGTCAATCACCCCCAGGGCCTTGAGCCGATGGGCCGTGATGCCCAGCGCTTCGGCGGCTTCGGAAGCCCGCTCGGCGGTCTTCCAAAGAATCGAGGCACAGCCCTCGGGTGAAATGACCGAGTACACGCTGTACTGGAGCATCAGCACCTGGTCGGCCACGCTGATGGCCAAGGCGCCGCCCGAGCCGCCTTCGCCAATGATGGTGCTGACGATGGGCACTTCCAACTGCGCCATCTCGAAGATGTTGCGGCCGATGGCTTCGGACTGACCGCGCTCTTCGGCGCCAATGCCAGGGTAGGCGCCCGGCGTGTCGACAAAGGTGAAGACCGGCAGGCCGAACTTCTCGGCCAGTTTCATCAGCCGCAGCGCCTTGCGGTAGCCCTCGGGCCGGCTCATGCCAAAGTTGCGCAGCGTGCGCTCCTTGGTGTCGCGGCCCTTCTGATGTCCCAGCACCATGCAGGCTTGGCCATTGAAGCGCGCCAGGCCGCCCACGATGGACAGGTCATCCGCGTAGTGGCGGTCGCCGTGCAGTTCCTGAAACTCGGTGAAGATTTCGCCCACGTAGTCCAGCGTGTAAGGCCGCTGCGGATGCCGGGCAATCTGGGTCACCTGCCAAGGCGTCAGGTTGGCATAGATGTCACGCGTGAGCTGCTGGCTTTTTTGGCTCAGGCGGTCGATCTCGTCGCTGATGTCGACGGCCGACTCGTTTTGCACATAGCGCAATTCGTCGATCTTGGATTCGAGCTCCGCGATCGGGTTTTCAAACTCAAGGAAATGACGTTTGGACACTTCAATACTCCACCGGCAGCGGGTCGAGGCTGCGCCAAATATACCAAGTGGCCACCGACCGAAACGGTGCCCACGCCTCGCCCACTTCCCTGGCTTCGGCACGCGAGACGGGCTCGCCGCTGAAATAGTTGAGGCTGATGCCCTTGATCAAACCCAAGTCGTCCAAGGGCATCACGTTGGGTCGCATCAGGTGAAAGATGAGGAACATCTCGGCCGTCCAGCGGCCAATGCCGCGGATAGAGACCAATTCGGCGATGATGGCCTCGTCGTCTTGCTGCTGCCACTGTTTGATTTGGGCGCTGCCGTCGCTGAAGTGCCGCGCCAGGTCCAGCAGGTACTCGGTCTTGCGCGCTGACAAGCCCGCTTCCCGCATCAAGGGCACGGCCAAGGCTTGCACGGCGGCCGGCTTAACGCGCGCGCTGTGGCCTCCCGTGGCGGTTGCAAAGCGCTCCCACACCGACTGCGCTGCCTTGACGGAGATCTGCTGGCCGACGATGGAACGCGCCAGCGTGGTGAACGCGTCACCACGGCTGCGCAGGCGGGTTTCGCCAAAACGTGGAATCAGCTTCTTCAGCACCCGATCGCGTTTGCTCAGGTGGCGACAAGCGTCGTCCCAGTAGTCGGGCGTTACTTCGGTTGTCGCAACCACGGCTGAAGGCACAAGGGCTTTGGGCATGGTGCTCAGGCTCGCACCCAGGTCGTGCCTTGTGGGCCGTCCTTGAGCTCGATACCCAATGCCGCCATTTCGTCGCGAATGCGATCGGCCAGCTGGAAGTCACGCGCTTTTTTGGCCGCCCCGCGGGCCTCTATCCGGGCTTGGACAAAGGCTTCGTCAACCCCGCTGCGGCTTTGCAGATACTCACGCGGCTGCGCTTGCAGCAAACCCAAGGTGGATGCCAGGGCCTTGAGCAAGGCCGCGTCCTGCACCTGCCCGCGAAAGATGTTGCTGACCAGTTCGAACAGCACCGCCAACGCGCCCGGCGTGTTGAAGTCGTCGTCCATTGCGGCCCTGAAAGTGGCGGCGCGGGGTTCACTCCAGTCGATGCTGGCCAGCGCCTCGACGGGGCCGGCGGCGTCCAATGCGGTGTACAGGCGTTTGAGCGCGATCCGGGCTTCGTCGAGCAAGGTGTCGCTGAAGTTGAACGGGCTGCGGTAGTGGGTGCGCAGCATGAACAGCCGCACCGACTCGCCGTCAAACTTTTTCAGCACATCGGCGATGGTGAAGAAGTTGCCCAGCGATTTCGACATCTTGGTGTCGTCGATGTTCAAGAAGCCGTTGTGCATCCAGGTGCGCACAAACTCTGCTCCGCATGCACCCTCGCTTTGCGCAATCTCGTTTTCGTGGTGGGGAAACTGCAGGTCCATGCCCCCGCCGTGGATGTCGATCGGCAAGCCCAGAACCGCTTCGCTCATGGCCGAGCACTCGATGTGCCAGCCGGGCCGCCCCAGGCCGTAAGGGCTGGGCCATTTGGCGTCTTCGGGTTCGTCGGCCTTGGCCGATTTCCACAAAACGAAGTCGAGCGGATCGTCCTTGCCCCCCGGCACGGCCACCCGTTCGCCAGCGCGCAGTTCGTCCAGGCTCTTGCCGGACAACTTGCCGTAGCCCGCAAAGCGGCGTACCGCGAAATTCACGTCGCCGTCCGCGACTTGATAGGCCAGACCTCTGTCTTGCAGCTTGGCGATGATGCCCAGCATCTGCGGCACATAGTCCGTGGCGCGCGGCTCGTGGGTCGGCAAGGCCGCGCCCAGCGCGGCAAAGTCGGCGTGCATCTGGGTGATGACCTCGTCGGTCAATTGACGGATCGAGATGCCACGTTCAACCGCCCGGCGAATGATCTTGTCCTCGATGTCCGTGATGTTGCGGACGTAGGTCACCCGGTAGCCACTGGCCAGCAACCAACGGTAGACGGTGTCAAACGCCAGGATCATGCGTGCATGGCCCAGGTGGCATTGGTCGTAGACCGTGATGCCGCAGACGTACATGCGCACATGCCCTGGCTCAATGGGCTGGAAATCTTCTTGGCGGCGCGAAAGTGTGTGGTGGATTCGAAGCGTCATGGCACAGTGGCAGTGGTGGCGCGCCGCGCCAGCCATCGGCGCCAGGATGGTGGCGCCCTGCCGGGCGCTTTGGCGTCGATAGAATCAGGTTTCAGTATAGCGGTGGGCCCGCATGCAGCTCCCGTTGCAACTTTGCTTGCAACGCTGCCTGCACCCGCGCTCGCTGGCCCCAGCGCTCTCGACATGCGGCCCTTCACATGCCTTTCCTCCCCGTTCGACTTCCCTTGACCGGCCGCGGTCTGCTGCTGGCGCTGCTGCTGGGCACCGGCCTGGCGCGCGGCGATGTCGTCAACGACGTCCACACGTTGATGGCCAAAGGCGAACTGCTGACGGCCCTTCGTACATCCGCCGCTGCGATGGCCAGCAATGCGCAAGACCCGCAAGCTCGTTTTTTGCACGCGGTGGTGTTGATGGAACTGCGGCGAGACGCCGACGCCTTGTTGGCCTTCACCCAGATGAGCCAGGAGTATCCCGAGTTGCCAGAGCCGTTCAACAATTTGGCGCTGCTGCACGTGCGTGCCGGGCGGTTGGAGTTGGCCCGGCAAGCCCTGGAAACAGCACTGCGCAACGACCCCAGTCACCGCGCTGCCAGGGCCAACCTGGGTGAGGTTTACCTGATGCTGGCCGTGCAGGCCTGGCAGCAAGCCGGCAGCACCGGGCCGCTGGACCCGCGGCTGCTGCGCAAGCTGGACGCGGCGCGCGCCTTGCTGGCCACTGCCAACCCTTGAGCCCGCTAGACTTCGGTTTGTTGCCGACTGGGTCGGCTCACTTTTGAGGAACTTCGCTTGAAGATGAACTCCGGGTTTGTGCTGGCCCCCGCCGTGCTGCTGACGTTGACGTTGAGCCTGGGCTCGGCCTGGGCTCAAAAGGTGCGTTTGTCCACCAGCGCTGGCGACATCGTGGTTGAACTGGACGCTGAGAAAGCGCCCAAGACGGTGGCCAACTTCTTGGCCTACGTCAAGGCCGGCCACTACAACGGCACCGTGTTTCACCGGGTCATCGAGAATTTCATGATCCAGGGCGGTGGCTACAAGCCCGACCTCAGTGAAAAACCCACGCGCTCGCCCATTCCTCTGGAAAGCCGCAACGGCTTGAACAATGTGCGTGGCACCTTGGCCATGGCGCGCACGGGCATTCCTGATTCAGCCACGTCACAGTTTTTCATCAACGTGGTCGACAACGCATTCCTCGACCAGGCCAATTCACGCGATGGCCATGGTTACGCCGTTTTTGGCAAGGTCGTTGTGGGCCTTGACGTGGTGGACAAAATTCGCGTCATGCCCACCACCTCGTCGGGCCCCCATCAGAACCTTCCGGTCACGCCTGTGACCCTGCTCAAAGCTACCTTGGAGAAATGACATGAGCAAATTTGTTGAAATGCAAACCAGCGCTGGCAACTTGCGCATTGAGCTGGACGAGGCCAAGGCACCCTTGTGTACCGCCAACTTTCTGGCCTACGTGAACAGCGGCCACTATGACGGCACCATTTTTCATCGCGTCATCAAGGGCTTCATGCTGCAAGGCGGCGGCTTTGACGCCGCCATGAAGCAAAAGCCGACGCTGCCACCGATTCAGAACGAAGCCAACAACGGTTTGAAGAACAAGCGCTACACCTTGTCGATGGCACGCACCAACGACCCCCACTCGGCGACCTCGCAGTTTTTCCTCAATGTCACCGACAACGCCTTCCTCGACTTCAAGGCCGAGAACACGTCAGGATGGGGCTACGCTGTCTTTGGCCAAGTTGTGTCCGGCATGGACGTGGTCGACAGCATCGAGAAGGTCCGCACCGGTCGCAAGGGCATGCATGACGACGTGCCCTTGGAAGATGTGCTGATCGTCAAGGCCACCGAAGTCAGCTGAAGCCACCAGGCGCCCATGGCCACCGCCGGCGCCGTGGAGCCCTTGCCACCTGCGCAGTTGCTGCAGGTGCCTTCGCACTGGCAGGCCATCGACTTCGTGTCTGACCTGCACCTGTGCGAAGCGCTGCCCAAGACCTTCGAGGCGTTTGCGCAGCACCTGCTGAACAGCCCTGCAGCGGCCGTCTGCATCCTGGGCGACCTGTTCGAGGCCTGGGTTGGGGACGACATGGGTCAACGCGGTTTTGAGCGCGAGTGTGTGGCGCTGCTGGCCCAAGTTTCGCAGCGCAAGCAGCTGGCTTTCATGGTCGGCAACCGAGACTTCCTGGTCGGAAGCGCGTTCTTGGCGCAGACCGGTTGCTGGCTGTTGCCCGATCCCACGGTGCTGGAAGCCTGGGGCCAGCGCGCCGTTTTGAGCCACGGGGATGCCTGGTGCTTGAGCGACCTGCCGTACCAGGCCTTTCGCAGCGAGGTGCGCTCAGCAGCTTGGCAATCCAAGTTTTTGGCCCGGCCCTTGGCTGAGCGCTTGCAGATTGCTGCCGCCATCCGCAGTGCCAGCCAGGGCCGCCGCGAGTTTGACGGCGCGGCCGATGCCGATGTCGACCCGGCAACCGCCTTGGCATGCCTGCGCCAGGCGCACGCCACCACGCTGATCCACGGCCACACCCACCGGCCCGGCGACAACCCGCTGGCGCCGGGCTTGCAACGCCGGGTGCTGAGTGACTGGGATCTGGACCTGGGTCAGCGCGCCGAGGTCTTGCGCTGGTCGGCGGCCGGATTTCAGCGCTTGGCCCCTGCCTCGAGCGGCTGAACCTCATGCTGAGCGGTTGGTGGCGAGCCCTCGGTGCCCGGCGCGAGCAGGCCGCGTTGAAGCGGCGGGCCATTCCGGACGACCTGTGGAAGCGCACCTTGGTGCGCTACCCGTTTTTGCAGAGAAGCAGCCCCGAAGCCGCGCAGGAATTGCGCCGGCTGACGAGCTTGTTCCTGGACAGCAAAGAATTCAGCACCACCGGTGGCTTGCGCTTGACCGACGCGATGGCTGTTGCCATCGCGGCCCAGGCGTGCCTGCCCGTCTTGCGGCTGGGCCTGAACCCGTATCAACACTTTGTCGGCATCGTCGTGCACCCGGACGCCGTGCTGGCGCCGCGATCGCTGCAGGATCCCGATGGGGTGGTCCACGAATACACGGACATGCTGGCTGGCGAGGCCATGGATGGCGGCCCCGTGATGTTGTCTTGGCCCGACGTTCGCCGTTCAGGACACAGTGCGCAGCAAGGCTACAACGTCGTCATCCATGAGTTTGCGCACGTGCTGGACATGGCCTCCGGACAAGCCGACGGCATGCCGCAGCTGCCTGCGGAGCTGCCAGCGCGGGATTGGCGCTCCACATTGCAGGCCGCGTTCACGCAGTTGGAACACGACCTGAAAACCGAGCGCACCACGCTGCTCGACCCCTACGCTGCCACCGGTCCGGAGGAATTTTTTGCCGTGGCCAGCGAGACCTTCTTCGTCAATGCCGCCGAGATGAAAAAAGAGCACCCCGCGCTGTACGGGATGCTCTCTCGCTACTACCTGCAGGATCCGGCGGCCGACCTGCCCACGTTGCGGCGCGGCTGAACCCGCCGACCCTGTGTGACAGGGTGTTGGTCAGGCTGCAGTGGCTTCGGCGCGGGGCTTGTCGCTCTTCTTGGGCGGCTGGATGTCCAGCACAACCTCGTCCTTGGCGTCGATGTCCACCGACAGTCGCCCGCCATCGACCAGGCGGCCAAACAGCAGCTCATCGGCCAAAGCGCGACGGATGGTGTCCTGGATCAGGCGCTGCATGGGCCGGGCGCCCATCAACGGGTCAAACCCCTTCTTGGCCAGGTACTTGCGCAGGGCGTCGCTGAAGGTCACGTCAACCTTCTTTTCCGCCAACTGGCCTTCCAGCGTGAGCAGGAACTTGTCCACCACGCGCAGGATGATTTCTTCGTCGAGGGATCGGAAGTTGACGATGGCATCCAGCCGGTTGCGGAACTCGGGGGTGAACAGGCGCTTGATGTCGGCCATTTCGTCGCCCTGCTCGCGCTTGTTGGTGAACCCTATGGTGGCCTTGTTCATGGTCTCGGCGCCCGCGTTGGTGGTCATGATGATGATCACGTTGCGGAAGTCGGCCTTGCGACCGTTGTTGTCGGTCAAGGTGCCGTGGTCCATGACCTGCAACAGCACGTTGAAGACGTCGGGATGGGCCTTCTCAATTTCGTCCATCAACAGCACCGAGTGCGGCTTCTTGGTGACGGCCTCGGTCAGCAAGCCACCTTGGTCGAAACCCACGTAACCAGGGGGCGCACCGATCAGCCGGCTGACGGCGTGGCGCTCCATGTATTCGGACATGTCGAAACGGATCAGGTCGATGCCCAGCACATAAGCCAGTTGTTTGGCCACTTCAGTCTTGCCCACCCCGGTCGGGCCGCTGAACAGGAAGCTGCCAATCGGCTTGTCGCCCTTGCCCAGGCCCGAACGGGCCATCTTGATGGCGGCTGCCAAGGCGTCGATGGCCGGATCCTGCCCAAAGACGACACTTTTGAGATCGCGGTCGAGCAGCTTCAATTTGCCGCGGTCGTCGCTGGAAACACTGGCCGGCGGGATGCGGGCGATCTTGGCCACGATCTCTTCGACCTCATTGCGCGTGATGGTCTTCTTGCGCTTGTTGGCCGGCAGGATGCGCTGCGCAGCACCGGCCTCGTCGATCACGTCGATCGCCTTGTCGGGCAGTTGGCGGTCGTTGATGAACTTGGCTGACAGCTCGGCCGCCGCCTGCAGGGCACCCACCGCGTACTTCACACTGTGGTGCTCCTCGAAGCGCGACTTCAAGCCTTTCAGGATTTCAACCGTTTGTTCAATCGTGGGCTCCACCACGTCGACCTTCTGGAACCGGCGTGACAACGCGGCGTCTTTTTCGAAGATGCCCCGGTATTCAGTGAAGGTGGTGGCGCCAATGCACTTCATGGTGCCGTTGCTCAGCGCTGGCTTGAGCAGGTTGCTGGCGTCCAAGGTGCCCCCGCTGGCCGCACCGGCACCAATCAGGGTGTGGATCTCGTCGATGAAGAGGATGGCGTTGGGGTGGTCCTTGAGCTGCTTCAGAACACCTTTGAGCCGCTGTTCGAAGTCGCCACGGTACTTGGTGCCGGCCAACAGGGCGCCCATGTCCAAGGAATAGACCGTGGCCTCACCCAGCACTTCGGGAACGTCGTTCTGCGTGATGCGCCAGGCCAAGCCCTCGGCGATGGCGGTTTTACCCACGCCTGCTTCGCCCACCAACAAGGGATTGTTCTTGCGCCGGCGGCACAGGATCTGAATCACCCGCTCAACCTCATGCTCGCGCCCGATCAGCGGGTCGATCTTGCCGTCGCGGGCTTGCTGGTTCAGGTTCTGGGTGAATTGCTCCAGCGGGGAACCCTTGGCGTCGCCACCCTCTTCCTTCTCGCCTTCGTTGCTGGGGTTTTCATTGCTCTTGGTGGGCTCGGGCGGGTCGGACTTCTTGATGCCATGGGCAATGAAGTTCACGACATCGAGCCGTGTCACGCCCTGCTGATGCAGGTAGTACACGGCGTGCGAGTCTTTCTCGCCAAAAATGGCCACCAAGACGTTGGCCCCTGTCACTTCCTTCTTGCCGCTACCCGTGCTTTGCACATGCATGATGGCGCGCTGGATCACCCGCTGAAAGCCCAGCGTGGGTTGCGTATCGACTTCGTCGTTGCCACCGACCGTGGGCGTGTTTTCCTTGATGAAGGTCGACAGGCTCTTGCGCAGGTCTTCGATGTTGGCTGCGCAGGCGCGCAGCACTTCGGCGGCCGACGGGTTGTCCAGCAAGGCCATGAGCAGGTGCTCGACCGTGATGAACTCATGGCGCTGCTGGCGCGCCTCGACAAACGCCATGTGCAGGCTGACTTCTAGCTCTTGCGCAATCATGCGGCCTCCATAATGCATTGGAGCGGGTGCCCTTCACGGCGCGCCGCCGTGAGCACCAGCTCAACTCTTGTTGCGGCAACGTCTTTGGGGTAGACGCCGCACACGCCTCGCCCTTCGTGGTGTATCTGAAGCATGATGTGGGTGGCCGTGTCCATGTCACGCTGGAAAAAGCGCTGAAGCACCATCACGACAAACTCCATCGGGGTGTAATCGTCATTCAGCATCACAACTTGATAGAGCGCCGGCGGTTTGGTCCGCGCCGCCTTGCGCTCCGCCACGACGGTACCGCCCGGCTCCCGCAGGGGCGGTCCGCCAGGCGGTGCAGGTGGTAGCGACGGAGGGGTTTCGTCGGGCATGCTTCATTCTATCGAGTTGCATGGGTCAAACAGGGAGACTCCACCGCGCCATGGACGCAACAAGGCCATTGACACGATATTGGCCCCAAGCGCGCCACTTCAAGCCGCGAGCAGAGCGAAATACGCACCTCTGTCGCTGCGATTGAACCGCCACTCTGGGGGCGGCCGTCCGCCTTGACAGTCGCGCTGGCAGAAGTCGACAATTTCAGCATCGGGCAGAACGCACGGGGTGACCATGGCGACTGGAACGGTGAAGTGGTTCAGCGACGCCAAAGGCTTTGGCTTCATCGAACCCGATGAAGGCGGCGACGACGTCTTCGCGCATTTTTCGGCCATTGCGATGGACGGCTTTCGCACCCTCAAGCAGGGCAGCCGCGTCACCTTCGAGGTGACCGCCGGCCCCAAAGGCGCCCTGGCGCAGAACATCATGCCGGCTGCTGCGCCAGCCGGCGATGTTTTGCCGCCTGGCGATTGAATCGCTGCCGCGCAGCAACCCAGCCGTCACGCAGCGGCGTTCTCAAGCTCCTGCAGCTGTCGCCACATGACTTTTCCCGAGCCGCTCTTGGGCAAGGCATCGATGAACGCCACCTGCTTGGGCACCTTGTAGGCCGCCATGTGCTGGCGCGCCCAGTCGATGATGTCCTGTTCGGTCGCGGTTGCGCGGGCCTCAGCCCTGAGCACCACCACGGCCTTGACGGTTTCACCCCGGTAGGCATCGCGCGCACCGATGATGCAGGCCTCTTGCACCAAGGGGCATTTGAAGAGCAGCAATTCGACTTCGCTCGGCCAGACCTTGAAGCCGCTGGCGTTGATCATGCGCTTGAGCCGGTCGGTGATGAAGAAGTAACCTTCATCGTCACGCCGGCCCAAGTCCCCGGTCCTGAAAAACGACTTCCCGTCGATCTCGATGAAAGCCTGCGCGGTGGCTTGGGGGTGACCCCAGTAGCCTTTGAAAACCATCGGGCCATGGGTCACGATTTCGCCGGCCTCGTTGTCGGGTAACTCGGCCAGTGTGACGGGGTCGATGATTCGACAGTCGGTGCCAAAGATGGGGATGCCCAGGCACTGCAACTTGGCCCGTTCAGGTGGGTTGGCATGGCTGGGTGCGGCTGTTTCGGTCAGGCCGTAGCCCTCGGCGAAGGTCAAGCCAAACTCGGTCTGCAAGCGCTCGGCCACGGCCTGCGGCATGGCCGCGCCACCGCCAGACAGGTAGCGCAGGCTGGACAGGTCAAAAAGCTTGTAGTTGGGACTGCCAAAGAGGTCAATGACCATGGTGGGGATGCAGGTCCAGTGGGTCACGCGGTAGCGCGAAATCTGCCGCCCTGCCAATTCACGATCCCAACGTGGCATCAACACGATGGTGCTGCCCAGGTACACCGAGCTCAGCACGCTGTACATCATGCCGGTGATGTGGAACATGGGCACCACGCCCAGGCTCACCGTCTCGGCGCTTGCATGGCCCCACAGCGCGCTGCCGACGATGTTGGGCGAGAGCGTTCGGTGGGTGTGGATACAGCCTTTGGGCAGACCGGTCGTGCCAGAGGTATAGGGCAGCAACGCCATGTCGTCGGCCTGGGCTGTGCTGGGGCTCGGCGTGTGGCTTGAAGCCAGGGCGTCCTTCCACCGCACGCACCCTGGCGGCAGCACCGGGTCCGCCATCAGCCAATTCAGGACCGCTTCGGTCGGTCGTTCCTCAGGGGCCAACACCGCAGGCATGGCTTCGGCCAAGCGGGTGGCCACCACGCGCCGGAGTTTCAGCGCCGGATCGACTTGGTCGTTGGCTTCGGCCACGATGCTGGCCAAGTCGGCCGTGGTCAGCACCACCTTGGCCTGAGCGTCGCAGATGTAGTGGACAAACTCGTCGGCACGGTTCATAGGGTTGACCGGGACCACCACCGCATCGGCCCGCTGAACGGCGTAAAACGCGACCACGAATTGCGGACAGTTTTGCATGAAGAGCAACACGCGGTCGCCTTTGGCCACGCCTTCGTGCTGTAACCAGCCTGCCAAGGTCAGCGCCTGGCTGTGCAGCTGCGCGAAGGTCAGTGATTGCCCAAAAAAGATGTAGGCCGGCTTGTCGGGAAAGCGCCGGGCACTGACCTCCAGGTTGAACCAGAGCGTGGTTTGAGGAAGGGTCAGTTGACGAGGCAATCGAGATGGCCAGTACCGGCACTTGGGTGGGTCGGCAATGGCACCAGCAGCAACAGCAGCAGCAACAGGGGGCAGGTCGAGGGCACTGGACAAGTGGATCTCCGGGTCGGCAAGGACAGAGGTGTACCTGTTTGGGCCCTGGCGCGGCATCCAGCCTTACCCGCAGCGACCCCGCCCTCAGGTGAGGCCGGAGTCCCGATTCACGGCTTCCAGCGCTGACAAGCTGGGTGACTGGAGAATTCAGCCGAGCTGCACTCCCTTTCCATGCAGACAAGGTAGCGCACGCCGTCCCGAGAGCCGCAAGCGGGACCCGGTCCAGCCGGCACGCCGGTGGCAGGCGTCACCACAGGGCTCGGCCGCGGCGCCGGCGGGTCGGCGCGTGGCCGCGCAGCTTCGGCGGGCTTGCCGGCCGTGGTGCGGCCAGCGGCACGGCTGGGTTTGTCTGGGCTCGACTCCGCAGGTTGGCTGGTTTGCGGGGCCCCAACCGCTGCGCCAGCGGCACTCGTCGCACCCATGGCACCCGGCACAACCGGAGTCGAGGTGGCTGTCACGGGCGCGGCCGGCTCTGCCAGGCCCGCACCCGATGCAGCCGTGGCCGCTGACGTGGCGATGACGGCCGAAGCCGCAGGCTCCGACGCCGGCAAAGCAACGGGCCTCGCCGCCAACTCGGGGACTGGCGCAACCGCGGCTGGTTTGACGGGAAGTTCCTCCACCTTGGGCCACAGCAGATAAGCCGCGGTGGCCGCGACCGCCAAGACACCAACCATCACCCAGGGAAGCTTGCTTTTGGCGGCAGGCAGGGTGGCGGGATGTCGGGTCTGCCCGTCCATGACCTCACCGTCGATGGCAATGTCGGCTGAGGCCTGTGCCCTACCCTCACCCAGCACAGCGGACACTGGACCTGACGACGTGAGCAGCATCGACGGCTGGGGCTCCAACCAGACATGCTCGGTGATGTGGCCGGGCGTTGCTGCACCCGCCTTCGGAACGATCTGGGTCGAACCATCGTCAACATCCAGGTCGATGCGCCCGCTGCCAGAAGCAGGCGGCAGCACGTTGGTGCGTTCCCAGTGGGACGCCGGCCCGTCCGGTGTTCGCCGAACCGGCGCCCGGGCTTCGCCGTCCAGCACCCGGCGGAGCTCGGCGACGCTTTGCGGGCGATCCAGCGGGCGTGGGCACAGCATCCAGTCGATGGCTTGCATGAATGCTTCGGTGCAGCCCGGCACCTGCTCGGGTGTGAGCTGCGAGGCTTCGTCGTGAACCGTGCGGGCTGTGGCCGGAGAGGGCGGTCGACCGAGCAGCATGTAGTGCAGCGTGGCGCCCAAGGCGTAGATGTCGGTCCACGGGCCCTGCCTCACAGAACCGGCCTCGCCGTACTGCTCTATCGGCGCGTAGGCCGGCTTGAGGATCGCGGTCAGCGCCTGGCTCTTGTCGCTGAGAACACGGCGTGCTGCGCCAAAGTCGAGCAAGACCGGTCGACCGTCCGGCTCGATCTGGATGTTGTCGGGCGCGATGTCGCGGTGATAGACATCTTCACTGTGCAACTTCTCGATGGCGCCCAACAGGGGCGTCAGGATGTTGCGCATCCAGGACTCGTCGGGTGAACCCGTCATGTCGGACCGAATCTCTTTCAGCGTCCGCCCGCGCAAGACCGGCATGGCCATGTACGCAGTGCCGTTGGCTTCCCAGAAGCGGTGTACTTTCAGCAGCGACGGATGGTCAAAGCGTGCCAGCAGCTTGGCTTCGTTGACAAACGAACGCAGACCCAATGCGAAACTTTCGGCATCCGAATGAGAACGCAGCGACACGTGCATGGTCTCGGTGCGGCCCGCCAACGAGGCTGGCATGTACTCCTTGACGGCCACTTCGCGCTCGAGGGCGTGATCAAAGGCCAGGTACACGATGCCAAAACCGCCTACCCCCAACAAACTGAGCAACTCAAACTCGCCCAGGCGCGTGCCCGGCGGCAAGGCGCTGGGCGTTTCGGTTCGAAAAGAGGAGGAGTCTGGAAGCATGCCGCGACGAGCTTACCAGGGAAGGCCAACCCCCAAACCAACCATTCAGAGGACACGGACAGCGCTTTTCGTGCGTTGTCCGCCCTTCGCCCGCCAAGCCCGCGCCGCATGACAGATCAGCGTTCGATTTGGGCCTACGCGGGCTTCATGCGCTTGTGGTTTGCGCGGCTGGCGTCGGTGGCGGCGGGCCAGATGATGATGGTCGCGCTGGGTTGGCAGATGTACGACCTGACGGGGTCGGCCTGGGACCTGGGTTTGGTGGGTCTGGCGCAGTTCCTGCCGGCTTTGGCACTGACACTTCCCGCGGGTCAGTGGATCGACCGGCATCATCGCGGCCGCATCCTGGCGACGTGCCTGCTGATCCAAGCCGGCGTTGCCTTGACACTGGCCGCCGGCAGTGGCCTGGGCTGGGCCAGCCGCGAAGGGTTGCTGGGGTTGTCGGTGGTGTTGGGCGCACTTCGGGCGGTGCAAATGCCCGCCCAACAGGCACTGACCCCCTTGCTGGTGCCCGCCATGCTGCTGCCGCGAGCGCTGGCCTTCAGCGCCACTGGCTTGCAGGGCGCTGTGGTGGCTGGCCCCGCTGTGGGCGGTTTGATCTACGCCACGGGCGCCTTTGCCACCTATGGCACCAGTGCGGCCCTCTTTCTATTGTCCTCGGTGCTTTGTCTGAGCATTCGATACCACCACCGGCCACTGGCGCAGGAAGCGCTCAACTGGCTCAGCTTGTCAGCGGGCTTGCGCTTTGTGATGGGCCACAAGGTCGTGCTGGGCGCTGTGTCGCTGGATCTGTTTGCGGTGCTCCTGGGCGGCGCTACAGCGCTGCTGCCCATGTTTGCCAAGGACATCTTGCATGTCGGGCCGGCCGGGCTGGGTGTTTTGCGCAGCGCGCCCGCCGTTGGCGCACTGGGCATGTCGCTGGTGTTGACGCGATGGCCCCTGCATCGGCACACCGACCGCTTGCTGCTGGCTTCGGTGGCCTTGTTTGGCGTGGCCAACCTGGTGTTCGGCCTGTCGACCTGGTTTGCTTTGTCAATGGCGGCCTTGGCCGTCACGGGGGCGGCCGACATGGTCAGCGTGGTAATCCGCCAGACCTTGGTGCAACTGGAAACGCCGGACGCCATGCGCGGCCGCGTCAGCGCGGTCAACTCGCTTTTCATTGGCGGCTCCAACCAGCTCGGCGAGTTTGAATCAGGCGCCACGGCGGCCTGGCTGGGGCCTGTGGGTTCGGTGGTCCTCGGGGGGGTGGGCGTGTTGCTGGTGGCAGCTGCCTGGCCGCGCCTGTTCCCGGCGCTGGCCCAGCGAGACGCCCTGCTCCCAGGCGGCACAGATCGATCTCATCCGGCGGAATGAGTCGAGGCACGGGCCTGGAACGCAGCGTAGGCAGAAGGGGGTTAAGCAAAGACATCAACCTCGCTTGGCGACAGCGCGCAGCCGGGCGTTGCGACCGCGGGCTTTCCACTGCTGTACCTGCACCTTGCGCTCCAGTGCCGTGATGGTGTCGCGCCGGGCCTCTCGCAGCAGCTTGTTGTAGTTTTTCAGCCGCTCGGGGGACACGTTGTCGCGCACCGCGCAACCGGGTTCATCTTCATGGCTGCAGTCGCGAAAGCGGCATTGCTGGGCCAGTTGGGCGATGTCGCTGAAGGCGGCTCCCAGTTCAGCTGCATCACCGTCCAGTCGCAGCGTGCGCAAACCCGGCGTGTCGATGATGCAGGCGCCACTGGGTGTGCCGTGCAGGCTGCGGGCCGTGGTCGTGTGTCGCCCTCGCCCGTCGTCGACCCGGTTGGCGCCCGTGATGGCCACAGCACGGCCTGTCAGCGTGTTGGTGAGCGTGCTTTTTCCGGTGCCGCTGGAGCCCAGCAGCACCAGCGTCTGACCCGCTTGCAGCCAAGGGCTCAAGACCGCACAACTGACCGGATCGAGCGCGTTCACCGCCACCGCACTCGCGTCGGGCGGCAGCAAAGCCTGCACCTGTTCCAGGCGTGCGCCGGGGTCGACACACAGGTCGGCCTTGGTCAGAACCACGACCGGCACGACGTGCGCCATCTGCGCCAACGCCACAAAACGCTCCAGCCGCCGCAGGCTGAAGTCGTGATCCAGGCCCATCACCAGCAAGGC
Source organism: Rubrivivax sp. (assembly GCA_031375065.1). GTDB lineage: Bacteria > Pseudomonadota > Gammaproteobacteria > Burkholderiales > Burkholderiaceae_C > Rubrivivax. The sequence goes on along the minus strand of JANMHH010000173.1, from coordinate 14,801 downwards.
CGTGTCAACGTTGCTGACGATGACGACACGGGTCACCTTGTCACGCCCGTCGTGCAGGCGTCGGGCCAACTGGTTGATGGGCGGAACCCGTTCATGGGCCCACCATTCCTGGTGTTCGTTGTGCTGAACCAGCACCCAGTCGCCCACGGCAATGGCTTCGCCGTTGGCGGACAGCGTGGCGCGCAGGGCGGGCAACAACCGGCCGGCGTGCGCGGCGTTGCCGTCGTGCAGCATCAAGCCTTCGCGCTGCACCTCGGTGACGCGCATCAACTCGGGTTCGCTGCAAACCGGGCTCAAGGCCTGCAGTTCCTGAATGACCGCCGGCGTCAGGCCGATGTGGCGCAGGCGTTCAAAAGCATGTGAATCGATCATGGATGTTCCGGACAAGACAAACCATCGCGGCGCCAAGGCAACCGCACTGACCGAAGCACAAGGCTTCGGCCGCTTCAGGGGATGGGGGTCTGTCGGCCGCGACGGGGCGTCACGGCAACACGGAAAACATCAACGCAGCTGGGCTGCGACTGGGGCCTGAGCCCCAAAAACCGTGCAGGCGTTGTTAGCGCGCGCGAGCCGACAAGAGGGCAATGTGCGTGGTTTTCATGGCGGTCCTCCTGCAGTGCGGTTGATGACAGGCCCGCAATGTGCGCCTGCCCGGCGCGCTCGTCAAGCACCTGCTTGGGTGTGCGTCGCAAAGGGTCCACAAGGCAATCGATATGCTGCCGGGCATGATCGAGCTGAACCTGCTTCACGTCGACGAAGCCCTGCTGGTGGTGAACAAGCCGGCAGGCCTGCTGTCGGTGCCCGGCAAGGGCGAAGGCAGCCTGCACAACCTGACCACCGCGCTGCGCCACCGGTTCCCAGAGGCGCAGGTGGTTCATCGGCTCGATCAGGCCACTTCGGGCTTGATGTTGTTCGCCCGCCATGCAGCTGCGCAACGGCAGTTGAGCATGGCCTTCGAGCAGCGCCAGGTGGACAAAGAGTACCTGGCTGTGGTCACGGGGTGGGTGGCTGGGGAGGAAGGCGTCATCGAAGCACCCCTGGCGGCCGATTGGCCGCGACGTCCGCGCCAGAAGGTGGACTTGGAAACGGGCAAGCCATCCACCACGCGTTGGCGCGTTTTGCACCGGGACATCACCGGCACACGGCTGCTGCTGGAGCCCTTGACTGGGCGATCGCATCAATTGCGGGTGCACCTGCTGTCCATCGGGCATCCCATCGTGGGCGACACCTTGTATGGCGAGCCGTCAGCGCCAGGGCGTCTGCTCCTGCACGCCACCCGTCTGGGCCTGCAACACCCGGTGACGCAAGCCGAACTGGTCTTCCAATGTCCGGCCCCGTTTTAAGGCCGTTGGGTCGGTACAGTTCACTGCGGCAGACTGGCCGCCGGTGGCGGACCGGACCACCCACCATGCTTGAAAAGGGTTTGAAATGCACCTGACCGTACTGACAGGCGCCTCGCGCGGCTTGGGAAAAGCGCTGCTGGACCAGTTGCTGCAGCGGGGCCACTTGGTGTTGGCCCTTTCGCGCAGCAACATCGACGTCAGCCCAGGTCACTCAGGTCCATTTTTTCATTGGCCGGTCGACCTTTCTGATGCGGCACCGGTGGCGCTGCGTCTGAGCCACTGGCTGTCCGAACGGGACAGCCGCAACCTGGCTTCAGCCACGCTGATCAACAACGCCGGTGTGGTGTCCAAATTGGCACCCCTCTCGGACGTCAGCGCGCCCGATCTGGTCAACGCCCTGCGGGTGGGCTTGGAAGCGCCGACCCTGCTGACCTCGGCATTTCTGAAAGCGACCGAGAACTGGCCCGTTCCGCGCAAGGTGTTGCTGGTCTCGTCGGGGCTGGGTCGACGGGCCATGGCCGCCAGCGCGTCCTACTGCGCCGCCAAAGCCGGGCTCGATCACCTGGCCAGAGCGGTGGCGCTGGAAGAGTTGGCCAAACCGGCCGGGGCTCGAATCGTCTCGCTGGCGCCGGGCGTCATCGACACCGACATGCAAGTCCAGCTCCGGGCCGCTGACCCCGCGCTGTTCCCGGAACGACATCGCTTCACCGAGCTGAAGTCAGCGGGCCAGTTGGACAGCCCCGTCACCGCGGCCAGCAAACTGTTGACCTACCTGGACCGAGTCGACTTCGGCAGCCCGGCTGTCGGCGATGTCCGCGACGCTTGAAAGCCCGTTGTGATCGACGCTGTTCTGCTGCAAGAAGTTCACCCTGCCGGCTACGCTGTGCTGACTCTGAACCGCCCCCAGGCCATGAACGCGCTGACGCGGCAGTTGATGGCCGAGTTGGCGCACGCCATTGAGGCCCTGGAAGCCAACCCCGAGGTGCGGGTGCTCATCCTCACCGGGGCCGGACGCGCCTTTTGCGCCGGGCTGGACCTGAAAGAAATCGGGTCTGGCCAGGGCAGCCTGGGGTCGGCTGAAAGTGGCGCGGCCAAGCCTGACCCACTCAGCGCGTTGGAACGCTTCAGCGGCCCGATCATCGGTGCCATCAACGGCGCGGCGGTGACCCGCGGCTTCGAGCTTGCATTGGCCTGCGACATCCTGCTGGCTTCGCCCGCGGCCCGGTTTGCCGACACCCACGCCCGCATCGGCATCGCCCCCGGTTGGGGTTTGTCGCAGAAGCTCAGCCGGGCCATCGGTCCTTACCGCGCCCGCGAAGTCTCTTTCACTTCCAAATGGATCAGCGCGGAGCAAGCTGCCGCCTGGGGCTTCGTCAACCGGGTTCTGCCTGACGATGAGCTGCTGCAGACCGCTCGCGACATGGCGGCCGACATGCTGGGCGCCGTGCCCCACATGTTGCGCCACTACAAAGCCATCATCCGCGATGGCTACGCGCTGAGCTTTTCCGAAGGCATGGCTCTGGAACGCCAACGCGGCCGAGCTGTCAACACCGGGCTGGTCGCAGACGACATCGAAAGCCGGCGCGAGGCCGTGCGGCAGCGCAACCGAGAGGGCTGAGCGCGGTCCGTGACCGCCCTCAAGCGGCCAGCCAGGCGGCCACGTCGGCTTTGAGCTGAACCAGGTCGGCTTGGCGTGTGTACATCATGTGTCCCGCGTCGTAATAGCGGTGCTGTACACGCTGCAGCACGTCTGCCGGGGCGTCCAGTTGGGCCAGGCTCCAGTCGCTGGCGCTGTAAGGCGTGCCCAGGTCGTAGCGCCCGCTGGCCGCCAACACTTTCAGGTGCGTGTTGCGCCGCAAGGCCAGTGCCAGATCGGGACTGGTCGAGCAAAAGCCCATCCGGCTGCTGTCGCCCCGGTTCCAGTTCCAGCCCGTGTTCACATCGCGTGCCAGCACCTGGTAGCGCTGCTCGAAATTCAAGCCCAGTTGTTCGCTGAAGTAGGCCATCGCGGCCATGGTGTAGGGGGCTGCGATGGCTTCGATGCCAGGGTCAAACTCCCACTCCCGCGTGCGGCTGGCCGCCATCGGGCCGGTTGAACGGGCTTCCAGCCGGCCCACGATGCGACCCCGGCTTCTCAAAGCTTCAAAGAAAAAAGTTTGGTCGCTGATGCGAAGGTTTTTTTCTTCGATCAACGCGGGCGGTAATCCGGTCAGTTCACTCAGGCGCTTGGCAACCTGGGTGCGACGACGGGCGCTCAAGCGCGCGCCTGCCTGCAGGGCTGCGGCGTAGTCTTCCTGCACATAGGCCTCGGCAGCCTCGCGCGCGGCCTGCGACGAGGCCGCTGGCGCACCCTTCAACAGGCCGTGGTACTGGGCCACGTTCGCAAAGGCCGGCAGGAACAAAGAAAAAGGCAGGTCATTGGCCGGCGCAAAAACAATGCTCTGCAAGTCCATCGCACAGGACACCAGAATGACGCCCGACAACACGGCACCCAGCTCCTGCAACTTGTTGGCCAAACCTGCGCCTCGGGTGGTGCCATAACTTTCACCGGCCAGGTAGATCGGCGAACCCCACCGCCGATGTCGCGTCAGCCACATGCGCATGGTCTCGGCCAGGGCTTCGATGTCGCCGTCCACCGACAGCACCTTCTTGCGTGCCGCTTCATTGGCGGTGGACGACCAGCCGGTGTGCGGCGGGTCGATGAAGACCAGGTCGAAGTGCTCGAACCAGCTGTGCGGGTTGTCCTCGACGCGGTAAGGGGCCGGCGCCATGCTGCCGTCATCGGGCACCACCACGCGCTTGGGGCCCAGCGCGCCCAGGTGCAGCCAGATTGAAGCCGAGCCTGGGCCCCCGTTGAAGGCAAAGCACACCGGCCGTTGGGCTGCAGGCGCGTCCTTCAGCAGATAAGCGGTGGTCATGATGGCGGCATCGGGTTCGCCCTGTCCGCCTGGCGCAACGGCCATGAAGGCGGCTTCGACGTCGTATTCCAAGCGGCGCCCGGCCAGCTGCACGCTGCCACTGCTCTTGGCCGCCGGTGTACTCAGCAGCTTGTCGAATCGTTCTTTCTGGCGTTTGACCGCATCGGCGTCGGCCGTGCTGGTGGGGGTGGAAGCGCTGGGCTCGGTCATGGCTTTCTCGCGACATTCAGAGCGCTCAACGGTAGCGCACAGACCACGTCACGTGCTTGCGAGGAACCCCGCATAGCGCTTCAGGTCCACGTTGCCGCCGCTGACGATCACACCCACCCGTTTGCCCCGCACAGGAATCACCCCTTCCATCACCGCCGCGGCGGCCAGACAACCGGTGGGTTCGACCACCATCTTCATGCGTTCAGCAAAAAAGCGCATGCTCGACACCAGTTGCGCATCGGTGACCGTCACCACGGCCTTGACCAGCTGTTGGATCACCGGAAAGGTGAGCAGGCCACTGTGCTGGGTCTGGGCACCGTCGGCAATGGTCTTGGGCGTGTCGATGTGAACGATGCGCCCCTGGGCCAGGCTCATCTGGGTGTCGTTGCCGGCCTCCGGTTCAACGCCCCACACCTCGATGCCCGGGCTCAGGTGGTGCGCAGCCACGGCGCAACCCGAGATCAAACCGCCACCACCGACACAAACGACCAGCAAATCCAGTGGCCCGGTTTGCGTCAGCAGCTCGGCTGCCGTGGTGCCCTGCCCGGCCATCACGTGCGGATGGTCGTAAGGCGGAATCAGCGTCATGCCCCGCTCGCCAGCCAGTTGCTTGCCAATGGCTTCCCGGTCTTGTGAGTAACGGTCGTAGAGCACCACTTCACTGCCCACCTGGCCACTCTGGTATTCACGGGTGGCCGCCAGTTTGGCGGCCGGCGAATCGAGTGGCATGACGATCACCGACGGCAAGCCCAACAGCCGGGCCGACAGCGCAATGGCCTGGGCGTGGTTGCCGGAAGAAAAAGCGATGACACCACCGCGCCGCTGTTGGGCCGTGAACTGCGCCAAGGCGTTGAACGCACCCCGAAACTTGAACGCGCCCATGCGTTGGTGGTTCTCGCACTTGAAGTACAGCTGCGCTCCGGAGCGGTGGTTCGCGGTGGTCGAGGTCATCACGGGCGTGCAGTGCGCATGCCCCTGGATGCGCTTTGCCGCGGCTTCGATGTCGGAATAGCAAATAGCCAGGTTGTCCACGGGTCAATCTCCTGGAGGGCCCTGAAAGCCCTGGCTGCGAAAGGTCAGCACCAGCGTGTCGCGCCAGCTAGGCTGGCCCGCATCCACGGGCTGAATGGGGGTGGACTCGTGGATGACGCGTTCATCGTCGATCAGCAGCAGGCTCCACGGTTCATCCAGGGTGAAGCGAACGCCCTGCGGGCCGCGCGCGTCAAACACACGTGTCTCGCCGCCCTTGACGTTGTGCCGCGCCACCAACACCACCGCGACCAAATCGACGCCGTCCCGGTGCGCGCCTTCGGGGGTCGGTCTGCCGATGCCATCGACGGTCTCGATTCGAAAAGGATGCGCTTCAACGAACCAACGCTGCGGCCCGCGCAGGCCACTGGCCAAACCGGCCAGCGCCACCAGCAGACGGCCCCAGTCCGGGTCGCTGGCCAGGGCCTGGGGCAGCGGCTCAAAGTGGCGTTGGATGCCCCCGTGCAAGGCGTTGTATTCCAACGGCTGCCAATGCGGGCGGTGAGCAGCGGCCTGGCAGTGCGGGCCGTCGACCACAAAACAGCCATGTCGCCGTCGGCGGTATCGGCCGCCGTCGCGCAGATGCTGGTCGATGGGCAAGCCGGGCCAAAAGGCCGCCCAATCGCTGAATCGGCTGGAGTCGATGTGCGTCAGATCGGTGAGCGCTTGGCGGCTCAAGACCGCCCAGCCTTGTGCGGCCAATTGCGACGCCAATTGGGCCTGGGGAGTCAGCGGGGGAGAAGGATTCATCCTGCGATGTGAAAAGGATGGTGTTGAATGCAGCAATTCTGGGGGAAGCTCTCCAATCCGTTGTCAGCTTGCAGGCGCTTTCAGCCGTTAACCTGACATCGTGATGAATTCTTTGCGCTGCGCGACCCCTGCCACTGGCGCCACCGATGTGCTGCCGCTGGTGCAGCTCATTGAGCTGAAATGGTTGCTGGCTGGTGAGGGCATTCACGTTCACGTCGGGCGCTTGCAACAGGACCCCGGCTACGTCCGCCTCGCGCTGGACCAGGCGGCGGCCTCCGCCAACCCAACGGTGCGCGCCATGGCTGCGCGCTTGCTGAACGGTCTCTCTCCCGGCTAAGCACCCGCAGGCACCGGCTGGCGGCACGCACGCCAGCGGCGTAGCATCAAACGCTCTTGTCACCTGCAAGTGCGTCTTGGGGTCGCCGATGAACGTTGTCTGTGTTGCACAAGGGGTTCGAGCGGCGTTGGCGCTGGTCGTCGCGGCGGGATGTCTGCTGACAAGCGGTTGTGCTCAGGCCCCGCCAGTGCGAGTCGAACTGACGGTTTTGCACGACGAACTCTTTGCGCCCGTCGCCCCAGTGGACACCCAGGCCGTGTTCGAGCTCAGCCCGGCGATGAAGGCGTACGCGGACACCGAGCTGAAGGCCTTGGCCAGGATGAAAGATCCCCGGCGAGCGCTGCTTGAGGCGCTGTACCAAAAGGGCCGCCTGCGGCTGGAGTACGACAGCAGCTTCACGCGCACCGCCGCACAGGCCTTCGAAGCCAGGTCAGGCAATTGCCTGTCTTTGGTCATCATGACCGCCAGCTTTGCCAGGTACCTTGGCATTGACGTGAGCTTTCAGGCCGTGCTTGCGGAAGACATCTACAGCCGCAACGGCCCACTTTTTGTGGCCAGCGGGCATGTGAACCTGGTGCTGGGCCCCCCCGTGCTGCGGGCCTACGACCGCCATGAAACGGAGACCCTGGTGGTCGACTTCCTGGCCCAGTCCGAACTGCGCGGGCAGCGCACGCGGCCACTGCAGCAGCGCACCGTGCTGGCGATGTTTCTCAACAACCGGGCGGCTGAGCTGCTGGCCCAAGGCCAGCTGCCCGGTGCCTATGCCCACGCCCGATCGGCACTGTTGCTGGAGCCCACCCACCACAACGCGGTCAACACCTTGGGGGTGATCTACAACAGCGCTGGGCACATGGCGGCTGCGGGCGCGGCGTTTCGCGAGGTCCTGGCTGAAGAACCAGATCACCTTGGTGCCTTGTCCAACCTGTTGGGTTGGCACCAGCGGCAAGGCCATGGCCAGGAGGCAGCTGCCCTGGCCGCCCGGCTTGAACAATTGCAGCCCAATCCGCCCTTCAAGCTGTTTGTGCAAGGTCTGGAAGCCATGCGCAGCGGCGACTTCACCCGAGCACGTGACCTGCTGGCCCGCGAACTGCGCTTGCAACCATTCCAGGATGAGGTTCACTTCTGGCTGGCCCAGGCCTACCTCAAACTCGGGCAAATCGATGCGGCTGAACGTCACCTGCAACAGGCGCGCGACTTCAGCAATACCCGCAGCATGCACGACCGATACAGTGCCAAGCTGGAGCACTTGCGCTCTCAGACCCAGCCCCAGTCGCGCCCGCTGATTCACTAGCCGACGCACCAGCCGGCCGCCGCCGAAGGCTGGCTCGCGCGCCTCGCGCTGCGTTGGGCCGGGCCGGGCCGGGCCGGGTGAGAATATCGCCTTGGCCAAACGTTTCCAAGCGCTGGCGCTTGAACCAACGGCGCTCTGAGCACCCACCTACCCGATGAAGAACGATTCCAAACCTAACCCACTGCTCGAAATCGCGGTCACGATCATCGCGCCTGCGGTGATCCTGATGCAGTTCAGCGCAGCCACCAGCCTGGGGCCGATGCGCGCACTGTTGCTGGGCCTGGCTTTCCCTCTGGGCTGGGGCTTGTGGGACGGCTGGCGGCGCCGCAAGCTGAACTGGCTGGCCGTGTTGGGCGTGGTCAGCACGCTCCTGACAGGCGGTATCGGGCTTTTTGAGCTGGACGCCAAATGGCTGGCCGTGAAGGAGGCGGCGGTGCCCTGTCTGATCGGGGTGGTCATCCTGGGATCGATCTGGACGCGCTCACCGCTGATTCGGTTGCTGGTGTTCAACGCCAGTCTCTTTGACGTGGACCGGGTCAGCCAGGCGCTGCAGCACAAGGGCAACACCCAGGTCTTCGAACGCCGTTTGCGCCAAGGCACGGCACTGCTGGCGGGCACCTTCTTTTTCTCGGCCGTGGCCAACTTCATCCTGACCCGCATGGTGGTCAGCAGCCCGGCCGGCACCGAGGCCTTCAACCAGGAGCTGGGCCGGTTGACCTTGCTCAGCTATCCGATCATTGCCATCCCCTCGATGTTGATGATGATGGGCTTGCTGTACTGGCTGGCTCGGGAGGCCAAGGCGCTGACCGGACTGGACATGGGCGAGATGCTGCACGGCGCTTGAGGCGAGACGGGCGCCCTAGAATAGATCCGTGGGTATTCAAACCGATCCGGTGACGACCATCAGTGCCGCGTCTCAGCTGCCACTCAATCCGATGACCGCTGGCCAGACATCTCGCAGGTTGTGGCTGCAGGCTGCCAGCCTGGGCATGGCAAGCTGGGCGTTGCCGGCGTTGGCGTTGGACGCCCCACGGGGCAGCGTGGTCTTGACGGTGTCCGGGCGTGTGCGCAACCCCAATGAAGGGGCGCTGGCGCAGTTCGACATGGCCATGTTGGGAGCCCTGCCGCAGCAAAGCTTCAGCACCCGCACGCCGTGGTACGCACAGGCCCGGCGCTTCAGCGGCCCGCTGCTCAGGGACGTGCTCAAGGCGGCCGGCGCCAGCGGTACGGCGCTGCGCTTGATTGCCCTGAACGACTACCGCGTGGAGATGCCCTTTGACGACACCCAGCGCTATGACGTGCTGCTGGCCCGCTTGCTCGACGATCAACCGATGACCGTGCGAGACAAGGGACCGCTGTTTGCGATCTATCCGTTTGACGCGCGTCCGGAGCTGCGCAGCGCGGTCTACTACAGCCGCTCGGCATGGCAGCTGCGGACCATCGAAGTGACATGAAGCCCAACCCCAAGCGTCGGCCAGCCTTCAGCTGGTTGGGCTTGATCGGGCTTGTTCTGGCGATTGCTTTGCTCAGCGTTGCGCTGGTGCAGGCCCGCCAATTCGCGTTGCTCAAGCAGGCGGTCAGGGCTGGCGAAGACTTCGCCTTGCTCAACATCTACCAGGTCGAAATCGAGTACCTTCGTTTGCGCGAGGTTTGGCGCATGGCCAGCGCCACCCAGGTGCAAACGGCGCCTCCGGACTTGCGCTTGCGCTACGACATCTGGGTCAGTCGGGTGCACCTGCTGGAGGCTGGTGGCGCCAAACGCCTGCTCAGTGACAACGCCGATCACCACGGCACGATGGTCGAGATGTATCGCTTCATTGCTGCAGCAGACCAAGCTTTGGGTGAACCGCCTGCAGTCAATGCCAACGCCGCCTTTTTGCTGGACCGCCTGCCCAGCCTGGACGCCTTGGGCGCGCCCATCCACAGCCTTTCTTTGGGCGCAGCGCACCGCTTGGCAGAAATGGTTGAAGAGCGCAACCAGGCGGTGCACCAACAAAACCAGCTGGGCCTTGGCCTGACGGTCTTCCTGTCGGTGCTGACGCTGGCTTTTGCCCACATCGCGCTGAATCAGGTGGGCAAGCTCAGGCGGCGGCGGGTGGCCCTGGAAGAACTGGCCAACAACCTGCAGCAGGCCCGCGCCGAGGCAGAAAGCGCCAGCCAGGCCAAAAGCGCCTTCCTGGCCAACATGAGCCACGAGATCCGCACCCCCTTCCATGGGCTGATGGGCATGTTGTCGCTGCTGCGGGAAACCGGCCTTACGCCACATCAGATCGACTACCTGCGCACGGCCACCGAATCAGCGGACCACCTGCTGATGATCCTCAACGACATCCTGGACATGTCCCAGCTGGAAAGCGGGCGCCTGTCGTTGACGCCCGGGCCGGTCACCATCCGGGCCCTGCTGCGCGAGGTTGAAGCCCTGATGCGGCCACAGGCCAGCGCCAAGTCACTGGCCCTTCACATGGACGTGGACCCGTCCGTTCCAGAACGCGTGATGGCCGACGCCACCCGGCTGAAGCAGATACTTTTCAACCTCCTGTCCAACGCCATCAAGTTTTCTGACAAGGGCGCGGTGCTGCTGCATGTGACCTCGCGCCCCAGCGCCACGCCAGAGCGTCAGTTGGAGTTTGCCGTGATCGACACCGGGCAGGGTCTGGACGAGTCCAGCCTGGCGCGGCTCTTCAACCGCTTTGAGCAAGGCGACGCGTCGCGCTCCCGCCGGCACGGCGGCACCGGGCTGGGTCTGGAGATCTCGCGCAACCTGGCGCGCTTGATGGGCGGGGACATCCACGCTGCCAGCAGGCCCGGTGAGGGCAGCAGTTTCACGCTGTCGATGCCGCTCAAACCGGTGGTCGACCTGCCGCTCGACATGGCACCCGTGGGAGAAGACTCGCCGCCATCCAGACGCCCCTTGCGCGTGCTGGTGGCCGAGGACCACCCCATCAACCGCCAGTACATCGCCGCCTTGCTCGACACCCTGGGGCACCTGGCCCACTTCGCGGCGGATGGCGAAGAGGCCGTGCGGGCGGCCACCAGCATGCCCTTCGACTTGATCCTGATGGACGTGCACATGCCCCACCTGGACGGCATTGCCGCCACGCGTGCCGTCCGGGCTTTGCACGACGTGGCCCGCTCCACGGTACCCATCGTGGCGATGACCGCCGACGCCTTCGACGAAACACGCGACCGCTGCATGGTGGCGGGCATGAACGACTTTCTGACCAAGCCGGTCAGCCCGCAAAAGTTGGGCACCATGCTCAGGCAATTTTTTGGCAGCAACCCTGGCCTGCCGGTGGCTGCGCCCGCCTTGGCCGGCCCGGTGGCGCAGGCGGCACGACCGCTGACCCATCAGTCTCAAGTGCCGTTGCTGGACGAAGCCACCGTGGCGTCGTCCTTGACGGGCATGAGCCGCGCCGAGCTGGGTCGCATGATGCTGGCGGTTCTGGATCAGGGCCCAACGACGGTGCAGCACATGCGCGCAGCGGTGCGTGACGGCCAGCCCTTGGAACTGCGCGTCAACGCCCATGCAGCCAAGGGCGCCGCACTCAACCTGGGGTTTACCGCGTTGGCGCAGACAGCGCAGGCCTTGCAAGAGGGTGCGGCCACCCTGCCCGCTCTGGAGGTGGCCCGGCTGGTACGGCGTTTTGAAGAGCTGTTGCACGAGACCCGGATGGCCGCACAAGGAGCCGGCCTGCTGCCACCCGGCAAGGCCTGACGGTGGCTAGACGATGATGGGCTCGGGCTCCAAGCGGATGCCAAAACGCCCGTAGACGCTCTCCTGGATGGCCCGCGCCAGCGTCACCACCTCGGCACCAATGGCGTCGCCCCGGTTGACCAGGACCAAGGCCTGCTTGTCGTAGACACCAGCTCCGCCGATGGTCTTGCCCTTCCAGCCGCAGGCATCGATCAGCCAGCCTGCGGCCAGCTTCACGTTGCCATCGGGCATTGGGTAGTGAACGATTTCAGGGTCGCGACCGATGATGTCCTTGCACTGCTCGGGCGTGACCACCGGGTTCTTGAAGAAGCTGCCAGCGTTGCCGATGACCGCGGGGTCGGGCAGCTTGGCGCGCCGGATGGCGCAAACCCAGTCGAAAACCGTGGCGGCATCGGGCTGGTGAAGGCCCGTCTCGGCCATCTTGCGCTCCAGGTCCAGGTAGCCCAAGACCGGCTGCCACGGGCGCGGCAACCACATGCGGACTCGGGTGATGACCGACTTGCCAGCCAAACCACCAAATCCGCTGTGCTTGAACACGCTGTCGCGGTAGCCAAAGCGGCAATCGGCGCCGGTCAGGGTGACCTGGCGCCCCGTGACCAGGTCCACCGCGTCCAAGGAATGAAAACGGTCCTTCAACTCCACGCCGTAGGCGCCGATGTTTTGCACCGGGGCGGCGCCCGTCGAGCCCGGAATCAGGGCCAGGTTTTCCAGACCCGGCCAGCCTTGTGCCTGCGTCCAGGCAACGGCACCGTGCCAGGACTCGCCGGCCCCCACCTCAACCAGCCAGCCGTTCGCCGAAGCCTCCACCAGGCGCAGCCCGGGAATCTCGATCTTCAAAACCACGGCGTCCACATCGTGGGTGAACACCACGTTGCTGCCGCCCCCCAGCACAAACTTGGGCGCGCGGCCCCATTCGGGGTGGTCCACCACACGCCGAAGATCAGACTCCGAGCGAATGCGGATCAAGGTCTGGGCCAGTGCCGGCAGGCCAAACGTGTTGTGCGCACGCAGACTGGCGCGGTGTTCAACCAGCAAAGGGGCGGAAGGTGGCGCAGGCGAGTGGGGCATGCGAGAATTTTCACGCATCCCAGAGACTATTCCGTTGCTTCCATGCCGAGCTTTGACACCGTGATCGAACCCGACCTGGTTGAACTGCGCAACGCAGTCGACCAGGCCAACAAAGAAATTGGCACGCGCTTTGACTTCAAGGGCTCCAGCTCCCAGGTTGAACTGGCCGACCGCAGCAGCAAGGACCGTGAACTGACGCTCTTTGGTGACAGCGACTTTCAGCTCGACCAGGTGCGAGATGTGCTGCTGGCCCGGCTGGCCAAGCGTGGCGTCGACGTGCGCTTCCTGGACTTCAGTGCCAAGCCCACCAAGCTGGGTGGTGACAAGCTCAAGTTGGCGGTGCCGGTGAAGTCTGGCATCAACGCCGAATCGGCCAAGAAACTGCAAACCGCACTGAAGGCCAGCAAGCTCAAGGTCCAGGGCGCGATCCAGGGCGACGCCGTGCGGGTGACGGGCGCCAAAAAGGACGAGTTGCAGGCCGCGATGGCGTTGTTGCGCAAAGAACTGCCTGACTTGCCGTTGTCGTTCAACAACTTCCGCGCCTGAGCGTTGCGCATGAGAAGCCTCGCTGCCTGCGTTGCAACGGTGCTTGGGGCCCTGGCCTTCTTCGGTAACACCGCGGCCTGTGCGCAGACCGTAGCCCTGGCCGGGCGCATGGGCGACCGCGCATTGCTGGTGGTGGACGGCCGGGCGCAGACCGTTGGCATCGGCAACAGCGCAGGCGGCGTTCGGCTGCTGCGCTGGGTGGGCGAAGAAGCCGAGGTTGAAGTGGCTGGCCAAAAGACCCAACTTCGTGTCGGCGGCACGCCGGCCCAGGTGGGTGCAGGCGCGCGGGTGGCGAGCGGCCGCGAGATCGTGATGACCGCTGGTGCCGGTGGCCACTTCACCCCCAGCGGCTCGATCAACGGCAAGGTGGTCAGTTTCATGGTCGACACCGGGGCCACGTTGGTGGCCATGGGGCTGGACGACGCCCAGCGCTTGGGCGTGGACCTGAAGTCCGCCCGACCGGGCATGAGTCAAACGGCCAATGGCCCGGTTCGGGTGTTGATGGTGACGCTGGACCGGGTGCGGGTGGGCGAGGTTGAACTGACCCAGGTGGCCGCGGTGGTGCTGCCGCAACCGATGCCCTTTGTGCTGCTGGGCAACAGCTTTTTGACGCGCTTTCAAATGCGCCGTGACAACGACGTGATGCGGCTCGAATTGCGCTGAGCTGGGGTCTTGTCTCGGCAGCGACAAATCAAAACCGAACGACCGTGCTAAAACTCAGGATCAGGGGCTGCGAGCCCTGGTCTGGAAAGCATCACATGGACCTGAACTTCACACCGGAAGAAACCCGCTTCCGCACCGAGATCCGCCAATGGGTGGCACAAAACCTGCCCGCCGACATCGCCAACAAGGTGCGCCACGCCTTGCGCCTGAGCCGCGACGACCTGCAGCGCTGGGCCCAGATCCTGGGCAAAAAGGGCTGGCTGGGCTGGGGCTGGCCGGCGCAGTTTGGCGGGCCCGGCTGGAACGCCATTCAGAAGCACCTGTTCGAAGAAGAATGTGCCTTGGCCTGTGCGCCGCGCGTCATTCCCTTCGGCCCGGTGATGGTGGCACCGGTCATCATGGCTTTTGGCAACGCCGAACAGCAAAAGCGCTTCTTGCCGGGCATTGCCAGCGGCGAGGTCTGGTGGAGCCAGGGCTACAGCGAACCCGGTGCGGGCAGCGATTTGGCGTCGTTGAAGTGCAAGGCCGAGCGGGTCTCCACCAGCACGGGCGACAAGTACATCGTCAACGGCCAGAAGACCTGGACCACGCTGGGCCAGTATGGTGAGTGGATCTTCTGCCTGGTGCGCACCAGCAACGAGGGCAAACCGCAGACCGGCATCAGCTTCTTGCTGATCGACATGAAGTCGCCCGGCATCACGGTGCGGCCGATTATCCTGATGGACGGTGAACACGAGGTCAACGAGGTCTGGTTCGACAACGTCGAGGTGCCGGCAGAAAACCTGATTGGCGAAGAAAACAAGGGCTGGACCTATGCCAAGCACCTGCTGGCCCACGAACGCACCAACATCGCCGACGTCAACCGTGCCAAACGCGAACTGGAACGCCTGAAACGCATTGCCAAGGCCGAAGGCGTTTATGAGGACCAGCG
>JANMHH010000160.1:0-6480 GCA_031375065.1 Rubrivivax sp. | reverse complement strand
TACTTCCCGCCCAACACGGGTGGCGCGGCCACGGGCAGCGACCGGCTCACCGCCTACCTGATCACGGTGGCATCCGAGGCCGGGCAGAACTGGCCCGACACCACCCGCAACGCCATGCTGGCCGGTCTGGCAGCGTTTGTCGAAGGTCGCATCCAACGCCGCTTCAACGCCCCGCGAGCCGACCTGGACGTGCGCAAACTGGCCGCGCTGGACGCCCTGGCCCGCCATGGCCGGGTGCAACCGCGAATGCTGGGCAGCATCAACTGGACGCCAGCGGCCTGGCCCACGTCGGCCCTGCTCGACGCCTGGAGCCTGTACCGCCGCGTCGACACCTTGCCCGAACGCAGCGCACGCCTGGACGAGGTGCAGCGCCTGATCCGCAGCCGCCTGGTGGCCGGCGGCACCACGCTGAAGTTCACCACCGAGCAGGACGACGACTGGTGGTGGTTGATGGACGGCCCCGACACCAACGCGGCGCGGCTGCTGTTGGCCGCCACCGAAGTGCCGGCTTGGAAAGACGATGTGGCGGCGCTGCTGAATGGCACCTTGGCACGGCAAAAGCGCGGCGCCTGGCTGACCACCACCGCCAACCTGTGGGGCGTGCTGGCGCTGGAGCGCTTTGCCGCCAAGTTCGAAAGCGTCGCGGTGGCCGGGCGCAGCACGCTGCAACTGGCTGGCACCAGCCGCACGCTGGACTGGGCCGCCACACCCAGCGGCGAGGTGCTGTCTTTGCCGCTGGCCGGTGCGGGCACTTTCACCGCTCAGCACGTCGGTGCAGGCCGACCCTGGCTGACGCTGCAGAGCCTGGCTGCGGTGCCGCTGAAGGCCCCTTTGTCGGCGGGCTACCGCATCAACAAGACGGTGACGGCTATCGAACGAAAAGTGCCCGGCGCCTGGAGCCGCGGTGACATCGTGCGTGTGCGCCTGGAAGTCGAGGCCATGGCCGACATGAGCTGGGTGGTGGTGGCCGACCCCATCCCCGCGGGCGCCACCTTGTTGGGCAGTGGCCTGGGGCGCGACTCCGCCATCGCCACTCAAGGCGAAAGGCGCGAAGGCCGCGCCTGGCCGGCGTATGAAGAGCGGGCCGCCGACGCGTGGCGCGGCTACTTCGACTGGATGCCACGTGGCAAGCAGGTGGTGGAGTACACGCTGCGACTCAACAGCAGCGGCCGCTTCGGCTTGCCGCCGACACGGGTGGAAGCCATGTACGCGCCCGAGTCCTTTGGCGAGCTGCCCAATGCCGCCTGGCAGGTTCAGCCGTGATGTGGGGTCGGCGCTTTCGCCCTCTGGGCCCGCACAGCCTGCACAGCCCCCATCAGCGGGCGCTGCTCACGGCATGGCGTTTGACGTTGGCCGTGCGTTTGACGCTGGCCGCCGCAGCCAGCGTGGTGCCCGGCGCTGCTGCCGCGCTGCCCAGCTTCGATGCGGTGCGTGCCGCGCACGCGCCGACCGACATATCGCTGCTCAGCCGCCAGGGTGTGCCGCTGCAGCCGGTGCGCATCAACAGCGCCGTTCGGCGCGGTCCCTGGCTGAGCCTGGCCGACGTCTCACCGGCCTTGCGCCACGCGCTGGTGCTGAGCGAAGACCGCCGCTTCTGGGACCATCACGGCGTGGACTGGCGCGCCATGGCGGCCAGCGCCTGGGGCAACGCCTGGAACCAGAAGACGCGCGGTGCATCGACGCTGACCATGCAGCTGGCCGGCTTGCTGGACGAGGATTTGGCCCGGCCTGCGGGCGGGCGCAGCGTGGGCACCAAGGTGTCGCAGGTGATCAGCGCGCAGGCGCTGGAGTCGGGCTGGACCAAGACCCAGATCCTGGAGGCCTACCTCAACCACGTGCCCTTGCGCGGCGAACTGGTGGGCGTGGCCGCCGCTTCGCAACAGCTGTTTGGGAAGCACGCCAGCGGTCTGGACAGCCTGGAAGCCGCCGTGCTGGCGGTGATGGTGCGCGCGCCCAACGCCCAAGCGCCGGTGCTGGAACGGCGCGCCTGCGCCGTGCTGCAACAGCAAGCGCTGCGCTGCGACGGCCTGGGCACCGCCATCGAACAGGCCCTGGTGCGCCGACCTGGCCCGGCCGCGGGCGAAGCGCTGGCACCGCATCTGGCGCAGCTGATGGTTGCCGAAGCCAAGGGCGACAGAGCTGCTGAGGCTCTTCAGGGCGAGTCACACCCCGCATCGTCTGTCCGGCCGGGCGCGCGCAGCGGCGCGCCTGCGCCCACCCGCTGGCCCCCGACCGCACTGAACAGCACGCTGGACGCCAACACCCAGCGGGTGGCGCTGGGCGCCTTGCGCCGCCAGCTGGCCGAATTGCGCGGCCGCAACGCCGAAGACGGCGCCGTGGTGGTGCTCGACAACAGCACCGGGGACGTGCTGGCCTGGGTGGGCAGCAGCGCCACCACGTCGATGGCGGCGGAGGTCGACGCCGTGCGGGCCCGCCGCCAGCCCGGCAGCACGCTCAAGCCGTTTGTCTATGCGCTGGCCCTGCAAAAGCGCCTGATCACACCGGCCAGCCTGCTCGACGACTCGCCGCTGCAGCTGGCCACCAACGGCGCGCTCTACCAGCCGCAAAACTATGACCACGGCTACCGCGGCTGGGTCAGCGCCCGCACCGCACTGGCGTCCAGCCTCAATGTGCCCGCGGTGCGGGTGGCCAACATGTTGGGGCCTGACGCGCTGTTCGACAGCCTCAACCAGGTCGGCCTGCGGCTGGACCACAGCGCGGGCTTTCATGGCTTGGCATTGGCCCTGGGCAGCGCCGATGTGACGCTGCTCGACCTGAGCAACGCCTACCGCACCTTGGCACGCCAGGGCCTGCACAGCGCGGTGCGCTGGCGCGCCCAGGCACCCTTGCCGGCATCGAAACGGGTGCTGCCCGCCACCACCGCCTGGCAGGTCGCACACATGCTGGCCGACCCCGCCGCCCGCGCCATCACGTTTGGCCTGGACAGCCCCTTGGTCACGCGCGGTTGGGCCGCGGTGAAGACCGGCACCAGCAAGGACATGCGCGACAACTGGTGCATCGGCTTCACCTCGCGCTACACGGTGGGCGTTTGGGTGGGCAACGCCAGCGGCGCGCCGATGCACGGCGTCAGCGGGGTCAGCGGCGCTGCGCCGGTGTGGCGCGAGGTGGTGGCGCATCTGCATGCGCAGACCGCCAGCGCTGCGCCCGCCCCGCCACCCGGACTGGTGTTGCACGGCGGCGACTGGTTTGTGGCCGGCACCGAACCCGGCCCCTGGCCGCACGGCGTGCGTGCTGCGGCGGTGGGCGCCTTTGGCATCCAGGCACCCCGATCGGGCAGCGTCATCGTGCTCGACCCCGAGATCCCCATGGCCGCACAGCGCATGGTGTTCGAGGGCCAGGCGGGCCAATGGTTTGTGGACGGGCGCCTGGTGGGCAGCGGCAGCAGCGTGCCGTGGTTGCCACGCCCGGGTCGACACCTGTTGCAGCGAAGGTCGGCCGAAGGGGCCGATCAGGTGGTGTTCGAAGTGCGCGCTGCGCCGATCCGCATGGGCAAGGGCCAGGGCAAGGGCAAAGGTTGAAACGTTTTGGCGCTGACCCGCCGTTGGCTTGAAGACCGGCGGGGTGGGCGTTTCAGCTGGGAGAACGGCTGAAGATCCGCTCGGTGGCGGCGTCGATCACCAAGCCGCAAAGGCTGTACAGCAACGATCCGATCAGCGCCGCGCCAAAGCCCGCCACGTTGAAGCCGTCCAGCACCGATGCGGCCGCCCAGAACATCAAGGCGTTGATCACAAAGAGAAAAAGCCCCAGCGTCAGCAGCGTCACGGGCAGCGTCAACAGCACCAGCAACGGCCGCACCAGGGTGTTGAAGAGCCCCAGCACAAACGCCGCGATGAGGGCTGAACTGAAGCTGGCTACGCTGACCCCGGCATACACCTGGGCCACCAACAAAAGCGCCGCCGCGAGCAACAACCAACGCACGATGATCTTCATGCCCAGAGCATATCGTGGCGCGGATGCTGCTTTTACCTAGGAAAACCGCTTCTCTTTGCCCCGTACAGGCATTACCATCGCGCCTGCTCGTTTGCTAGCACAGACAGTTCCTTCGAAGTTCACGCTTCAAAGAGTTCTGCACGGCACGCGGCATCCTTCATCCACTGACGGAGAAAATCCAAATGGCAACTGCGAAAAAACCTGCTGCGAAAAAGGCCCCGGCCAAGAAGGCAGCTCCTGCGAAGAAGGCCGCTCCGGCCAAAAAAGCTGCACCGGCAAAAAAGGCCGCACCAGCGAAGAAGGCCGCTCCGGCGAAAAAAGCTGCACCAGCGAAGAAGGCTGCACCAGCGAAGAAGCGCGCTCCCAGCGCGGCGTTCATGAAGGCCATGACCCCGAGTGCAGCCCTGGCTGCCATCGTGGGCTCGGCCGCTCTGCCGCGTACCGAAGTCACCAAGAAGGTGTGGGAGTACATCAAGAAGAACGGTCTGCAAGACAAGGTCAAGCGCACCATGATCAATGCCGACGCCAAGCTCAAGGCCGTTGTCGGCGTGAGCCCGATCAGCATGTTCGGCATGACCAAAGAGATCAGCAAGCACCTCAAGTGAGGTCTGCTTGACTGCATGAAGAAGGGCCCCTCGGGGCCCTTTTTTTATGGCCGCGTCGGCCTTGTTGGGCCTGGCGCCCGTCTTCTTTCGATCAACTGGGCTGGGCCAATCGGCGCTGCACAAAGTCCAAGCGGTCCTGGCCCCAGAAGATTTCGCCCGCAATCACGTAGCTGGGGGACCCAAAAACCTGGGCTTCGATGGCCTGCTGCGTGACCCGCTCGTAAGCCGCCTGCACCGAGGGCGCCAAGGCCTGCTCCAGACGCTGCGCGCTCAAGCCGCATTCGGCCAGCAGTTCAGCGCGGGTCGCGGCGTTGGCGATGTCGCGTTCTTGGGCCCACACGGCGGTCAGCACCGCGCCCGTGAGCTTCATGGCGGCAGCCGCGCCATCGTGCTGGTCCACCGTCAGGATGAGCCGCGCCGCGTCGTCGCCCGAGACTGGAAAGTGCTTGGGTTTGATGATCAGCGGCAGCTGCAGGTGGTCGCGCCAACGGGCCAGTTCCACCAGGCGGTAGGCCTGTCGTTGCGGTGCGCGCTGGCCCAGCGGCAAACCGCCGGAAACCGGAAACACCTTGGCGCCCAGGTCCATGGGCAACACCCGAATCTGGGCACCGGCGGCTGCCGCCATGCGCGCCAGGCGTTCGTGGCCGAGGTAGGTCCACGGCGATTGCGGGGCCAGGTAGTAGTCGATGGTGAGAGGCATGGCGTGACCTTCCAAGTGGGAAGCGCGCAGTCTATCCAGGTCGGGTCAGCCGTCGGGCATGGGCAATTGGGCACCTGCCATCGGCCGCGGTTCAGCCGCTGCGGGGCCTCAGGGCCGCTTTCGCGCAATCAACGCCGCCAAGGCCAGCACCGGCACCAGGATGATCGTGTTGGAGATCACCCCGGCCAGGATGGCGTCGGTGAAGCTCACCGATGTGCTGGGCATCGTGGCCGGCAGCATCACTGCCACGAACACCACACCCAGGACCAGTGGCAGCACACGCCCCGTCACGGCGGCGGTTCTGTGCATGGTGTAGACCAGGCCGATGATCAGCCCGATGCGGAACAGGTCGGTCAGTTGCGACAGCACGAGATCGATCAAGACAGTTTCTCCTGGGCCACAAACGAAACGGGCCAGGGACTCTGGGAGACCCCGGCCCGGCGATAGCCTACATGGGCTTACTTCCCGTCATCGCCAGCAAAGATGTCCTTCTTGTGCGTACCACCGGGCACGAACAGCGTTCCGATGACCACGGTCATGACCGCGATCACGATGGCGTACCACAGGCCCGAGTAGATGTTGCCGGTCTGCGCCGAGATCGCAAAGGCAGTCGCCGGCATCAGGCCACCGAACCAGCCGTTGCCGATGTGATACGGCAGCGACAGACCGGAGTAGCGGATGCGGGTCGGGAACAGTTCAACCAGCATCGCGGCGATCGGGCCGTAGACCATCGTCACCAGGATCACCAGGTAGGTCAGGATCAGGATGATCGTCAGCTTCTGCGCCGTGAAGATGTCGACGAAGTTCTGCGCCTTGGCAATGGTGGTGTTGTCGGCCGGCACCATGGGATAACCGGCTTGCTTGAGCGCCGCATTCAGGGTCGAGTCGAAGGTGGCCTTGGCCTTCTTCAGGTCGTCACCGGTCAGCTTGCCAGCGTCATACGACGGGATCGCCGTTTCGCCGACCTTCACCACGGCCAGCGTGCCCGGGGCTGCGCCTTCCACGGTGTCGTAGTTCACCGAGGTGCGCGCCAGTTGCGCCTTGGCAATGTCGCAGGAGGACGTGAACTTGACGGTGCCGGTCGGGTTGAACTGGAACGAGCAGTCCTGCGCGTTCACGGTCACCGTGACGGGCGTCTGGTGCGCCTTGTAGATCGCCGGATTGGCAGTCTGGGTCAGGAACTTGAACACCGGCAAGAAGGTGACGGCAGCCAGCAGGCAGCCC
>JANMHH010000144.1:0-2400 GCA_031375065.1 Rubrivivax sp. | reverse complement strand
AGCATGCCGTCCAGCACGAGCAGGTCGTAGTCACCCTCCATTGCCAGGTGCAGACCGTCGACGCCGTTGTGCGCCACGTCCACGACATAGCCTTCTTCGGTCAGCCCCTTGCGCAGGTATTCGGCGAGCTTCACCTCGTCTTCGACCACCAGCAGTCTCATGCCGTTGTATCCCTCATTTGGCAACCCCAGCAAATGAACGCCTTGTCATCTGCTGGACCGAGTCTTGTTGGAGCGTGATTTCTAAAGTCATGGTCATGCCATCGGGCATGCCGCGACACCAGGTCGCGGGCAACCTCTTCTTCAAGGAACCCTGACCATGAACTTTCGCAAACACGCCGCCTTGCCCCTCGTTGCGCTGGCCATGACGCTGCCAGTGATGGCGCAGGCCAACTCCCTGTATCACCCGGCTGACACTGACGCCGGGTACACCGAGCACCCTGACCACTGGAAGAGCACCAAGACACGTGCCCAGGTGATGGCCGAGGTCGAAGCGGCCCGCAAGGACGGCACGCTCGCACTGATGCAGCGCAACGCGCCGTTGCCCATGAAGGCCACGGGGCCCGGCAAGACCCGCCAGCAGGTGATTGCCGAGATGCTGAACGAGTCGCCCGAACAGCGCCGCGCGCGGGCTGAGCTTCTGACCGGCGGCTAAGCACCCGGCAAGCCTTAGCGTTCGCGCGGGCCACCAGCATCTGGTGGCCCGCGCTGCCGTTTGCCTTTGCCGTCGCGGCGGGCGGCCGACAGCCGCTTCGACAGCGATTGGCTGTACGTGAGCTTCTGTTCGGGTTTCGGAGGTGGTTGGGCCCTCCTCCATCGACGCCAAAGCGCGACCAGCACGAGAGCGACAACCACGACGGCCACCCAGATCCACAGCATCGTCTGTGCGATCGCTGCATCCGGCAGCTGCTTCCTCATCGCGCGCCTCCCGTTCTTGTGTCGAGTCGGCCGAGGTCAGGGAGCATCCGACAATGGCAACTCCACGCGCGTTGTCGCTCCACATGCGACGCGTTGCAGGCATATGGGCAGGCATCGCAAAGCTGGCGCACCCGTTGACAAGCCAGGTACTCAAGCGCACTCAGCCAACATCTGCGACCAGGCGCAGATGCGCAGCCCGAGCACGCGATTCCGTGGGTTCGCCGCGCTCTAGCCGGTAACTGCTGCCCCACGACCAGACCGAGCCGACCAGCTCGACAAAGACGACTTCACCTGCTGCGCCGGCGATGTCGATGGATGCACGCCCTTCGTCCCAATCTGCCGCCAGCGTGTGTGATCCAGGCTTCAGTCGAAGCCGCACGAGGGACTCGGGGACCGTCACGATGGCAGCGCCTATGTCCGGCGTCAGCCGGACCGCGTTCCTCGTGTCCCCCCAGCGCTTGCGCACGACATAGACCGTCAGCCTGTCTGGCGCGGCTTCAAACCGCTTTGCCGCCATCTCGACCTGCTCTGACGGGATGGGCGCGGTCGTGCAGGTGAGCGTGCGGCTGTACCACTTGCCGATCGCAAAACAGTAGGTGCCGTCCGCGTTGGCCGGGCGCATCGGTTTGGTCATGCAGCCCGCGAGTGGTACCAGCCCGACTGCCGCCAGGCCGATCAACAGGGTTCTGCGTTGGCGAAGTCTGGCGTGGTCCACGGCGGTGTTCCCTACTTGATCGTGAAACGCACCGTGCCCGCCGGTTTACCGGACATGGTGACGACAGCGACGGCCTTGGTGCCCGGGCCGACCTTGAAGCTGCCGGTCGCTTCGAGCTTGTCGCCGGCCGGCTTCAACTCGACTTCTTGCTTCTCGGTGCCGGTCAACAAGGTCAGCTTGGCGCTGGCCTTGGACACGTCGGCCGGTTTGCCGTGGTCGCGTAGGTGCAACTGGATCGCGGCCGGCTTGGCGACCAGTTCGTAGTCCATGTCCTTGGCCTCGACGACCACGCCACCATGTTTGGGCGAATGGTCGTGTCCGCCGGCAGCGAAGGCCGTGCCGGCCAGGGTCAGGGCAAGGGCGGCGAGGAGGGTTATCGTCTTCATGAGAGTCCTTTCAGGGGTTGGAAAACGTTGACAGGGGGATGAGATCAAAGTGCCTCGGCATCCTTGCTGTCCATCAACGCTTCGGCAGGCTTGCGGCCGAAGAGCCAGAACATCGCGGGTGTGAGGAAGGTGTCGAGCAGGGTGGAGCTGATGAGGCCGCTGAAGATCACCACGGCCACCGGGTGCAGCACTTCGGTGCCGGGCTGCTCGGCCTCGAACAGCAGCGGCGCCAGCGCGAAGGCCGTCACCAGCGCCGTCATCAGCACCGGGCTCAGCCGTTCCAGCGAGCCACGCAGGATCATCTTGTGGTCGAAGTTCTCACCCTCGAAGCGCATCAGATTGATGTAGTGGCTGACCTTCAGGATGCCGTTGCGCACCGAGA
>JANMHH010000137.1:0-2415 GCA_031375065.1 Rubrivivax sp. | reverse complement strand
ACGCGTGAGCTGCGGCCGCAGCAGCCACTCGCGGATGAACCAGCTGTGGTTGCGGTCGGCCAGCAGCGGGCTGTGGCCGGTGTCCGGAATGTGCATCAAGGTCAGGTCCTTGCCCCGGCGCATGCGCGTGATGGTCGATTCGAGCAGCGCATCGGACTGCATGCCGTGGATCAACAGCATGGGCAGATGAACACGACGCCACTCCGGCCACTGCATCAGGCTGTGCTGCGAGTCGTGCCGGTAGGCCTGCAGCGCACGCACGTCATGGCGGTAGATCCGACCGCCTTCTTCGTCCGACCACTTGGTCTGGTGGAAAGTCAGGTTGAAACGGATGTCGTCGCTGACCGGACCGTCGTTCTTGGCCGAGGCACCGAGCTTGCGCAGCAGGTCGGCCGGGTTGCGGAACACGTAGTGGCGGGCGATGGTCTGTGCCCGCCGGCGCCGGCGCCGACCCGGAATCTGCGGCCCGACGTCGTTGAGGATCAACCGGTCCACCAAGCCAGCGTGGCGTGCAATCAGCTCGATGGCGGTGCTGCCGCCCATCGACGAGCCCAGCACGGTCAGCGGGCCACCGCCCAGATGAAAAATCAGCTGGCGCAGCTGCTCGGTGTAGGTGCGCAAGGAGTAGTCCTCCTGAGCGGCCAGCCAGCCGGAGCGGCCGCGGCCGAGCCAGTCCAGGCAAATGACCCGGAAGTCTTGCGCCAGGTCAGAGGCCAGGTAATTGAAACGGGTGGCCACGTTGGCCACGCCGCCGCAGCACACCAGCAGTGGCGCGTCCGGGCGCCCCCACTCGGTGTAGGCCACGCTGACCGGGTATTCGTTGCGCAGCCGGCGTGGCGTGGCCGGCTGCAGCCAGGTCGGATGCAGGTACTCGAAGTGGCGTTGCACAAACTGGCCATGGAAGCGGCCCACCACCTGGCTGGCCACCGCCATGTACTGTTTCCAGTCGTCCACAACCCGGCGCCGGGGTTGACCGGGGGGCTCCCATGCTAGGTCGAACAGTTCGGCCGGCAGCGTGTCGCCGGCCAGTTCGTTGCGATCGGCCAGCTGAAGTCGGTTACGGGAAGACGGCATGAAGGGGTAGAAACAAAGGGGTTGTGCTGCCAGCAGGGTGACCGTTAGCGCGTGGCCTGGGGCTCTGCATCAGGTATCGGCAGGAAACAGCCGGTCTTGAGAGCTGCTGATTTGGCTTTAAGAAACCCGCCAGCGTGCCGAAATGCACCTGTTGGGGGCGTTTTCACGCGCCGCCTAAGAAGGCATTCTTCTGATGAACAACAACAAGCGCCGCATGATCCAGATCGCCGTGATCGTCACGGGCTTCGCCGTGGGCATGGCCGGGTTGCTCAATTACTTCAAATACCGCTCGGTGGCCGAACGCCTGGTGACCGAGCGCCTGACCTTCACCGGCCAACAGATCGAGAACAGCATCCAGGCCTCGCTGGCGCTGGGACTGCAGTTTTCCGAACTGGGCACCCTGCCGGCGACGCTGCAGCGCCTGCGCGCCACCGACGACCTGATTCGCGGCATCGACATCTTCGACGTCGACGGCAAGACGCTGTACAGCACCGACCAGTTGCGCACCAACCGCAGCGTGCCAGAGAGCTGGAAACAACAGTTGGGCAAACCCGGGGACAGCAGCTGGATCGTGCGCGAGACCCGGGATGCAGCGGTCGGCCAGGACATCCAGACCCAGTTTGGCGTCACGATCGGCTACGTGGCGATGCGTTTTGCCTACGACAAGGTGGAAGACAACGCCATGGCCGTGGCGCGCAAACTGGCGCTCTACACCCTGGTCATTTTTGGCGCGGCCGCACTGCTGGCTTCGTTGGCCATGCTGGCCGTGATGAACAGCCTGGGGCGTGACGCCAGCCGCCTGGAGGCCGCGCTGCGCAGCGGCGACCCTACCCGTACCGCGGCGTCGGGAGGTGCCGGTTCTTTTGCCAACGCCCTCAAGCGCTTTGTCGAAACCACCCGCAGCGCCGAGGCCGACCTGGTGGACCTGCGCGGGCAACTGCAGCGCGGAGGCCGTCCATGAGCGAAACCTATCTGCGGCGCATCTACCTGCGCCTGGCCGGCGTGATCATGGTCGTGGTGGCGCTGGCGCTGGCGGCCTCGGCGACGCTGTCACACCGCACCTTCGAACACGCCCTGGCGCCAGAACTGGCGCGCAAGGCAGCCACGGTGGGCGCCACCATCCGCTCCTTGATGCTCAAGGCCCACGACAACAACGTGTCGCTGAAGGACCTGTTTGGCATCGAGCAGGTCTTCGAGGAAGTGCGCAAGACCATTCCGGAGATGGCTGCGTTCGCCATCACCGACGCCCAGGGCAAGCTGATCCACTCGCACCTGAAGTTGCCGCCCGCTGCGCTGGAGCACTTTCGCAAGCGCGAAATCCTGGCCACGCTCGAAGTTCCC
>JANMHH010000085.1:0-21217 GCA_031375065.1 Rubrivivax sp. | reverse complement strand
CAAAGGCAACGACGAAGTTCAAGGCGGCATAGGCAACAACACTTACTTGTTTGGCAAGGGTGACGGCCAAGACTCCATACGCTCAGAGCATGATGCCACGCCTGGCAAGCTCAGCACTCTGCAGTTCAAAGCGGGCGTGCTGCCCACCGAAGTGACCCTGGGCACCTCAGGCAACCGCTTGCTGGTCAAGATCAACGGCACGAGTGACCAAGTCTTGGTCGAGAACTTTCTCTACGAAGACAACACCGCCAACCCTCACAACCCGCTGCAGCAAATCAAGTTCAGCGATGGGACGGTATGGAATCTTTCAGCCATTCTCTCTAGAGTATTTGCAGGCACGGCAGGTGTTGATGACACCTACGGCACACTCAACGCCGAGACCATCAATGGCCAGGCAGACAACGATGCGTTGTATGGCCGAGCGGGCGATGATACGCTCGATGGTGGCGCAGGCGACGACCGCGTGCAAGGCGATGAGGGCAACGATACCCTGCGCGGTGGCGATGGCAACGACCAGCTGTCTGGCCAGACTGGAAACGACACGCTGGACGGTGGCGCAGGCAATGACGAACTCAGCGGTGATTTAGGCAACGACACCTACCTGTTTGCTCGAGGCTCAGGTGCTGACATCATCCGAGATTACGACGCCAGCATGGGCAATATCGATTTACTCTCTATCGGTGCAGGCGTTGAGGCCAACCAGCTTTGGTTGCGTCAAGTGGGTTCAGACCTGGAACTTAGCATCATTGGCACCTCGGACAAAAGCACCATCAGCAATTGGTACGCTTCTCAAGCGCATCACGTTGAGCAGTTCAAAACCAGTGATGGAAAGATGCTTCTCGAAAGCCAAGTGCAGTCTTTGGTCTCAGCGATGGCCGTTTTTGCCCCACCCGCTGCAGGCCAGGTCACGCTGACACCTGATTATCAGACGGCACTGAGTACAGTGATCGCCACTTCCTGGAAATAAGCCTTCAACTGGTTGCGGGTTTTGAATGACAGAACAGAGTAGGATTTCCTGACGAGAGACTCTCCATCGAATTTTCGTCAAAGGACGCTACCTGAGAAGGGTTCGGTGTCCGCGAACATGTGGATTTCGCCGAAAATGGGCGAGCGAAAGCACGGCACGCTGGGGTTGTAAGCTCAAACTGTTGACACCGACGTCAAACTGACCCAGGCTGCCGATTCTGCATGACCCAGCAAGGTGTTTCTGCAATCGTTGCTGGATGCGGGATGGCGGACCGTGATGGTGGGTCAGTCCGAAGTCGGCACGTGGGTCAAAATCGCGTCGGCGCCAACAGGCTAAGTAAACAGTATGGCGTCTATACCGCTCGGAACTGAAGATGCTGGGTCAATGGGTCGTTTTGAGAATGGAGATGCAAGGCGTAAAGCACAGCGATACCATTTGGTATTGTGAGCATTTACAACGCCGCAGATCCGTTTTCAAAACGCCCCATGATTGTTCAACAGTGCAAAATGCAGCCATGAAACCACCACCCAGACTGCTCGCCCTGATTGAAGAAGGCCTGATTGACGCGGTCATTCGCCAGTTGATGAGTGGCAAAGAAGCCCAAGTCTATGTTGTGCGTTGTGGCAACGAGATTCGTTGTGCCAAGGTTTACAAAGAAGCAGATCAACGCAGCTTCAGACAGGCCGTGGACTACACCGAGAACCGAAAAGTCAAAAATACTCGACAAGCCCGTGCCATGGCCAAAGGCACCCGTTATGGGCGCCAAGCCACTGAGGCCGCCTGGCAAAGCGCAGAGGTCGATGCCTTGTACCGGCTGGCGGCCGCCGGCGTGACCGTACCCCGCCCCCACAACTTCTGCGACGGCGTGCTGCTGATGGATCTGGTGACTGATGCCGAAGGCGCCGCCGCCCCACGCCTCAATGACGTGATTTTCACGCCCGAGCAAGCCCGTCAGCATCACCAAAGTTTGCTCACCGAGGTGGTGCGAATGCTATGCGCTGGCGTTGTCCACGGTGACTTGTCAGAGTTCAATATCTTGATGGGCGCCGCAGGTCCCGTCATCATTGATTTGCCTCAGGCCGTCGACGCCGCCGGCAACAACCATGCTCAGCGCATGTTGCTGCGTGATGTCAAAAACTTGGCTGATTTTTTTGGACGTTATGCACCAGAGCTTTTGCACACCAAATTTGGCCCCGAGATTTGGGAGCACTTTCTGCGCGGCACGCTGAGCCCGCAAACCCCGCTCACAGGTCAGTTCAAAACATCAACCAAGGCGGTAGACCTGCGCGGTGTGCTCAACCTCATCGATGATGCGAAGTCTGAAGAAGCGGCCCGTATCCTGCGCGCGCAAACACCCCGCTGAGGCCCACACATGCCTTCAAAAACCGTCACTGACTTTGATCCCCGTGTCTTGAAGTTGTTTGACCCTTTTGTTCACTGCATCATCAGTCGCCGAGGGTTCTTTCAGTCTGCCAGCCAACACACCGCGGGCTCAACCCGCACATTGAGGACATTCCACGACGCGTGGCAGTCGAACGATTTAAGCCTTGGCACCTGACGCGCTGGCCCCTTTGGCGGGGCTACCCTGGCGATGAAAACAAGGGCCGCTCAGTGTTCTTACAAATCGACCAAACTAAAGCCAAAACCGACTTTAAAGCGGCACTTCTAAAACTAAAGATGCTAGGGAAAATTGTTGCGGTAGGAATAGCGAAGTGCTCAGGCTGCTCGATTCCCGCCTGTCCGGTCAGCTAGCTCATTCGCCACTCGCCCCCCATTGGCAATATATCCATCGGAACTGAAGATGCTGGGTCGATGGGTCGTTTTGAGAATGGAGATTCAAGGCGTAAAGCACAGCGATATCATTGGGTATCGCGAGCATTTACAATGCCGTAGATCCGTTTTCAAAACGGATCTACGATCCGGCATCTTCAGTTCCGAGGGGCATAGATCCAGTCCTGTGTGCCGCCAACCACGCCTGGGCCAACTTAACCCACAGGCTTGCCCCTATCGGGATCAACTCATCATTGAAGTCATAACTCGGGTTATGCAGCATGCAGGGCCCCATGCCGTGACCGCCTTGTCGGTGGCTGCCATCACCGTTGCCCATTAAAAAATACGCACCAGGCTTGCTGAGTAAAAAATAACTGAAGTCTTCGGCTCCCATCGTGGGCTCAAACTCGTGCACCTTGCCTGCCCCAACATAATCGACCATCACTTGCCTTGCAAAGGCCGTCTCACCTGGATGATTGATGGTGGGAGGATAGTTTCGGGTGAATTTGAAATCAGCCGCAAGGTTGAAGGCGGCACACGTGTGCTGAACAATCTGCTGCATACGCTGCTCGATTAAATCGAGCACCTCAAGGGTGAAGGTGCGCACCGTGCCGCGCATCTCAACGCTGTCAGGGATCACGTTGGTGGCTTCGCCCGCATGGATCATGGTGACTGAAATCACGCCGGCATCGATGGGCCTCATGTTGCGGGTCAAAATGGTCTGAAAAGCCTGCACTAGCTGGCAAGCCACCGGCACGGGGTCGACGCCGTTATGGGGCATCGCAGCGTGAGACCCCTTGCCTTTGAGTTTGATATGGAACTCATTGCTACTGGCAAAACAGGGGCCGCTTTTGATGGCAAACTCGCCCGCCGCCATGCCTGGCCAGTTGTGGGCCCCAAAAATTGCCTCGACAGGAAAGCGCTCAAACAGGCCATCTTTGATCATCTCGCGCGCGCCCCCACCGCCCTCTTCGGCGGGCTGAAACACCAGCACCACGCGCCCATCAAAATCCCTTTTGGCGGCCAAATATTGCGCTGCAGCTAGCAGCATAGCGGTGTGCCCGTCATGGCCACACGCATGCATCTTGCCGGGGTGACGACTGGCGTGCGCAAAGTGATTGTGCTCGGTCATCGGCAGCGCATCCATGTCAGCCCGCAGCGCTACTGCGCGCTTGGAGCCACCTCCCTGAATCACGCCCACCACCCCCGTGACTCCCAGGCCAAGGTGCACCTCAATGCCCCAATGCCTGAGCTGATTGGCAATCACATCGGCTGTGCGAACCTCTTTAAAACACAGCTCAGGGTGAGCATGCAAATCTCGGCGCAAAGCAGTGATCTGCGCCACGTTGTCTTGAATCGATTCGATTGCAGATGCACACACACTGATCTCCTCAAAATAGGCGTCATGCCTAGCTAACAGGGCCCGTCAGGCCGGCTCGAAACGTCTCAAAAATTAACATGAGCGGCCCCTGGGGAGTGATGATGCGGTAGCTTCGGCTGCTGAGTTCATCGGGCAAGCCAACATGCTGCCACAGGGCCTGATGCAACGCTGCAGATGTGGGCTTGGGCTCTCGCCGAACAAACAAAGCATCCAGCAGGTGGCCGATTGGCGCACAGCCCTTTTCTAACTCTTGCAAAAACCATTCGGGCACAGTGTCTAACCGCGTCAAGGACAGGTTGTCCATCATCACCAAGCCTTCAGCTGTGCACAAACTCGTCACGCGGTACAGCCAATGCTGCCCCCCCAAGTGCTCTCTAACCTCGGGCAACACCTCGCTCGTGCGCTCCTGCTGATGCAGTACCACTCGCATCGGCTGCTGGGCAACAGCTTGGCACAAACGCGTGGTTGAGCCATCGTGAACCAGCAACAAACGCAAGGCCGCCGCATGTGCAGCGTCAGCAGGAAAAACTCGGCGGTCTACACTCATGATCTCTGTGTTGGTATTCGTCAAAATTGAGCTCAATCGTACCCCTCCCTCTTCAAGCAAGCCCTCAACTGGTCTTCTCCAGGCTCCAACCACGTCAGCGCGTGAGCCTGTTAGAAAGCAGCAAACTCATGCCAGGCCTGTCTGATTGGTCGTATGTCACCGGTCCGGCATTGGCCACGCTGCGCACATTGGGCGGCAACACGGTATTGCAGGGGTTTGACGGCCTTGACGAGGCGCCTGCCCTTAAGACCTTAGCCACGTGGCCTCAGCCCTTTGAAGCCCTGGCAGACATCTTGGCATGCTGCGCTGCCCTGCCCCACCACCCCGATCGACCCAATGGATTGGGCTTCGTCGCTGGCCTGGTGGGCTACCTGGGCTATGACCTGATTCGCTATCTCGAAAAACTGCCCTCCAAGGCTGCTGCAGACTTGCTTTTGCCTGATCTGTGCTTGCAACTGAGTGACCATCTGTTGGCCTACCACCATGCACAAGCGCAGTGGTATTTTTGCACCCAAGACTTACCTTGGAGCGACCCTGAGAAACGCAGGGGCATCTGGGCGCGAACCCTGGCTCAAGCCACCCAAGGCCCCGAAATGGCTGGGGGCCTGTTTGAGGCTGGGGCGATGCACTCAGGCACACCAAAGGCCGTGTACTTCAAACAAATTCAACAGCTGCTCGATTGGATTGCGGCGGGCGATATTTTTCAGGCCAACCTGTCACACCGATTGCAGGCCAGTTTCTCAGGCGACCCCTTTGGTTTGTACCAAGCCCTCACGCGGGCCAACCCAGCGCCGTTTTCAGCCTACATACCCGGCGATGGTTTTGCGTTGGCGAGCGTCTCACCAGAGCGTTTTTTGAAGCGCTCTGGTGATCAACTCTGGGCTTGCCCCATCAAAGGCACGCGCGCCCGTGGCTTTGATGAGACCCAGGATGAAGCCCAACGACAAGCCTTAGCTCACAGTGTCAAAGACCGCGCTGAAAATCTGATGATCGTTGACCTGATGCGCAACGATTTGGGACGAGTGGCGCTAACAGGCAGCGTACAAGCCCCAGCCCTGTTTCATATTGAGGCACACCCGAGCGTATGGCAAATGGTCTCAACAGTGACCGCCCGTCTGCGCCCAGGCGCTCAAATCTCAGACTTGCTGCGCGCTTGCTGGCCGCCGGGCTCCATGACAGGCGCCCCAAAAATTCGGGCCATGGAAATCATTGACACGCTCGAGCCCGTGCGACGCGGTCCTTACGCTGGGGCAATCGGCTACCTCGACATCTCTGGCGACCTGGACTTATCGGTAGTGATTCGAACAGCCCTGGTGCACCAAGACCAAGTAATGGTGCAAGTGGGTGGTGCAGTGGTGTCTGACTCAGGCCCCCAAGCTGAGTGGGCAGAAACCTACGCCAAAGGCCAGCACTTGCTGACGGTGCTCAAGCGTGGGGGCGCCCCCTAAAACCCTCCATCACAATGCGCCCCCAGTGACATCCTCCGCAATAAAAATCGCTTTTCTGCACTGAAATTTGCGTGTTTGGTCAGATTTTCAACACTCTCCGCTACACTGATCAGTGAAAGTACGGATTGTTTTTTCTGAGCAACACGATCCGTTTTAAAACCCCGCCCTCCCCGCCCACATCCACGAGGTAAGTAACATGAGTGCTGCTTCCTTTGTAAACCGCTTTTTGGGCCATGTCCAAGGCCGATCAAAGTGGCTGAATGAACGCCTTTGGGCTTGCTTCAACCAACTGGTTGGCATAGCTTTGCTAGTGCTTTTTTCGCCACTCATGCTGACAATGGCCGTGATGATTTGGATGCGTGATGGGGCCCCTATTTTTTTTGGGCACTACCGGGTGGGCGCTAACGGCAAACTGTTTCGTTGCCTGAAATTTCGCTCGATGTACGTCAATTCTGAACAAATGCTGAATGACTTGCTGCGCACAGATGCTCGGGCACGCATCGAATGGGAACGTGACCAGAAGCTTTCGGTTGACCCCCGCATCACCCCCATCGGTCACTTTCTGCGTCGAACCAGTTTAGACGAGCTGCCCCAGCTCATCAACGTGGTTCGGGGTGAGATGGCATTGGTTGGCCCCCGCCCTATTACCGTTCCAGAGCTCAGTCGATATGGCCAAATACGATGGCACTACCTGAGCGTATTACCAGGCATGACGGGTCTTTGGCAAGTCAGTGGGCGAAACAACACCAGCTATGAAGAGCGGGTTGAGCTAGATCGGCATTACGTAGAAAATCGCAATTTTTGGTTAGACCTCTCAATTTTGGCCAAGACAGCCCGAGTGGTTGTCTTGCGCGAAGGCGCTTGTTAATGAGTGGGCTTGGCAACCCCACCCTATACCCCTCGGAACTGAAGATGCCATGTTGATGAGTCGTTTGGACAGTGAGGATGCAAGGCGCAAAGCACAGCGATACCCCTTGGTATCGCGGGCATTGGCAACGCCGTAGATCGCTCGTCACACCCTTTGACGACAAAGCAGCTTCGAGTTGAAGATGGATACCATGAGAGTTGCGAGACAAGTAATTTTTTGGGGCCCTCGACCGTGGTCAACCTCTTGGGTTTGATATAACACTGAGTCTTGAAGATGCCCGGTTAAGCGTCAATTGACGATTCACGAGTTGGCACTGCAAACGGCTTGACCCATCTAACCTAAATGATTCGAGTTCGCCATCCGGAGTGAGTCGCTTGAAGCCCAAACCGCACGTTTTTTCTAGCCCCGCCCAGAGGCAAGCTCTCATCCATCTGGTCGGCCGCGTGAATGATGGAGTCTGTAGTTTCCTGGGACCAACGACCCATGCTCTGGCCGATTCCGGCGTCCAACAAATCGTTATTCTCATTGACGATAAGGTGCATCGGATGGCACTGCAACAGCTACACCCTGACGTGCAATTGGTCCGTTTAGAGGCACAGCGCTCGCCAACTCGCGAGTGGCATCAGTTGCTGACAGCCCTGCGTCGGGCCTTGCTCACACAGTCAGTTGCTGCGGTTCATTTACACGGGCTGATTCCCTCCTTGATCGGAGTGTGGGCCTCGTCTTCCGCCCCCATGCCCAGCAAAGTCTATTTCTCGCCACACGGCTCAAAATTACTTTCACCCCTGAAGGGTCTGGGCACTTTGGTCTTAAAGCTGATGCGCCCTCAGTCGGGGCGCGCGCCGCAGCGAGCGATTGCCAATATTGACACTGATGTCAGAGCGCTTCGCTCAATCACCCAGCACAGTGTTGAGCTCATTGAGAGCCCAGTTTCAAGCCTATTTTTCAACACCCCCCACGTCGAAAATCACACCCCCCAGATCATCAGTGGCCACCACGCCGACAATGCCGCCAGTGGCACCTCGGTGGCACAAATGGCCGTCTTATTGGCAGATGAAGCCCCCCAAGGTGTGCGCTTCAGCTGGCTGGGTCCTGTACCCGCCATCAGCCGAGCCCAGTTCAAAGCAGCCCACGTTGAAATTATTGAAGCGGCGCCAGAAAACCATCGCGCCAGTATCCTCTCAGGCGCATGGGCGTTTTATGCGCCAGCCGGCGCGAGAGGCTTTCCGGTATTTTTAGCTGAAGCGATGGCCATGGGCTTGCCCTGTGTCGCGTTTGACACCCCCTACCACCGCGACCTGATCCGACACCAGGAAACGGGTGTGCTGTGCAAAACCGAAGGCGAGGTCCTGCACACGCTCAGCCAATTGATCATCGAACCCGAATTGCGCAAACGGCTAGGGGCGGCAGCGCACCAAGAGGCATGGCGCCGGTTTCACCCCGAAAAATTTCGCACCTCCCTGCTGGCCGCCTATCAAGAGTCCTGAGCAGTTGCGCAATGCCCCCCCCTGAGGCAGTGTGCCCCCCCTGATCGTCGAGACAGAAATGCCACCCAAGAATGAACGGCAATAGAGGTCTTGTTTGACCCACCTGATGCTGGCGTTCAGTAAGAAACTCAGCCATGACATTCACACGCTGCGCTGCGTCATTGGCCGCAAACCAAGCCGGCGCAATTCACTGACCGCAGGATTGATTGCATGGCCCCTCCCGCGCCCCCCCCCCCTGCTCAGCCTACAGGCTCAGTGCCGCCTATAGCAAAATCACCCTCGGCAAAACCTGCGACATCAAACTTCAACAGCGTCGACTTGCTTCTTGACCTGCAGCCGACGCTGCGCCCATTCCAATTGCTCACCAAAATTGGCAAATACCGTGTGCTTAACAAGATCGGTGAGGGCGCCACGAGTGATGTTTTTCTTTGCCGAGATGATTTTCAAAATCGCACCGTGGCCATCAAACGGGTCAAGCCCTTGGGGGCCCGAGACCTGCCCAATGGCGCCAACTCATTTGCGGCAGAAGCCGCCTTGGTGGGCCGGTTGCAACACCCCAATGTGGTCAAATTGCTCGACGCTGTCGACGACCCAGTGGCACCTTATTTGGTCATGGAATACGTGGCCGGTTCAACCTTGCGTCCCCACTGCCGCTCAGACCAACTGCTGCCCTTAGACCAAGTGGTCGAGTTAGCTTTCAAATGCGCCATGGCTCTGAGCTATGTCTACCGCCAGGGTCTGATTCACCGCGATGTCAAGCCGGCCAACCTGCTGACGGTTCTCGACAGCAAGGGCGAGATCACCGACATCAAAATCTCTGATTTTGGCAGCGTGCTGAATTTAGCCTCGGATGTGACCCAAGTTCACCGAGTAGGTTCACTAGCGTACATGTCGCCTGAGCAACTCGATGGCACCACGCTCGACTGCCGCGCTGACATGTACTCACTGGCAGCGGTGATGTACAACCTGATTGCTGGGCGCCCCCCCTTTGAGGGGCAAGTCCAGTCGGCCATGATGCACCAGGTGTTTCACGTCAAGCCCACTGCACTGACCACACTGCGCTCAGGCTTGAGCCCCGCTGTTGATGATTTTATACAACGGGCACTGTCCAAAAGCCCTGATGACCGACACGGCAACTGGGAGCAGTTTGCACAGTCACTGTCACAACTCATCAGCAAGCAGCAGGTGCCGCGCGGGCAGATTGGAGGCATGCTCGACTCAGAACGGTTCAACCTGTTGCGCAAGCTTGATTTTTTTTCTAAGTTTGGTGACGTTGAGTTATGGGAGGTCGTGCACCGCGCCAAGTGGCAACGTTTTACTTTGGGTCACGCGTTGTACAGCAAGGGTGAAGAGGGGCGCACATTTCACATCATTGCGCAGGGCGACGTCGAAGTCATTCGTGATGGAAAAACGGTTGCCCAACTAGGGGCCGGAACCTCGGTGGGCGAAATGGTCTACCTAGCGCCAAGCCCTGAGCTGGGCCGCCACAGTACCGATGTGATCGTGACCAAAAACGTGACTACCATTTCATTCACCCCTGAAACCCTCGCCCAAGTCAATCCCACTTGCCGACATTTGTTTGATGAGGCCTTCATTCGAGTCTTGGTGCGGCGCTTACACTCAGCCCACGAAGCCCTGGCCCATCCAAGGCGAATTTTGTAGCAGGGCACGGGCTCATGCCCAAGCCTTCTCTCCATTGAGCCAATAAGACCCCCTGATGAAAGCGCTTGCACCGCGCCTTGCTCAAGGTGCGGTGATCAACGTCATCACACGCAGCCTCGCCGCAGGCATTGGCCTGCTGATCACCCTGATGGCTGCGCGACTGGGGCCCGAGGCTGTGGGCACCTTTGCCCTTTTTTTGGCTTTAGAGTCGGCCCTGTTGGCCTTGTTCTCAGGCGGTGGAATCGCCCTGGCGCGCCAGGTCTCTCACTTTGGTGGCAAGCCAGGTTCAGCTCTGTCCAGCTTGATCTTGGCCAGCCTGCTGTTAGGTGCAGGCTTGGGCACAGCATTGTGGGCTACCTCTTTGGCTGCAGCTGGAGAGGCCTATGCTTCGATGTGGTTGCTGGCTTGTGCCTTGCCATTTTTAATGTTGACACCCAATGTCTGTGGATTATGGCTAGGCCAAGGGCGCATGCTGCCCTTGGCTGGCCTGACCCTGGGCACCCCACTCTTGACCTTGTCCTCTTGGGGGCTGGCCGTGCTGTTCGGGGCCCCCGTGAATATATTCACACTGCTAGCTACCTGGGTAAGCGCACGGGCTTTAGTAGGTTTGCTCAGTGCCTGGGCAGGCCTGCGAAGCAGCGGCTGGCAAGCCCCTGCGGCCACCTGGCTGCGCACCCAAGGTGGCACCATAGCCACACTCGGCTTGAGCAACCTCATCAGTCTGATGAATTACAAAGCCGATGTATTTTTACTCGAACATCTGCAGGGTTTATCGGCAACTGGAGTTTACGCAGTGGCGGTGATGATGGCGGAGGTGTTGTGGCTGATTTCGTCATCGCTGTCACAAGCGGCTTTTGCTCGCATCGGCACCCCCAACCGAGAGCAAGCTGTAGCTACCGTACTGAGAGTGATGCACTTCAGTGTGGCAGCCTTGTTGTGCGTGGCGCCAATATTGTGGCTTGTGGCCTTGTTGGGGGTGCCCTGGCTCTTGGGCCCAGGGTATGCCGACGTCAGTGGCTTGCTGGCTGTGTTGTTGCCAGGTGTGCTGGCCTACGCCCCGGCCTCGGTGCTGTCGGCCTACTTCACCAATCACGCCGGGCGGCCCAAAGTGGCAGCCTCCATCGCCGCCACCTCATTACTGATCAATTTGGCCATATGTTGGGCGACCATCCCTTTTTGGGGCGCCTGGGGGGCGGCGGTGGCGACCACAGCGTCATATGGATTGACGATGGTGGGCCTACTGTGCCTATTTCGATCGCACAGCACTTGTTCCTGGCGGCAAATTTTGTGGCCCCGTGCTTCGCAGTGGGCCAGTGATGCTCGGGGGCTGCTAACAGCCTTGCGCTCAGCGCCTTAAGAAGCCGCCTGACTCTTAAGAAACAACACACAGCAGACAAGCGTAGATTACTCGTTGACCACCTCCGCTCGCAACTCAAAGCGCCTGAGATTTCGATGACTTTTAACGTAAGTCCTATTGCTGATGCATTTTGAAACATATGAAAACCTGATTCTTCTTACACTTCAAAACAGTTCATTAATCAACGAACTGATTACCCACAAACTTGAAGGGGCACCCATGTCAATTTGGAAGAGTCAACTGAAATGCACTAGTCTGGCCTGCGGACTCCTGTCATCGGGCATAGCACTGGCCGCTGATGCACCAGCACCGTTGGTTGTGCAGAGCTTCACGGTGGTAAATGCCGACACCGGTGCCGACATCGCGACTTTCACCTCCAGCGGCAGGCTCACCACCCGGCCGCCACGAATTAATGTGCGAGCCAATTCCGTCAGCGCAAGCAAAGTCATCTTCACCGACGCCTTGCGCACCCGAACCGAGAACTCGGCACCGTTTGCCTACATGGGCGATATAAATGGCGTTTACAGCAAGTGGAGTCCGGCAAATGGCGTGTACGTCATCAACGCAACCCCTTACTCAAAGAGCGGCGTAGCAGGAACTAAGGCCACCTTAACGCTGGAGCTGGGCTCTGCACCTGCACCTGCACCTGCTCCTGCTCCTGCTCCTGCTCCTGCTCCTGCTCCTGCACCTGCACCTGCACCTGCACCTGCTCCTGCTCCTGCTCCTGCTCCTGCACCTGCACCTGCACCTGCTCCTGCTCCTGCACCTGCACCTGCACCTGCACCTGCACCTGCACCTGCACCTGCACCTGCTCCTGCACCTGCACCTGCACCTGCACCTGCACCTGCACCTGCACCTGCACCTGCACCTGCACCTGCACCTGCACCTGCACCTGCACCTGCACCTGCACCGGCACCATCGCCGGCACCTGCTCCATCGCCGGCATTCACGCTCACCGAGGCCTCGCGCTTGATCGCCCAGGGCGGCTTCGGCGCCAACCGCGCCGAGCTTGAGCGCGTGCTTGCGCTGGGCAGCGCCGCGGAGTGGCTCGACGAGCAACTTGCCATGCCGCGCGATCAAGGCCACTTTGCGTGGACAGAAGCCAAAGCGCCGGGGGGCGCTCAGTCTGCGGTGGACTACTCGGTCTGGCGCAAGTTTTTGAGCAGCCCCGACCAGTTGCGTCAGCGCATGGTCTTTGCGCTCAGCCAGATTTTCGTGGTCGGGCTGGATGGCGTGCCGGGCAGCGACCGGGCGTACAGCGTGCTCGCCTACCTCGACCTGCTCGAGCAGCACGCGTTCGGCAACTTCCGCGCGCTGCTGCAAGCGGTGACCTTGTCGACCGCGATGGGCGCCTACCTGTCCATGAAAAACAGCAGCAAGGCCGACTCCACGGGTCGGCAGCCCGACGAGAACTATGCGCGCGAGGTGATGCAGTTGTTGACCATCGGCTTGGTCCAGCTCAATGCGGATGGCACGCCGCGGCTGCAGGGCGGCGCCCAGATAGACAGCTATGGCGAAGCCGATGTCTCCGGCCTGGCACGCGTCTTCACCGGCTGGGACAATGAAACCGACAAGGCCGGTCGAACCTCGCCGATGTACCACCGGCCCGAGCGGCACGAGAACGGCCAGAAGGTCTTCCTGGGCCTCACGATACCGGCCAACACGTCGGGCCCCGAAAGCCTGCGTGTCGCGCTGGACCACTTGTTCAACCACGCCAACGTCGGGCCCTTCCTCGGCAAGCAACTGATTCAGCGCCTGGTCAGCAGCAACCCCAGCACGGCTTATGTGGGCCGCGTCGCAGCGGTGTTCAACAACAACGGCGTCGGGGTGCGTGGCGACCTCGCCGCGGTGCTGCGGGCCATCCTGCTCGATCCCGAAGCGCGCAACAGCACCACCGCGTCGGCCGACGCCAACGGCGGCAAGCTGCGCGAGCCCGTGCTGCGATTTGCCGCCTGGGCGCGCGCCTGCAACGTCAGCTCGCCCTCGGGTGACTGGAAAGTGCCTGAAACCGCTGATCCAGCCACCCGGCTGGGCCAGAGCCCGATGCGCTCGCCTTCGGTCTTCAACTTCTACAGGCCGGGCTACGTGCCGCCCAACACGGCCATTGCCGGCGCCGGCAAGGTGGCACCTGAGTTCCAGATCACCACCGAGACCTCGGTCGCGGGGTATCTGAATTTCATGCAGTTGGCCATCTCCGATACCGGCGGCTTGTTTTCATCCGACGTGAAAGCCGACTACACGGCATGGCTGCCGTTGGCCACCGACCCGCCGGCACTTGCAGCACAAGCCAACCTGCTGATCGCTGCGAATCAGCTGAGCGCCGCTCGGGTGGGCTTGATCCGCGACGCCATCACCGCCATGCCGTCGTCAACCAGCACCAACCGCTTGAACCGCGTGTACGCCGCCGTGCTGCTGACGCTGGCGGCGCCCGAGTTTCTGGTCGCCAAGTAATCCACGGGAACACGACATGACATCCAAGAACTCCCGCCGCGAATTCCTCAAGCGCGCCTCGGCGCTGTCGGCCGCCGGCGCGGCCGCGCCCTGGGCGCTCAACCTGGCTGCCATCGGCGAGGCGGCCGCGCAGTCAGCCCCCACCGACTACAAGGCCTTGGTCTGCGTCTTCCTTTATGGCGGCAACGATCACGGCAACACGCTGGTGCCTTACGACACCAGCACCTACAGCGCCTACGCGTCGCTGCGCGGCGGCCTGGCCACCAACCGGGACTTGCTCGCTTCCACCGTGCTCGCGCCAGCCAGCGCGCTGCCCGATGGGCGCCAGTACGCGCTGGCGCCGGAGTTGTTGCCTTTGAAGCCGGTGTTCGATGCCGGCCGCATGGGGGTGCTGCTCAACATCGGGCCGCTGATCCAGCCCACCACCAAAGCCCAGTACAGCGCGCGCTCGGTGCCTTTGCCGCCCAAGCTGTT
Source organism: Rubrivivax sp. (assembly GCA_031375065.1). Lineage (GTDB taxonomy): Bacteria > Pseudomonadota > Gammaproteobacteria > Burkholderiales > Burkholderiaceae_C > Rubrivivax. The sequence goes on along the minus strand of JANMHH010000085.1, from coordinate 6,805 downwards.
CTCACACAACGATCAGCAATCGGTCTGGCAGGCGAGCAACCCCGAAGGCGCCGCGTCGGGCTGGGGTGGGCGCATGGGCGACCTGTTCGCTGCCGGTAATTCGCAGGCCTCGTTCACCTCGGTGAGCGTGGCCGGCAACGCGGTCTACCTGTCGGGCAAGAGCGTTGCGCAGTACCAGGTGTCGAGCAACGGCTCGGTGCCGATCAATGGCATCGCCAATACGCTGTATGGCTCCAGCGCCGCAGCGCAGGCGCTGCGCTCGATCATCACCAGCACGCCCAGCAGCAGCAACTTCGAGCGCGAGCACGCGCGCGTGGTGCAGCGGTCGATCGACGCCAATGTCGGCCTGACTGGCGCCCTGACCGGCGCCCCGGCGCTGACCACGGTGTTCCCCACCACCCGCCTGGCCTCACAGTTGAGGATGGTGGCGCGCATGATCTCGGCGCGCAGTGGGCTGGGCACAAAACGGCAGGTTTTCTTTGTCAGCATCGGTGGCTTCGACAACCACGACAACCTGCTGACCGACCATCCCGTCTTGCTGGCGGAGGTGGGTGGCGCGCTGGCGGCCTTTGACGCGGCGATGGTCGAGCTCGGTGTCTCGAGCCAGGTGACGGCGTTCACGGCCTCAGACTTCGGTCGCACGCTGGCCTCCAACGGCGATGGCTCGGATCATGGCTGGGGCAGCTACCACTTCGTGACCGGCGGCGCGCTCAAGAGCCGCAGCCTCTTCGGTCAGGCGCCGCTGCTGGGCAGCAGCGGCCCCGACGATGTCGGCCAGGGGCGCATGCTGCCGTCGATGGCGGTAGACCAGTTCGCCGCCACGCTGGCAACCTGGATGGGCGTGTCCTCCACCAACCTGAGCACCGTGGTGCCCGCCATCGGCAACTACAGCGTCAAAAATCTGGGCCTCTTCGTCTGAAAGGCCCTCCACGCCAGAGGACGTATTCGGGCTGAACGCGCGCAAGCCCTGGTGCCGGTGGCAGCGGGGCGGGCGCCTGCAGGCGCCTTGTCCGGTCCAGTCGGCGCGCAGCGACGACCGCTCCAGCATGAACCGCACGCCGGGTGCTGCCTGCCGCGGCGCCAGCAACTCGGCCTTGCCGAACCCTCAATTCCCGGCTTTGTTCGGGTCCCTCCAAGCCCGCTCAAAAGGCAAACGCCAAGCATGCGGCGCGATCAACTGATGGATCGACTTCGGCCCCCAGGACCCCAGCGGGTAAAGCCGAACGGGCGGCGGCGCTTCGAGCAAATGGGTCGACACGTCCCACAGCCTTTCGATGCCTTCGGCCGTGGTGAAGAGCGTGCGGTCGCCGCGCATCGCGTCGAGGATCAGTCGTTCGTAGGCCTCGAGCACGTCGTCAAGCAGCCCGGTGTCGTGCATCGCGAACTGCAGGCTCAGCTTGTCGAGCCGCATGCCGGGGCCGGGGCGCTTGCCGTAGAACGAGAGCGACATCTTCGAGGCGTCGGCCAGGTCGAAGGTCAGGTGATCGGGCCCTTGCGCGCCCACACCCGAGCCGGCCGGGAACATGCTCTTCGGCGGCTCGCGGAACGCGATCGAGATGATGCGCTGGCCTTCGGCCAGGCGCTTGCCGGTGCGCAGAAAGAAGGGCACGCCGGCCCAGCGCCAGTTGTCGATGAAACACTTCAGCGCGATGAAGGTCTCGGTCTCGGACTCCGGGTCGACACCTTCTTCGCTTCGGTAGCCGGTGTACTGGCCGCGCACCACGTCGCCCGGCTGGATCGGCAGCATGCTGCGAAAGACCTTGTTCTTCTCTTCACTGATGGGTGCCGGCTCCAGCGCGGTCGGCGGCTCCATGGCCATGAAGCCGAGGATCTGGAACAGATGCGTGACGACCATGTCGCGGTAGGCACCGATCTGCTCGTAGAAGCCCGAGCGTTTACCCAGGCCCAGCGTCTCAGGCACGTCGATCTGCACGTGGTCGATGAAGTTGCGGTTCCAGATCGGCTCGAACAGGCCGTTGGCAAAACGGAACGCCAGGATGTTCTGCGCCGGTTCCTTGCCGAGAAAGTGGTCGATGCGAAAGATCTGGTCTTCGGCAAAGACCTCGTGCAGTTTGCGGTTCAGCGTCACGGCGCTCGCGAGGTCGGTGCCGAAGGGCTTTTCCATCACGATGCGTGAGCGTTCGACGAGACCCGCCTCACCCAGCAAACGCACCGCCAGCAGAGCCGCGCTGGGCGGCACACTCAGGTAGTGCAGACGTTGGCACTCGGCGCCGAAGCTTTTCTCGGCCTCGTCGACCGCAGCCTTCAGCGCAGCGGCCCCTGCCGCCAACGGCACGTAGGCCAGCGACGCGGCAAAAACATTCCAGTCGGCTTCAGTCACCTTGCGCGCCGAGAATTCGTCGAGCGCGCTTCGTGCCGCCTGGCGAAAACCACCGAGGTCGAGGTCGTCGAGCGACACGCCGATGATGCGACAGCCCGGAATGAAGCCGGCGCTCGAGAGGTGGAACAGCCCCGGCAGCAGCTTGCGCCGCGCCAGGTCGCCGGTGGCACCGAACAAGACCACGACCTGCGGAAACCTCGGTCCCACCCCGGGAGGAATTTTGGCCACTGTGCCTGCCCCTCTTTGCCCACTGCGTTCGGATCGAACGCCTGCCCTTGTACCGCTGCAAGTCGTGGGCCACAAGGGCCGCACCGATTCGGTCAAGCCGTCATACCCGGGTTGAGCTGGCGCAAACGGCTCATCGCGATCGACGCCGCCGCGGTGCGTGTTTCCACGCCGAGCTTCACATACACGCGCTCCAGGTGCTTCTTCACCGTCGCCGGGCTGCTGCCCAATATGTCGCCGATATCGCGGTTGGTCTTGCCCTTGGCCACCCAGTACAGCACCTCGGCTTCGCGCAGCGTGAGCTTGAAGGACTGAACCATCGCGTCGACGACCGCGGCATCAGACACCTCGCGCATCACGATCAGCAGGTCGTCGTCGCCGGTGCGCTGCTGCAACGAGAACACGAGCTGGCGCCGCTGGTCGCCATTGACGCGGCTCACCGGCAGCGTACGCGGTTCGCGGCCTTCGGCGACCGCTTTCGTTTCGCTCTTCAGCCAGTCGAGCACCGGCGCCGGAATCTGCCCCGGATTGGCCGCGAAGTAGATGAGCATCAGCTGCCGCGCCAGCGGCGTTTGCCAGACCGAGCGCACCGGATCGGCGCTGCCTTCCACGAAATGGATCGCCATCGTGGCGTGGCCGAAGGCATCGAGCGCGTTGCGCGCCTGCGTGGCCTGGTGCGTTTCGCGCGCACTGCGCATGTGCACGGCCATGCGCACCAACACCTCCTGCGCCCGGATCGGCTTGGTCACGTAGTCCACGCCGCCGGCCTGGAACGCGGCCACCACGTGTTCGGTTTCGGTGAGGCCGGTCATGAAGATGATCGGGATGTGCGCCGTGTCGGGGTTCTGCTTCAGGCGCCGCGCCACTTCGAAGCCGTCCATGCCGGGCATCACCGCGTCGAGCAGCACGAAGACAGGCAGCGCCTGCGCGGCGCGCTGCAGGGCGCTTTCGCCATTGGTCGCCACCAGCACGGTGTAGCCCGATTCGTCGAGCGCATCGTGCAGCAGCGACAGGTTGTCGGGCACGTCGTCGACGATCAGCACGACGAGCGAATCGCTGCGGTTCGGCAGCGTCACGTTCAAAAGGAAACCTCCGTGCTTCGCACTGCGGTGTGTGAGCCCTTCGGCCACGAGGTGGCCCCTTCGGGTCCATGGTGGCCCGGCGCGCTCACGGCTGCACCTCGCGGTCGGCCAGCGCCTGGCGGATCACACGCGCCATCGTGTCGAGCTGGAACTGGTGCGCCAGGCCGCGCAGGTGGTTCACGAAACCGGCGTGGCCGGCGTGCAGCGCAGCGATGTCGTCGAGCTTGCGCACGATGCCGCGGTAGTAGCCCAGGCTCACGAGTTCGTCGAGCGCGCGCAGTTGTGCTTCGTCGGGCAGGAGCCACTCGGCCGGCGCTGTGGGTGCAGCCGCGGCCACCTCGGCAGGCGCGGCTTCGAGCCACTCGAGTTGCAGCCGCATGCCGAGCCAGTCGAGCAGCTCGTTCACGCGCACCGGCTTCAGGATAAAGTCTTCGGCGCCGATGCCGAGGCCGTTCTCGAGCCCCTTGTCGAACGCGTTGCCCGAGACGATCGCGATCGGCGCGCTGCACAGACCCTGCTCGCGGATCGCACGCACCGTCGCCCAGCCGTCGATGCCGGGCATCGCCAGGTCCATCAGGATCGCGTCGGGCGCGCTGCCCGCGAGCAGCGCCAGGCATGCGTGGCCGGAGGCCGCCTGTTCGATCTGGAAACCGAGCGGCTCCAGCACGCTCACCATCAGCCCGCGGTCGATTTCTTCGTTGTCGACCACGAGTACCCGCCGGCGTGGGCCGGCGTAGCCGATGCGCGTCTGGCGCGGCAGCTCCTGCTCGATGCGCGCACCGCGCAGCTCGGGCAGGAAGAGGCGGATGCGGAACAACGTGCCGGTGCTGCCCGCTGCGCCGGAAGCCACGGCCGAGGCCGCCGTGCTCTGCACCGTGAGCTCACCACCCATCAGGTCGGTCAGCATCTTCGCGATCGTCAGCCCCAGGCCGGTGCCGCCGCTGGCCGCGGCGCCGGCTTCCGAGCCGCGGCCGAAGGGTTCGAACACATGTTCGATGTCGGCCGCCGAGATGCCGGGGCCGGTGTCTTCGATCTCGAAGGTCGCCATCTCGCGTGCATGGGTCAGGCGAAACTCGACCCGGCCGACATGCGTGAACTTCACGGCGTTGCCGAGCACGTTGATCAATATCTGGCGCAGCCGTTTTTCGTCGGCGCGCACGACCTCGGGCAAGGCTTCGCTGAGCGCGCGCACGAACACGATGCCCTTGGCCGCCGCCTGCAGCTCGAACAGGTGCACGATCTCCTGCACGCATTCGCGAAAGCGCATCGGCTTGTTGTCGAGCCGCAGCTTGCCGGCCTCGATGCGCGAGATGTCGAGCGTGCGTTCGATCAGGCTCAGCAGGTGGTCGCCGCCGCGCCGGATCACCGCGACCGCCTGGCGCCGGTGCGGTGGCACCGAGGCGTCTTCTTCGAGCAGCTGCGCGTAGCCGAGGATGCTGTTGAGCGGCGTGCGCAGCTCGTGGCTCACGGTCGTGATGTAGCGGCTCTTGGCCTGGTTGGCGAGCTCGGCCTGGTGGCGTGCCGAATCGGCTTGCCGCCGGGCCTGCTGCAGCTGTTCGTCGGTGCGGCGGTGCGACTCGATCTCGCGCCGCAGCACCTGCGTCTGTTCGTTCAGCGCCTGGGTCTGCCGGTTCGATTCTTCCTGCGCGACCTGGCGGCTCTTCTGCGTCAGCACCAGCCACCAGGCGACGATGCCGCTGACGAGCAGCAACGCAGCGAAGGCTTTCACGAAGCCGAGCTTCAGCGTCTGCGCCAAAACCGAGCCGGGCTCGGCGAGCGCCGGCAGGCCCTGGTGGTACAGCACCGCGAACAGACCGGCGAGCAACGGAACCACGACCGCCATCAACAGCAGGTAGTGGCCGAGGCCGGTCTCCAGGTAAGGCCAGACCGGGCGTGGCAACAACGCACGCAGCATCGCATTCCACTGCACCGAAGCGCGCGCGTGGGGTTTGCACAGGTCGTTGCAGCGCGCGTCGAGCGTGCAGCACAGCGAGCAGATCGAACCCTGGTAGGCCGGGCACTGCGCCATGTCGTCGCCTTCGTAGTCGCGCTCGCAGATCACGCAGCGCGTCAGGCGTTTGTAGGTGCCGGCATCACCTTCCGGAAACGGCGGCGCCGACGGCGAACGCGCGATGTAGTAACGCCCGCCGGTCCACCACGCGATCAGCGGCGACACGATCAAGGCGGTGACGAGCGCGATCAAGGCCGAGAACGCCTGCGCCATCGGCCCGAGCACACCGAGGTAGGCGACGATCGACAAGACCGACGCCACGCCCATCGCGCCCACGCCGACCGGGTTCACGTCGTACAAATGGGCGCGCTTGAACTCGATGCCTTTCGGCGACCAGCCCATCGGCTTGTTGATCACCAGGTCGGCCACCACGGCCATCATCCACGAGATGGCGATGTTCGAGTACAGGCCCAGCACCTTGCCGAGCGCCTGAAACACGTCAAGCTCCATCAGCATCAGCGCGATCGCGGTGTTGAACACCATCCACACCACGCGGCCCGGGTGGCTGTGCGTGAGCCGCGCGAAAAAGTTCGACCACGCGAGCGAGCCGGCGTAGGCATTCGTCACGTTGATCTTGAGCTGCGAGACGATCACGAACAGCGCGGTCGCCGCGACCGCCAGGCCGTACTGCGAGAACACCGCGTTGTAGGCCACGAGGTACATCTGCGTCGGGTCGACGGCCCGGTCGATCGGCACCGCGTAGCCGATCGCAAGATAGGCGAGCAAGGCCCCGGCGAGCATCTTCAGCACGCCCGGTACGACCCAGCCCGGCCCGCCGATCACCACGCTGGCCCACCAGCGGGTGCGCCGCCCCGGCTGCGGCTCAGGCATGAAACGCAGGTAGTCGGCCTGCTCGCCCATCTGCGTGATCAATGCGATGCCCACCGTCATGGCGGCACCGAACTTCATCAGGTCGAAGCCCGGCGCACGCGGGCCTTCGGCGCCCTGCCCGCCGTAAGACCACAACTCGGCCAGCACGCCCGGGTGCTGGTGCAGCACGTAGGCGAGCGGCACGATCAGCATCACGAGCCACAACGGCTGCGTCAACACCTGCAGCCGGCTGATCGTGGTGACGCCGTGCGTGACCAGCGGGATCACGACCAGCGAACACAGCAGGTAGCCCCAGGCCGGCGGGATGTCGAACGC
>JANMHH010000023.1:0-2177 GCA_031375065.1 Rubrivivax sp. | reverse complement strand
GGCTTCCGCATCGACATCACCGAGTTGACGCTGACCACCGAGGCGGCGCAAAAGGCCTCGGTGGCAAAGAGCCAGTTCCTGGCCAACATGAGCCACGAGATCCGCACGCCGATGAACGCCATCCTGGGCATGCTGGCCTTGCTGCGCAAGACCGAGCTCAGCGCACGCCAGGCCGACTATGCCGTCAAGACCGAAGGCGCGGCACGCTCGCTGCTGGGCCTGCTCAACGACATCCTGGACTTCTCCAAGGTCGAGGCCGGCAAGATGACGCTGGACGCGCACCCCTTCCGCATCGACCAGCTGCTGCGCGACCTGTCGGTGATCGTCTCGGCCAACGTCGGCGCCAAGCCGGTCGAGGTGCTGTTCGACATCGACGCCCGGCTGCCGCGCCAGCTGGTGGGCGACGCCATGCGCCTGCAACAGGTGCTGACCAACCTGACCGGCAACGCCATCAAGTTCACCGCCCGCGGCGAAGTCGTGCTGTCGATCCGCGTGCTGGAAGAGGGCGAGACTGGCGTGACGATGGAGATCGCGGTGCGTGACACCGGCATCGGCATCGCGCCCGAGAACCACGCCCGCATCTTCAGCGGCTTCACGCAGGCCGAAGCCTCGACGACGCGGCGCTTCGGCGGCACCGGCCTGGGCGTGGTCATCAGCCAGCGCATGGTGGCGCTGATGGGCGGCGAACTGCAGCTCGACAGCGCCCTCGGCCAGGGCAGCCGCTTTCACTTCACCATCACGCTGCCGGTGGCCAGCGACGCGAAGGCCGACAGCGCCACGCCACGGCCTGTCACCGGCGCACCGCTGCGCGCGCTGGTGGTCGATGACAACCCCACCGCACGCGAGGTTCTGCAGCGCATGGGCCACTCGCTCGGCTGGACCATCACCGTGGCTGACAGCGGCGAGGCCGCACTCTCGCTGCTGCAGGTCGAGGCGGCTCAAGGCCTCGTCTGCGACGCCGTCTTCGTCGACTGGCAGATGCCGGGCCTGGACGGCTGGGTGACGAGCCAGCGCATCCGCGCGCTGAGCCTGGGCGGCAGGCCACCCGTCATCGTCATGGTCACGGCGCACGGGCGCGAGATGTTGGCCCAGCGCAGCGAGGCCGACCAGGCGCTGCTCGATGGCTTCCTGGTCAAGCCGGTGACGCCGTCGATGCTGTTCGACGCCCTCGCCGACGCCGGGCTCGGCCACGGCCCCGCCAGGCCTGCGCGCCCTGCCAGCTTGGTGGGCCTGCAGCGCCTGGCCGGCCTGCGGCTGCTGCTGGCCGAGGACAACCTCAACAACCAGCAGGTCGCGCGTGAGCTGCTGGAAGACGAAGGCGCCAGCGTGCAGATTGCCAACAACGGCAAAGAGGCGGTCGAGGCCGTAGCCGCCGCCGACCCGCCTTTCGACGTCGTGCTGATGGACCTGCAGATGCCGGTGATGGACGGCTTCACCGCCACCCGGATGATCCGCGAGGACCTGGCACTGCTGACGCTGCCGGTGGTGGCCATGACCGCCAACGCGATGGCCTCCGACCGCGAGGCCTGCCTGGCGGCCGGTATGAACGAGCATGTCGGCAAGCCGTTCGACCTGGATCACCTGGTGCAGGTGCTGCGGCGCCAGGCCGGGCGCAGCACCGCAGTCGCAGCGGAAGTCCTAGCCAGCCCGGCCCAGGCCCGCGCCACCCAGGCCCTGCCCATGGCCGTGCGCGCCGCCGCAACCAAGGCCGGCGTGCAGATCGACGCGGCGATCGCACGACTGGGCGGCAAGACCGAGGTCTACCGCCAGATGCTGCAGCGCTTTGTCGACGATCTGGCCCGCACGCCAGTCGAACTGCACAGCCTGGCCCATGCGGCCGACACCGTCGCGGCAGCCCGCGCGCTGCACACCGTCAAGGGCGTGGCCGCCACGCTGGGCGCGGACGCCCTGGCGGCCGCCGCAGCGCACGGTGAAAGCGCGCTGCTCGCCAATGGCGGGCCGGCCCCAGCGCAGCAGGCGCTGGCGGCGGCCCGTGGCGCCATCGAGGCCGCCGGCCCCGGCCTGCAAGCCTTGCTGGTGGCGCTGCGGCCCGCCGATCTGCCACAAGCCGCCTCGGCCAACGCCGAGATCGACCGTCCCGCCTTGTGCCAAGGCCTGCGCCATCTGGCCGAGTTGCTGCGCCACTCCGACATGGGCGCGATGGAAGCCCACAGCGG
>JANMHH010000092.1:0-5473 GCA_031375065.1 Rubrivivax sp. | reverse complement strand
GACGCGCTTGATCAACTCGGCCAGCGAGTAGCCGACCCAGGGAATCACCATCGACCAGCCCTCGACACAGCGCAGCCGGTAGATGCGCTCTTCCATCGGCGCCAGTTTGAGCAGCGCGTCCAGATCAAAGGTGCCGGGCTTTTTGCATTCACCTTCCACCACCAGTGTCCAGGGGCGAGGCTTCAAAGAGCCGGCGTTGCGGGCAGGGTCGGACTTGTCAGTGCCAAATTCGTAGAAGTTGTTGTAGGTGCTGGCGTCGCTGTAGGGCGTGACCTTGTCCATCGTCACCGCGCCTGGCACGGTGCTGCGCGATCCGGCCAATGCCGCCAGCTTGCCCGGGCGCACGGTTTGCGCCTGGCTGGGCCAGGCCAGGGTCGCCGCTGTCGCCGCCAGGCCTTGCATCAGTTGGCGTCGGCGCAGGTACACGCTTTGCGGCGTGATGTCAGAGGCCACAGGGTGCTGGAATCCTCGGTCCTTCAGGTGGTGCATGGGACACTCGGGTTTGGGGTTTTAAAGACGCAGACAGTGCGCTTGGCGCACCAGGCGGTCGTAGCGTTCAGCGCATTCTTACAGCCCCAGGTTGCCCATGTGGTTGCCCATGAAAAAGGCCGGTGCAAGACCGGCCTTTCGATGGGACTGCTGGGCAGCAGCTGTAGGGCGCAGCCGCGGGCTGGACGCGTTTGATCAGCGCAATCAGCGCAAGCCGGCCATGTAGTCGGCCACCGCCTTGATTTCACGGTCGTTCATCTTGTTGGCAATGGCACTCATCTGCGCATTGTTGCCACGCAGACCCGAGCGGAAGGCCAGCAGCTGGGCTTCTGAGTAGTCACCATGCTGACCACCCAGGCGCGGGTACTGCGACGGGATGCCGGCGCCATTTGGGCTGTGGCAACCCGCGCAGGCGGGCACGGTCTTGGACGCGATGCCACCGCGGTAGATTTGCTCGCCCAAGGCCACGCTGTCCTTGGCCTTGGCGAAACCAGGCTTGGCTGTTTTGCCGGCATAAAAAGCCGCCAGGTGCTTCATGTCGTCTTCGCTCAGGTTGGCAGCCATGCCCGCCATGACCGCGTTCTTGCGCTTGCCGCTCTTGAACTCGACCAGCTGCTTGACCAGGTATTCGGGGTGCTGGCCTTGCAAGATGGGGTTGGCCGGCGACCCCCGCGTGCCGTCGGCGGTGTGACAAGCCAGGCAAGTGGCCGCCAGCTGCTGGCCTTTGGCGGGGTCGGCCTTGAAGGCGGGCTTGGTTTCTGCGGCTTGGCTGGCGCCGCCAAGCAGGGTGACCAGGGCCAGGAGGATCAGGGCGGCGTGCGACTTCATGCGGCGTGCTTTCAGGCGGGGACGGGCTTTTGGAAGGGGTTGGCAAGACGTAAACCAAGAATTTTACAATGCACCATGACAGCACCCCTTCGGCCTATCCCCGGCGCCCTGGCAGCGGCCCCTTTGGCGGCCCCTTCGGCCGCCCCCCTGGCGCCCGTTTCCGGGCCTGAGAACCCGTCAACCGAGGCGGCCGAGAAGGCGGCCCTGGCTTGGACCCACAGCGCCCGTTTTCTCACCACGGCCAGCAAGCTGGACCAGCTGCCGGCCGGCGAACTGCCGGAGATTGCCTTTGTCGGCCGCAGCAATGCCGGCAAATCCACCGCCATCAACCGCCTGGCTCAGCAAAAGCGGCTGGCGTTTGCGTCGCGCACGCCGGGTCGCACCCAGCACATCAACCTGTTTGAAGTGGGGCCCAAAGACGCGCCCGACGCCTTGTTCACCGACTTGCCAGGCTACGGCTATGCGGCGGTCGAGCGCTCGGCCAAGTTGCGCTGGCAAGAGGTGATGTCGGACTACCTGCAACTGCGCCGCAACCTGCATGGCGTGGTCTTGATGATTGACAGCCGCTTGGGCTTCACCGACCTGGACCGGCGTTTGCTGGCCTTGCTTGAGCCGCGTCTGGCCAACGGCTCGGTGCGTTTGTTGGCCCTGCTGACCAAGTGCGACAAGCTCAACCGCAACGACACCCAGATGGCGGTGCGCGCGGCGCAAGAAGTGCTGGGTGAGGTCAGCACCGAAAACGCCGACATTGGCGTGACGCCGTTCTCGGCCCTGTCGCGGCTGGGCCTGGGCGACGCTGCGGTGACGCTGCACCAGTGGACGCGCAAGCCCGCATGATCCGGCAGTTTGAACTGACCCTGCCCGACGGCATCACGCTGGCCTGCCGTGCTGCTGGGCAAGGGCCGGTGCGGGTGATGCTGCTGCACGGCTTTCCCGAGGCCGCGTTTGTCTGGGACGAGGTGATGCTGGCCGTGGCGCCGCAAGCAGCCTGTGTGGCCCCCAACCTGCGGGGCTACATCGGCTCGTCCGCGCCGACCGATCCGAAGGCTTACCGGGCCAAGCACCTGGTGGCCGACGCGGTGGCCGCCATTGAGGCGCTGGGTGCCCCGCTGGACCTGTTGGTGGCCCACGATTGGGGCGGTGCGCTGGCCTGGAACCTGGCGGCGCAGCGCCCCGACCTGCTGCGCCGGTTGTTGATGATCAATTCACCGCACCCGGCCACGTTCCTGCGCGAGTTGAAGGGCAACCCCGAGCAGCAGGCGGCCAGCGCCTACATGACGTTTTTGTGCCGCCCTGACGCCGAGCGCCTGCTGGCCGAAGACGACTTTCGGCGCCTGTGGCCGTTTTTGGGCGAACCCGCTTGGTTGACCGCTGCGGTTCGGGACCAATACCGCCAGGCGTGGTCCAACCAGGGCCGCCTGTTGACCGGGCCGCTCAACTACTACCGCGCTTCACCGTTGCGCCCGCCAACGGGGCCGGACGACGCCGTGCACCGGGTGGAACTGCCCGACGAGGCGGTGACCATCCGCGTGCCCACCACGTTGCTCTGGGGCGAACGCGACAAGGCCTTGCTGCCGGCGCTGCTGAACGGACTGGAACGTTGGGTGCCAGAGCTGCAGGTTCACCGCGTGCCGCAAGCCAGCCACTGGATCGTGCATGAGCAGCCGACTTTGGTGGCCGAGTTGATGCGGTCGATGTTGCGCTGACGCAGCCAAGGCCCCAGAGGGCGCTGAGTTAAGGCAGCGCCTGCCCAGCAGCAGGGGCGCCCCGGCGCCCCTGGGCTCACGCGGCGCTGCTGGCCGCCAGCTGTTCGTGCACCTTGGCCGCTGCACTGCCCACGATCGAGCGCTGCTTGAGTGTCTTGGCCAAGCCATGTTCGTGCAGCAGGGACAGGGCGCTTGATCGCACCGCCCAGGTTTGATCGGACGCGCCGTCGCCAAACAGGAAAAACTCGCGTTGACTGCCCAGCCACAGCAGCTGCGCTTGCAGCCAATGGCCTTGGAAAAACATGCGCGTCCAGGTGCCGACGGCAAGGCTTCGCAGCCAGTCACTGGCAGCTTCCGCAGGCGCGGGCGCGGGTGGCACTTTGTCCATCAGTTCGGCTGGCACCGTGTCGAGCTGGTGAAAGTCGAGCGGGCCGCTCAGCGTCGACGGCGGTCCCTGACGGGCGTCGAGTTTGTATTCCAGTTTTTGCAGGGCGCCAATCTGGGTGGTCACACTGGCCAAGCGGCGGCCCAGGCGTTTTTCCAGAAAGCCGTCCAATCGTTCCAAGGCCCAGCGATACAGGCCCGTGTTTTGCTGGGCCTCGCTGGCCAGCTGATCCACCGTGGCCTGTATCAGTTTGAGCATCAAGATGCGGTCGGGGTCGGCCACGTCGGGTGACATTTGCGCCGCAAAGGCCAGCTGGTTGATGAAGCGCCACAGCGGGTGCTTGTTCTGATCGAGCAGGGCTCGGTCGCGCAGGGCCAGCCGCATGGCAGGGCCTTGCAGCCTGGCGATCAGGGTGCAGATGTCGGGGGGCAAGCGGGTGTCGGTCAGCATGGCCTCAAAGATGCGGCTGACCAATTCGATGGCCTGGCGGTCTTCGCGCTGGGTGATGCCGCGCGCCACGTCGCTCCAGTGTTCAACGCCGCTGACACGGCGGGCGCTGCTTGGCGAAGTCAGACCTGGCGGGCCGTCTGCGGGCGCCTGCATGGTCTCGCGCATGCGGTACAGGTCGGGGCTGAAGGTGGTGTGCACCGAGCGCCCACTGCGGCGTGCGCCCGATGGCAGGATCATCGTGCGGTAGGTGGCGGGCTCAACGCCCATGCTCTCAAGGCGCGACGTGGTGGCAGCGTAGCTGGTGCGCAGCAGCTGCGCCAGCGGCGCTGCGGCGTGGCGCATGAAAGCCACCTGATGGCCACGCGACAACGGCATGGCCTGGGCCGAGTTCCACACCGCGCGCGCCCAGGTCTCGGGGCGGAAGGGGTTTTGGTCGCGCGCCATTTCCAGGTCGCCGACCATGGCCGAAACGAAGGTCAGCAGTTCGCGCAACTCGTACTCGGCCACGCTCTTGATGGCTTCGATGGTGTGGGACAGCTCCACGTCCACCGCCACTTCGTCTTCTTCCACCAGCGACAACGACTGTTTTTTGACGCTGCCGCCTTGAGCCTTGGGCAACTGTTTGCGGACCTCGGCATTGACCTGCTCAGTCAGCGAATGCAGGAAGTACTCGCCCATGCGCAGCCGCTGGACCTGCAGCGACTGAAAAAGATCGGCCACGGCTGTCTTCTGCGTGCTGGCCATGTTGGCCATGCTGCGCTTGACGGCGTCAGCCACCGCGTCGATCAGCTGATCGAACAGCAACGGTGCCCGCAGCATCTCGTCGTCGACAAACTGCAGGAACAAGGGAGAAACCGAAGCGGCAGCCATATGACTGAAATTATCCGCTGCCTCGGGGGGTATCCGATCCAACAAAAAGGCCGGCGTTTTACAACGCCGGCCTTCTTTGCAGTGCTCGGATGGTGCCAGGTCGACTGCGGGGCAGCCGACCCAGCGCACGATGGACTTACATGTCCATACCGCCCATGCCGCCCATGCCACCCATGCCGCCCATGCCACCGCCGCCCATGCCGCCAGCGCCGGACTCGTCTTTCGGCGACTCGGCCACCATGCATTCGGTGGTCAACATCAGGCTGGCCACAGAGGCTGCGTTTTGCAGCGCGGTGCGGGTCACCTTGGTCGGGTCCAGGATGCCCATTTCGATCATGTCGCCATAGGTGCCGGTCTGGGCGTTGTAGCCGTAGTTGCCCTTGCCAGCCAACACCGCGTTGATGACCACGCTGGCTTCTTCACCGGCGTTGAAGACGATTTCGCGCAGCGGCTGCTCAACCGCGCGCAGCACGATCTTGATGCCGGCTTCCTGGTCGTGGTTGTCACCCTTGATGGCGCCAGCCGCCTGGCGGGCACGCAGCAGCGCGACGCCACCACCGGCCACGATGCCTTCTTCCACTGCAGCGCGCGTGGCGTGCAGGGCGTCTTCGACGCGGGCCTTCTTTTCCTTCATTTCCACTTCGGTGGCCGCGCCAACCTTGATGACCGCAACACCGCCGGCCAGCTTGGCCACGCGCTCTTGCAGCTTTTCACGGTCGTAGTCGCTGGTGGCTTCTTCGATCTG
>JANMHH010000547.1:0-5163 GCA_031375065.1 Rubrivivax sp. | reverse complement strand
CGCTGCGGGCAAGCAGCCCAGCGACATTGACGGCGTGCTGTGCGCGGCGGCCAACATGCAACGCGCCTACCCGGCCATGGCCTGCGAAATTCAACAAGCCCTTGGCGCTGGCGGCTACGGTTTCGACATGAACGTGGCCTGCTCGTCGGCCACCTTCGCCATCGAACAAGCCGTCAACGCCGTCAAGTGCGGCAGCGCCACATGCGTGCTGGTGGTCAACCCCGAGATCACCTCCGCGCACCTGGAATGGCGCGACCGCGACTGCCACTTCATCTTTGGCGATGTGTGCACGGCAGTCATCGTCGAAGCCGCCGACACCGCCACCAGCAAGGATTGCTGGGAAGTGCTGGGCACGCGCCTGATCACCCAGTACAGCAACCACATCCGCAACAACGCGGGCTTCATGAACCGCTGCGAAGACACCGACCCCGACGCACGCGACAAGACCTTCATGCAAGAGGGCCGCAAGGTCTTCAAAGAGGTGGTGCCGATGGCCGCTGCCCACATCGAAGCGCACCTGCACGCGCTGGGTTTCGAGCCCACCCAGGTGCGGCGCTTCTGGCTGCACCAGGCCAACCTGGGCATGAACCAGTTGATCGTCAAGAAGCTGGTCGGCCAGGAGGTGGGCGACGATCTGGCGCCCATCATCCTGAGCGAATACGCCAACACCGCCAGCGCGGGCAGCATCATTGCGTTCCACCACCACCATGGTGACCTGGTGGCGGGCGATCTGGGCGTGATCTGCTCCTTTGGGGCGGGCTATTCGGTGGGCAGCGTGGTGGTGCGGCGGCTGTAGCGCGCGGGTGAGCGAGTGAGCGAGCCCACCTTCTTCTGGCACGACTACGAAACGTTTGGCCGTGTGCCCCGGCGTGACCGCCCGGCCCAGTTTGCCGGCCTGCGCACCGATGCCAACCTGAACGAAGTGGGCGAGCCGGTGATGTGGCACTGCCAGCCCGCCCCCGACACCCTGCCTGACCCCGAAAGTGTGCTGCTCACCGGCATCTTGCCGCAGCACGCGCTGCAGCACGGCCTGCCCGAACACGCCTTTGCTGCGCACATCGAGGCTGAGCTGGCGCGTGACGGCACGGTGGGTGTGGGCTACAACACCATCCGCTTTGACGATGAAGTCACCCGCTTCATGTTCTGGCGCAACTTGATCGACCCCTATGCCCGCGAATGGCAAAACGGCTGCGGCCGCTGGGACCTGCTGGATGTGGTGCGCTGCACCTGGTCGCTGCGGCCGCAGGGCATCACCTGGCCCCAGCACACCTCAGGCGACATGGCCGGCCGGCCGTCGTTCAGGCTGGAGCACCTGACCGCCGCAAACGGCCTGAGCCACGCCGCTGCGCACGACGCGCTGAGCGACGTGCGCGCCACCGTGGCGCTGGCCCGGCTGATCAAGCAGCATCAGCCGCGCTTGTGGGGCTTTTGCCTGCGGCTGCGCAAGAAGGACGCCGTGCTCGACGAGATCGGCCACGGCAAGCCCTTTGTGCACCTGTCGGGCATGTACCCGGTGGAGCGCGGTTGCCTGGCCGTGGTGTGGCCTTTGGCCCAGCACCCCAGCAACAAGAACGAGGTCATCGTCTGGGACCTGGCGCACGACCCGCGTGAGCTGGCCGGCCTGGACGCCGAGACGGTGCGCCGGCGCCTCTACACCAAGCAGGCTGAATTGCCCGAAGGTGAACAACGCCTGCCCATCAAGACCATCCACATCAACAAGTCACCCATCGTCATCGGCAACCTCAAAGTCCTGGGCGACGCCGCCGAGCGTTGGCAACTGAACCTGCCGCATGCGCTGGCCAACGCCGAGCACGCCAAAGCCCTGGGTCGCCAATTGGACGCGCTGTGGCCGCAGGTTTTTGCGCGGCCCGAGCCCACCGGCAAGACCGACGTGGACGAAGACCTCTACGGTGGTTTTGTCGGCAACGAAGACCGCCGCACGCTGCAGCGCCTGCGCGGCTTGAAGCCCGATCAACTGGCCACCCAGCGGGTGGCGTTTTCAGACCCGCGCCTGGACGAAGTCTTGTTTCGCTACCGGGCGCGCAACTTCCCCACCACTTTGGACGAGTCCGAACAGGAGCGCTGGTTGCAACTTCGCGTGGCCCGTTTGCACCAGGGCGAAGGTGGCGGGCTGACGTTGGCGGCGTTCATGGAGCGTGTGGACGAACTCGCCGAGCAGGCCATGGCACGCGACGACGAACGTGGCCAAGCCATCCTGGAGGCGCTGGTGGACTACGCGCAGAGCATCGCGCCCGAGGCGGTTTGAAGTGCTGATGGTCTGAGCTGAGCTTGCAGCACCCAGGGGACACCAGCGTCTGCTCCCTGTGAACTCACAGCGCCAAGCGCGCTCAGTGCAAAACCAAGAGCGGCAGCTTGCACTCGGCCAGCACATTCTTGGTGTTCGAGCCGAACAGCAGCTCGCCAAAGGTGCCGCGGCCATGGGTGAGCATGATGATCATGTCGCAGCCCGACTCTTCGGCCTGCGCGATGATCGCGTGGTCGACGCCATCGGTGCAGGCATGCAGGCCGGTAAAGGTGACACCGGCCTAGGCCGCCATGATCTCAAAGCGCGACAGGACGTTGATGCGCATCAAGACAGGTGCGGACCCTGCGGCCGGATCAAAGCCGTCGCCGAGGGCTGCCTCAGCGGGCGGCGGCAAGCAGGCCTTGGCACACCGCTTGAGTGACCTCTGCCGTCGTGGCGTTGCCACCCAGGTCGCGCGTGTGCAAGGCCGGGGTGGCAGTGACCTTCTCGATGGCCTGCATCAGGCGTTGCGCGGCACGCTGTTCGCCCAAGTGATCCAGCAGCATCACGCACGACCAAAAGGTGCCCACCGGGTTGGCCAGGCCCTGGTCCATGATGTCGAAGGCCGAGCCGTGGATGGGCTCGAACATGCTGGGGTAGCGGCGCTCAGGGTCCAGGTTGGCGGTGGGTGCAATGCCCAGGCTGCCGGCCAGGGCTGCGGCCAGATCGCTCAGGATGTCGGCGTGCAGGTTGGTGGCCACGATGGTGTCCAGCGTGGCCGGCTTGTTGACCATGCGTGCGGTCATCGCGTCGACCAGTTCCTTGTCCCAGCGCACGTCGGGAAAGTCCAGCGCAACCTGCGCCGCAATCTCGTCCCACATCACCATGGCGTGGCGTTGGGCGTTGCTCTTGGTCACCACGGTCAGCAGTCGGCGCGGTCGCGTTTGCGCCAGCTTGAAGGCAAAACGGATGATGCGGTCGACGCCGGCGCGGGTCATGATGGAGACATCGGTGGCCACCTCGAGCGGGTGGCCCTGGTGGGCGCGCCCACCCACACCGGCGTACTCGCCCTCGGAGTTTTCACGCACGATGACCCAGTCCAGGTCTTCGCGCTTGCAGCGCTTGAGCGGCGCGTCGATGCCGGGCAGGATGCGTGTGGGCCGCACATTGGCGTACTGGTCAAAGCCCTGGCAGATTTTCAGGCGCAGGCCCCACAGCGTGATGTGGTCGGGGATGTTGGGGTCGCCGGCCGAGCCGAACAAGATGGCGTCATGGTGGCGCAGTGCGTCCAGGCCGTCGGTCGGCATCATCTGGCCGTGTGCGCGATACCAGTCGCCGCCCCAGCCAAAGGTTTCGAACTGAAATGCAAAGCCGCCATCTGCAGCCGCCAAGGCTTGCAGCACCTGCTGGCCGGCCGGCACCACTTCTTTGCCAATGCCGTCACCGGGGATGGTTGCAATCGCGTAGGTTTTCATGAGCGGGTTCCGTTCCATACGGCCAAGGCGGCTCGACATCCATGGATCAGCGCGCAGCGCGGACCACCGCAAACTGGTCTGCGTTGTCGCGCAGCCATTCGTGTGCATGGGAAGTCTGGTGCTGGCTGGGGTGGAAACCGGGCTTCAGGTAGTCGCGCCACAAGCCCACGCTGCCGCGCAACAGGCCGTCTCGCGCCATCAGCAACCGTGCAGCGCTGCGCCAGGTGCTCCAGTGAAACAGGCTGCCGTCGTGCCACAGGTTGCGCACGGTCTGGCGCAGTACATCGGACAAAAAAATCACCGTCACGTAGCAGTAAGTGCGCACGCGCCAGGCATGGCTGCCACCGGCGGCGTGGTGGATGTCGAAAGCGGTGCTGCGGTGCTCGGACTCTTCGGCGCTGTGCCACAGCCACATCGTTTGCAGACGCGGCTCGGCACCTTCAAGCGCTTCGGGGTGGCGCAGCATCCAGTCGGCAAACACGGCGGTGAAGTGTTCGGTGGCCGCGGTGGCGGCCAGGTGCATGCGCAGGTTGCGGTGGGCGTGGGTTTTGACGCGCCGCCCGATGCGTTCTTCGATTTGGTTGCGAAAGCCCTGGCGTTGCAGTTGGCCGTTGAACAGCGCGTGAATCCGGCGGTGCGTGGCCTCCTGGCCGATGAAGCCCTGCACCTCGGCCGCAAAGCGCGCTTGTTGTTCTTTAGGCAAAGACTTCCAGCCGGTGCGCACCGAGTCGATGAAGTACTGTTCGCCGAGCGGAAAACTCATCGACAGGGCGTTGAAAAAGGCACTGCGAAAGGCGTCCCCTCCGTTCCAGCGTTGGGCGAACGGCGTTTCCAGGTCGATCAAAAGGCGCCTGATGCTGAGTTCGGTCATGCTGTGTCGTGGGGCCATGCATTCGGTGGGCTTGGGAGCCGCGCTGCGTTGCAGCCCGGCGGATCGAAGGATTGTGCCCCTGCTGGTGCCGCCGCCGCGCTGTGGAGCCCGTTGGAGGTGCTGTTCAACGGCTGGTTGCCGCCGCTGGCGCGGGCGCACTGGCGCTTGGCTGGGCACCCGGGGCGGTCAAGGTGGCTTGACCCCCCACCGTGCCAACCCGGCTGACAAAGCCGCCATCGGCCCATTCCAGATAGCGCCAGTCGCCACCCACGGGCACCACGCCTTCGGGCGCCACCAAGGCCTGCACGGGCACGCCACGCAAGGCGCGTTGCATGCTGTCGATCCAGATCGGCAGCGCCAGGCCGCCGCCGCTTTCGCGGTCGCCCAGGCTGCGAGGGTCGTCGTAGCCCACCCAACCCACCGCCACTACGCCAGGTGCCCAGCCGCCAAACCAGGCGTCCACCGCGTCGTTGGTGGTGCCGGTCTTGCCGTACAGGTCGCGGCGCTGCAACTGGGCCTGGGCCTTGGCGGCCGTGCCGCGCAGCGTGACGTCGCGCAGCAGCGTGTTGACC
>JANMHH010000062.1:0-4553 GCA_031375065.1 Rubrivivax sp. | reverse complement strand
GATCAAGCGCGCGGCTTGAAAGAGCGCGCCGTGCAGGCGCTGCGCGACGTGGCCATAGCCGACCCTGAGCGCCGCTACCACGCCTACCCGTTCGAGCTGTCGGGCGGCATGTGCCAGCGCGTGATGATCGCCATCGCGCTGGCCTGCCGGCCGCGCCTGCTGATCGCCGACGAGCCCACCACCGGCCTGGACGTCACCACCCAGGCGGCGGTGATGGACCTGATCACCGGCCTGGCGCGCGAACGCCAGATGGCCACGCTCTTCATCACCCACGACCTGGGCCTGGCGGCCGAGTACTGCGACCGCATCGTGGTGATGCACGCCGGCCACGCGGTGGAAAGCGCGCCCACCCAAGCCCTGTTTGCCGCGCCGCGCCACCCCTACACCGCGCGGCTGATGTCGTCCACACCCGACCAGCAGGCGTCGCTGGCCGAGCTGCTGCCGGTGCCTGGCCAGCTGCCCGACCTGCGCCGCAGCGACCTGCCGAACTGCCGTTTCATCGAACGCTGCACGCGTGCCAGCGAGCGCTGCCAGGGCCCGCTGCCCACGCTGGCCATGGACGCCCACCACGCGGTGGCCTGCTGGCACCCCTTGGACGAAGCCCCCAATGTCTGAAACAAGGCAACCTTTACTGCAGGTGGAACGGCTGTCACGCCGCTTCACCGTGGCCAGCAAAACCGCCCGCCGTGGCGCGCAGTTGCATGCGGTGGACGACGTCTCCTTCCACATCCACCTGGGCGAGAGCCTGGGCCTGGTGGGTGAATCCGGCTGCGGCAAAAGCACCTTGGTGCGCCTGCTGACGCGGCTGTTGGACGTGAGCGAAGGCCGCATCGTCTTTGACGGCCAGGACCTGGCCACCCTACCCGCCCAAAGCTTTGCGCGCCGGCCCGAGCGGGCCCTGATCCAGATGGTCTTTCAAGACCCCAGCGACAGCCTGAACCCACGCTTCACCGTCCGCGACACCATCCGCGAGCCCTGCCTGCTGCTGGCCGGCATGGACAGCGCAGCGGCCGACGCACGGGTGGACGAAGTGGCTGCGCAGGTGGGCCTGCCTGCCGAACTGCTGTCACGGTTTCCGCACCAGCTGTCGGGCGGCCAGAAGGCCCGCGTCGGCATTGCACGCGCGCTGGCGCCTCGACCTCGCCTGTTGATCCTGGACGAACCCACCGCGGCGCTGGACGTCAGCGTGCAGGCCGTGGTGCTGCAGCTGCTGGACCGCCTGCGCCGCGAACTGGGCCTGACCACGCTGTTTGTGTCACACGACTTGAACGTGGTGCGCCTGCTGACCGACCGCGTGGCCGTGATGTACCTGGGTAAGATCGTCGAGATGGGCCCGTCACAGACTGTCTTTCAACACCCGTCCCACCCCTACACCCAGGCCCTGTTGTCGTCGATACCCGGCCACGGCCCGCGCATCCGGCTCACGGGCGAAGTCTCCAGCCCCATCGACCCCCCGCCCCAGGTGTGCCGCTTTGTCAGCCGCTGCCAGGCCGCCCACGACCGTTGCCTGCGCGAAGCCCCGCCGTTGCTGGCCGGTGGCCCCACCAGCAGCCACCAAGCCGCCTGCCACGTGGCACGCTGGCCCGTGGTGGCGCTGGCCAACTGAGGCCGCCGTGCGCGCTGTTGCCAGCCCCCCAACCGAAGCCGAACCCCGGGCCCTGCTGGCCGACCAGGTCTATGCCGCGCTGAAACAGCAGCTGCAGGACTTTGTGCTGGTGCCTGGCGACCGCTTCAGCGAAAGCGAACTGGCCCAGCGCCTGGGTGTCAGCCGCACCCCGGTGCGCGAAGCGCTGTTTCGCCTGCGCAACGAAGGCCGGCTCGAAGTGGAAAGCAAGAGCGGCTGGTTTGTGCGGCCGATCGACTTCAACCGCCTGGAACAGCTGTATGACCTGCGCGTGGTGCTGGAAACCACCTGCGTGGCCCGCCTGTGCGCCAGCGCCGAGTTGCCGCCCGAACTGGAAGAACTGAAACGCACGTGGCTGGTCAGCGCTGCTGAGCGCCTGACCGATGAGCGCCAGGTGGGTGAGCTGGACGAACAGTTTCACGCCACGTTGGTGCGCGCCAGTGGCAACGCCGAGATGGCCCGCGTGCACTGGGACGTCACCGAGCACATCCGCATCGTGCGCCGGCTGGACTTCACACGCGGCGACCGCATCGAAGCCACTTACCAGGAACACGCCAAGATCCTGCGCGCCATCATGCAGCGCAAGGCCGACGCGGCCCTGCTGCTGCTGCGCAGCCACATCGAACAGAGCAAGGCCGAGGTCAGAAAGATCACGCTGCACGCGCTGTTCGAGGCCAAAGGGCGAGTGCTGGCCAGACGGTAAACGGCTGACTGGCCATCCACACCAGCACTTAAGGTGCGACGGGTGCGGGCCGACGGCTGAGGTGCTCGTGGACGATTTGCAAGGCGCCGCCCTTGAGCACCAGCACACGGGTCCCGCGGCCCTGGATCTTGAACGCACGGCTGCCCTGGGCACCTTCCCAGTTGTAGGTGTAAGTCGCACTCGCCGACGCCTTGTCGGTGGTCAGCACCACGATGTCGGTCAGGTAGAACCGCGCCTTCTTGACGCTGGGGTCGCCCTTCCAGGTTTTTTCAAACACCGCCTGGATGGCTTGCCGGCCGACGAAGTCGCCGTCGTTGAAACGAAAGTAGGCCCGCTCGTCGATCAAATGCTCGAGCAGCTTGAAGTCTTCCTTCATGGCCAGCTCTTCGAAGTGGTGCAAAAACTGCACGACGGACTCTTCGGTGATGACGCTTTCCATTCGAATTGACTCCTGCCGAGTGGTGGTGCAAGCGGTTGCGCCCCAGCCGGCCGTTGCTGCAAAGGCCAGGACCAGGTGACGGCGCTTGCTCATGCCGCTGGCCGCAACGGGGCGGCTCGGTCCGCATAGAGCTTGCGACGCTCTGGGTTGAGCAGGCACGTGAGTTGCACCAAGGGACCATAAACCTCAGAGTACTCGAAGCCAGTCACCAGAAAGCCGAGCTTCAGTTTGGCGATGATCACAGCGCTGTTGGCGGCCACATGCCGCGACCTGACCAGGCTGTAGCCCTGCGCCTGTGCATGTGCCAACAAGGCTTTGACGAGCATTGAATACACGCCCTTGCGCCGCTCGGTGCGGGCGACGCCCGAGTTGAGCATGTAGAACTGGTGGGTGCCTTCCCGGTAGCCCTGCGACCACCCTACGAGAACATCGTCCCGAAAGGCGGCCAGTCCAAATGGCGACCGCAGCGGCGAATCAGCTGCCGGTGAGCGGGCGGCAGACTCGGATGCGATGACTTCTGCCAAAGGCCCTGACTGCAGATGGTCCGCAAAAGCGTCGGCTTGCAGCGCTGCGAGCTGATCTGCGGGGGCGCTGTCCAGTGAACGCAGAGAGAAATTCGTCATGGCGCATCACCTGAAATTGACCGGCACACCCAGCTTACGCGACCAGACCGCACCTGGCGCCAACTTGTCGGGTGCGCCGGCCCGCAGCGGCGGCATGCATCGAACAGGCGCCTCCCGCCTCAAAGGTCCAAATCGGGCTACATCGGGCTACATCGGGCGATAGCATGTGGCCTGCAGCAACGTCTGCGGTCAGCAAGCCGCCGGCGCGGCGCTCAAACAAAGACCAACGAAGGCAGGGGAACTGGGACATGCACGAGATCAACTGCCCGCACTGCGGCAAAGCCTTCAAGATCGACGAAGCCGGTTACGCCGACATCTTGAAGCAGGTGCGCAACGGCGAGTTTGAGCAGCAGTTGCACGAGCGGCTGGAGCTGGCCGAAAAGGACAAGTTGAACGCCGTCGAGCTGGCCACCGCCCGTGCTGGCGCCGAACTGCAGAAGTCTGCGGCCGCCAAAGACGCCCAGATTCAAGGCTTGATGGCCAAGTTGGATGCCGGCGAGGTGGCCCGTCAGCTGGCTGTTGCCGAAGCCCGCAGCGTCTTGGAAAAAGAACGCGACCTGCTGGCCAACGAACTGGCCCAGGCCAAGCTGGCCCAGCAGGCCACGGCACGCTTGGCCGACGCCACGCTGGTCCACGAGCTGCAGAAAGCCGCGGCGGCCAAAGACACCCAGATTCAAAGCTTGGCGGCCCAACTGGCCGCCGTCGAGATGGCCCAGAAGCTGGCTGTTGCAGAAGCGGTGAGCCCGGTGGCCCAGGAACGTGACCAGCTGAGAAGCGGCCTTGAACGAGCGGCGCTTGAAAAACAGTTGGCCGAAAAGGCGCTGAAAGACAAATACGAAACCCAGATCAAGGACCGCGACGACGCGATCGAACGCCTGCGCGACATGAAGGCACGCTTGTCGACCAAGATGGTGGGCGAAACCCTGGAGCAGCACTGCGAAACCGAGTTCAACCGCTTTCGCGCCGCCGCGTTTCCAAAGGCCTATTTCGAGAAAGACAACGACGCGCGCAGCGGCAGCAAAGGCGACTTCATCTTTCGCGAGCAGGACGACGCAGGCACCGAGGTGGTGTCCATCATGTTCGAGATGAAGAACGAAAGCGACGGCACGGCCACCAAGAACAAAAACGAGGACTTCCTGAAGGAGCTGGACAAGGACCGCGCCA
>JANMHH010000481.1:0-3646 GCA_031375065.1 Rubrivivax sp. | reverse complement strand
GCCATGCTCGACCTGGTTCAACGCCATGCCCTGCACGCTGTGCTCAGCCTCAACGCCGTGCGGGCCAGCGGCGGATGGCAAGCCTTTGTGGTGCAGCCCATCAGCGTGGGCCAGCGCCAGCACCTGAGCACCAGCCTGTGGTTGGCAACCTCAGCGCTGCGCCCGCGCGGGCCTTTGCTGGACCAGGCCACGCAAGTCCTGGCGAGCTTGCTGCAGCAAGCGCTGGTGTCCAAGCGCTGACCAGCGCCACCCTTCGCCCAGATGAGACCGCGTCTACAACGCCACGTGGGATGCGCCTTTTTGCAGCCGTTTGCTGCGTATGCTCAGTAAGGTGCACTGCGCCCTGTCGCTGAGTTGCGTCTGCCCTCGTTTTCCACCAAGGAGCCCTGATTGAAGCCCGCCCACCTTTTGTTGAAGCGCCTTGGCGCTGGCGTCCTGGTCACGGCAGCGGCGCTGTTTTCAGTAGCCGTCCACGCCGAAAACCACGCGCTGATCCTGTGGATTGGCGACTATGGCGACCCCAAGAACGACTTGCCCGGCATCGACCTGGACGCAGCCAACGCCCGCCTGATCGCCCAGGCCATGGGCGTGCCCGACCGCAACATCACCGAGATCAGCAACGCCCGGCTGACCAAGGACGGCATCCGCAACGGTTTGGTCAAGCTCCACCAGACCATCAAGGACGGCGACAAGGTTTTCATCTACTACTCGGGCCACGGCGGTCAGGTGTCTGGCCACGAGACCAACGCCAAATGCAGCGAAGTGCTGGTGGCGCGTGACGGCCTGGTGCTGGACGCCTTTTTGCAGGACGCGCTGACCACCATCGGCAAACGCGCCAGCCAGGTGGTGATGATCAACGACTCGTGTTTTTCAGGTGGCGCCGCCACCAAGAGCGCCGTGCCCGTGGGCGGCGAGCCGGGCGACAGGGCCAAGTTCATCACACCGGACGCCAAGGCCAACACCGCAGTCACGCAAGGGTATGCCTGTGGCGACGCGACCAACACGCAGAAGATCACCCGCAGCCTGGGCGAGATGAGCAAGGACGCACGCGGCCCACAAGTGCTCTACATCGCGGCTTCCAACGACACCCAGGTTTCGTTTGCCACACCCAAAGGCAGTGTCGGCACCTTGGCTTTCGCCCACTGCATTGGCTTGGCCCACGCCGACGCCGACCGCAGCGGCCGCATCAACGGCGAAGAGCTGCGCGATTGTGCGCAGGCCTACATTGACCGGCGCCGCACCAAGCAGACCGTCACCTTGCAGGGCAACGGGCGTTTGCCGCTGTCGTTTGTGAAGGCTGAAAGTGCTGCTGCTCCGGCCGCTGTCCCGGCTGCCGCGGTGGCTCCCGCGCCCGCAGCAGCCCCGGCCCCGGCCCCAACTCCAACTCCAACTCCAACTCCAACTCCAACTGCGGCCCCGGCGCCTGCCGCAACCCAGCCCGTTGCTGCTGCACCTTCCGCAGCCCCAGTCAACGCTGCGCAAGCGCTGCACGACCTGCAGGCCGGTGCAGACCGCAGTCTGCAGGTGCAGATGGCCTTGGCCCGGTCCAGCCTGCGCATTGGCAAGGACTTGCTGGAGTTCACGGTGAACACCGGGCGTGAAGGTTATCTGTACCTGCTGCAGGTGGGCAGCGACGGCAAGACCTTTAACCTGCTGTTCCCCAACAAGGTGGACGGCGAGAACTTCCTGGCGGCCGGCACCCACCGTTTCCCGCGCCCCAGCTGGCGCTTGCGCTCGGGCGGCCCGGCTGGCAAGAGCCACATCCTGGCCATCGTTTCGCCAGAGAAGAAGGACCTGTCGCGCGGCATGAGCGCTTCGTCGGTCTTCTCGTCCAGCAGCGCCAATCAGAGCAACACCCGCACGCTGGTGGTGGAAGCCACGGGCGCCGACAACGGCGGCTCCGGGCGCTACGGCGCCAGCCAGGTGCTGTCTGTCAACGAGACCGTTGAATGAGGGGTGGTCAGCGTCTGGCTCGCTGCCAGCGGGCCGGCCGCGTCAACAGCGCTGTGTCTGCGGCCATGCTGTTGAGCTTGGCTCAACTGGCGGGCGCTGCAGCAGCGCTGTCACCTGTGGCCGCTGCAGGAACTGCAGGAGCTGCCGCAGCCAAGGGAGCGGCAGCAGCTGAGGGAACTGCGGGCGCCGCGGCCGTGCCCGCAGCCAGCCTTGCCAACCCGGAATTGGCCTCGTCCTTGACGGACCTGGGCGCCGCGTTGCTGTGGCAGACCTCAGCGGTCAACGGCGTGGTTTCGCCGGTGGCTGCAGCTGTGGCCCTGGGTTTGGTGCATGCGGGAGCGAATGGGCCGGCAGAGCGCGAGATCGAGGCTCTCTTCGGGCCCCGTGCGCAAGGCAGTCGGGCGCTGCGCCAGGGCTTGCCAAGCTTGCTTCGTCAGATGCAGGGTGAGCCCGGGGAAGCCTCGCCCTTGGCCTTGGCGTCGCGCATGTGGGTTGACACCGCGGCCGCGGTGCCGGGCGCTTATGCCCAGCGACTGTCCAGCCGCTGGCAGGCCGATGCCTTGGGTTTGCCGTTTTCCCAAAGTGAAACCGCCCGCGCACAGATCAACCACTGGACCGCTGAGCGCACGGCCGGGCGCATCAAGGACTTGCTGCCACCCGGCAGCATCACGTCCGCAACCCAAATGGCACTCACTTCAGCGGTGCACTTTCGCAGCCCCTGGGAAAAGCCTTTCGATGCCGCCAAGACAGCGCCGCGCGCTTTCAAGACCGCGGCTGGTGCATCCAAGCCCGTACCCACCATGGTGGACGAGCGCTCGGTGATGCAAGCCCGCATCGACGGCCACCTGGTGATGGAGATACCCTTTGCGCCGCTGGGCGGCCGGCCCGGTTTTGCGCTGCTGGTGGCGGTGCCGGAAGAAGGCGCAGCCATGGCGGCCCCAGCCGTTGCGGCGATGGCCGCGACGGGTGCCACTCGAGCATCGGGTGCATCCGGTGCAACGGGCGCGCAGATCGCCTGCTGGCGCGCCGCGCTGGCGCCCATCAAGTGCGAGTTGAGCCTGCCGAGCTTTGCGATCGCGCCCGTGTCGGGCTCACTCAAGTCGGCTTTGCAAGGCCTGGGTGTGAAAACGGTTTTCACCGATCGAGCCGATCTGCGGCCCATGCTGGGCCGGGGTGCCCAACGGATGCACCTGGACGACGTGCACCAGGCCGCCGGCATCACGGTGGACGAGCGCGGCGGGGAAGCGGTGGCGGCTGCCGCAGCCACGGTCGCCAGCAAATCGTTTGCACTGCCCGTGCCGACCTGCGCGGTCGACCGCGCTTTCAGCTTTGCGCTGGTGCACCAGGCCAGCGGCACGCCGCTGTTCGTGGGCCGGGTGGGCGACCCGTCGCTGACGCCCTGAAATGGGGTGGTGGCGGTTTTAGACCCGAGGAACGCGGGCCTGGGGAGCCGCTCTTTGACGACCGGGAATTCTCATCGCTGGCCAGAAGAGCTTCTCTCGTGGCGCGGAATCTGGCGCAGGTCATGAAAAAGGCCGGCTTGCGCCGGCCTTTGAACTGAAGCAGAAGCGATCAGGCCGCTGTACGACGGCGCATGAAGCCCAGGCCGGCCAAGCCCAGACCCAACAGGGCCAGCGAACCCGGCTCGGGAATGACAGTGCCGCCGGGGCCCGTGCCAGGAGGGATGCTGGTG
>JANMHH010000468.1:0-2631 GCA_031375065.1 Rubrivivax sp. | reverse complement strand
TTGTTGTCGTTGGTGACAAAGATGTTGGCCGGCTTGATGTCCAGGTGCAGCATCTTGTGCTGGTGCACGATGCGCAGGCCGCGCAAGATTTCATCGAAAAGACTGCGGATGGTGCTTTCGCGAAACACCTTGTCGCGCTTCAAGTCGCGCGCTGTGACGATGAAGTCCTGCAGGGTGTCACCCTGCAGGTAGTTCATCACCATGTAGACGGTTTCGTTCTCGCGGAAGAAATTCAGCACGCTGACCACGCTGGGGTGGCTGATCTGCGCCAGCGAGCGGCCTTCTTCGAAGAAGCTCTTCAGTCCCAGGCGGTAGAGCGGCTGTTTGTCCGGCTTGACACGAGGCGTCAACTCACCGGCAGACCTTTCGGCCAGCGAAGCGGGCAGGTACTCCTTCACCGCCACCAAGCTCTGGTTTTCACCCTCGGCCAGGTAAACCACGCCAAAACCGCCCGCCGCCAGCTTCTTGACGACGGTGTAGCCCCCAACCACGGTGCCCGAAGGCAAGGGTGCTGGCTTGGGCTTGGACATAATCGGAGCGAACTTTCGAGGCGAACTGAATGGTGGTTTATAGCATGACGGGGTACGCCAGCGCGGCCTCCGAGCCTGGCTCCGGGGCCACGGCTGTGACGGTGGAAGCCCGATCGGTGAACGGGAGATTCCTGGACCTGGCGCTGCGCCTTCCCGACGAAGTGCGTGGACTGGAGCCCGCCCTGCGCGAGCAACTGACCGCCGCCTTTCGGCGCGGCAAGATCGAGCTGAGGGTGTCGACTGGGCGCGAAAGCGATGCCACGGTGCCCATGCCCAGCACCGACCAGCTCAACCGTCTGGCCCATGTGCAAGGCTCCGTCACCGGCTGGATGCCCGACGCCCGGCCGCTGTCGGTCAACGAAATCCTGCAGTGGTGCCGCACGGGCACCAGCACCGAAAAGCTGGACGAACCCGCGCTGGCCGCAGCCCGCCGCTGCATCCAAGGCCTGCGCGAGGCGCGCGCGCGCGAGGGCGCTCGGCTGGTCACCATGCTGATGGACCGGGTCAGCCGCCTGCGCGAACTGGCCTCGCAAGCCGCCCCGCTGCTGCCGCAGGTGGTGCAACGCCAGCAGA
This sequence comes from Rubrivivax sp., assembly GCA_031375065.1. Taxonomy (GTDB): domain Bacteria; phylum Pseudomonadota; class Gammaproteobacteria; order Burkholderiales; family Burkholderiaceae_C; genus Rubrivivax. The sequence goes on along the minus strand of JANMHH010000468.1, from coordinate 1,528 downwards.
CACGCTTTCTCGAGCGCTGGAACGAAGCCCTGGCCACCGTGCAAGCGGCCGCCACCGTGCCCGCGCAGGCCCTGCATGAGCGGGCCATGGGCGAAGCCGCCAGCTACGCCATCCGCATCGACGTGGCCGAAGAGCTGTCGCGCCTGGCCTCGCACCTGGACGAGATCGAACGGCTGCTGAGCGTTGGCGGCGAACTGGGCAAGCGCCTGGAATTCCTGATTCAGGAATTGCAACGCGAAGCCAACACGCTGGGCAGCAAGAGTGCGGCGCTGGAGCTGACCACCATCGCGGTGGAAATGAAGGTGGCGATCGAACAGATGCGCGAGCAGGTACAGAACTTGGAATAGTCCCGCGGCATCTGTTGCCGTGCAACGATGTGATCCTCAAGAAGCTGTCCGGCGCCACCGGACGATCCGAAGATCTCCGGACGGACCTGTGCGCCCGGTGGCCTGAGCCCGCGCCTGGCGACATCAGACCGCCAGGGTGCTGCTGCCTTCCAACGCTGCAGCGACGCGACGCAGCCGGCTCTCCGCCTCGTCCGCCACGGCCTTGACGCCAGGCTTGCCGACCAGACCCACCATGGTCTGGGGGTCCAGGAAACCGACCACCACACGGCCCGGCGCCTCCTCCCGAACGATCACGTTGTACGGCAGCAGCAAACCGATGTCGGGCTCGGCCTGCAGGGCTTGATGCGCCAGCGGCGGGTTGCATGCGCCCAGGATGCGGTAGGGCGGCATGTCGGCGCCCAGTTTTTCCTTGATTGCGCGCTGGACGTCGATGTCGCTCAGCACCCCGAACCCTTCGGCCTTGAGTGCGGCTGTCGTCTTCGCCAGGGCTTCGTGAATGACAGACCCGTGAGGGTGGTGGTGAATCCGTACATGTTGGACCTCTTGAAGTGTCGGGGCCGAAAGGGCCGCGGGGATGGGATTGAAGTGTCTCGCGAAGGGCGTCTCTGCAGTCTGAATCGGTCACAGAGAACACGCATCACTTGATACCATACACCGTATTTTCCAAGGGGAGTACATTGGCGATTCGTTGATGACTTCCCTTGGATGGCGTCACCATGCAGATCCGGCTCTCCACAGCAGAACGACAGACCGAGATCGTCGGCGCGGCGCTGCGGTTGGCGCGCGAGTCCAGCCCGGCGCTGATCACCACCGGGGACATCGCCGCAGCCATCGGTGTCACGCAAGGCACCGTGTTCAAGCACTTTGCAACCAAGGACGCCGTCTGGCTCGCCGCCATGCCCTGGGTACGGCAAACGCTGCTGCAGCGGCTGCTTTGCCGCCAGTTCACCCCTTCAACCCGACCCTCAACCCTCAACCTTGAACATCACATGCACGAACCTGCCAACACGTACCGCGACCTCACGCAATCCATCTCTGCAGGCCTGTCGCCGCTGCGCGCGAGCACGCCCGAGGTCATGAAGAGCTTCAGCGAGCTGGGCCGGGCCGCAACCGCCACGGGCGCTCTGGACGCCAAGACCAAGGAGCTGATCGCGCTGGCGCTCAGCGTGGCGGCGCGCTGC
>JANMHH010000446.1:0-10194 GCA_031375065.1 Rubrivivax sp. | reverse complement strand
GTGAAGGCCGAACACAGACAGGGCCTGGGCAACACCGGCATCCTGGAACAGGCCCTGGCCAGCGGCGCGGTGGATGTCTATCCGGAATACACCGGCACCATCGTCGGTGAATTGCTCAAGCGCGACCTGGCCCAGGACGGCAACCCGACATTGGCGCAACTCAACGAATGGCTGGCGCCGCGCGGCCTGAAGGCGGGCGTGCCACTGGGCTTCAACAACACCTATGCGCTGGCGATGCGCGACAGCGTGGCCCAGCGCCTGGGCCTCAAGACCATCAGTGACCTGGCGAAGCTGCCTGCGGGCGCGCTCAAGCTGGGCCTGTCGCATGAATTCCAGGTCCGTACCGATGGCTGGCCGGCCTTGCAGCGCGCCTATGGCATCGCTTTGCAGCCAGGCCCCGCGCTGGACCACGGCCTGGCCTACGACGCGGTCAAGGCGGCGCAAGTCGATGTGATCGACATCTATTCGACGGACGCCAAAGTCGGGCGTTATGCACTGCGGGTGCTGCTGGACGACCGCAAATTCTTCCCGCGCTACGACGCCGTGCTGCTGATGCGCGCGGCCGTGGCTGTGGCACCGCTGCAGAAGCTGGCCGGGCGCATCGATGAAGCGGCAATGATCGCGCTCAACGCGCAGGTGGAACTGGATGGCCTGAGCTTTGCAGAGGCTGCCAAGCGTTTCCTGGCGGGTGGTTCGGCGCAGGCAGCGCCTTCAGCTTCGCCGCGGCAGAGCTTCATCGACCGCCTCTTCGCGCCCGACCTGCCGCGCCTGCTGGCGCAGCACCTGGCGCTGGTGTTCGGCTCGGTGTTGCTGGCGCTGGTTGTCGGCATCCCGCTGGGCATCTGGGCCTGGGCGCAGCCGCGCTGGTCGGGCGTGTTGCTGGGCGCGGTGGGTGTGCTGCAGACGATCCCGTCGCTGGCCTTGTTGGCCTTCCTGATCGCGCTGCTGGGCGCCATCGGTTTCTGGCCGGCGTTGGTGGCGCTCTTTGTCTATGCGCTGCTGCCCATCGTGCGCAACACGCACACGGGCCTGGCCGGCGTGCCGACGGGCTTGACCCTGGCCAGCCGCGCACTGGGCCTGACGCCGCCGCAAACGCTGTGGTCGGTGCAGTTGCCGCTGGCGCGGCCGGTGTTGCTGGCGGGCGTGAAGACGGCGGCGGTCATCAACGTCGGCACGGCCACGATGGCGGCCTTCATTGGCGCGGGCGGGCTGGGTGAACGCATCGTGTCGGGGCTGGCGGTGAACGACAGCGCCGCCATGTTGGCCGGTGCGCTGCCGGCAGCGTTGCTGGCGCTGCTCGTGCAGTGGGCCTTCGACTGGATCGAGCGCAAATTCAGCCCGGGCTCTGAAGCCCAGAGGTCGGCCTGACCGTTCTTCAGCGCGAGCGCCACTCCGCCGCCCACAGGCGCTGCAGTTCTTTCGCCACGTCGGGTGGCGGGTTGCCGATCAACGTCGAACGACCCCGCTGATGAACGAGCCCGTGCAGCACGCCGGGTTTGGGCGTCCACAGCACCACCATGTTGTGGTCGGCGCAGTCGTGCGGCTTGCAGGTGGCGGCCAGGGCGAAGTCGTTGCCAGCCACCTTGACCTTGCGCAGTTCAGTCGCCGGGCCTTCCATGCGCGCCAGCCAGCCTTCTTTGGCCAGCGGGCCCAGCGCCTGCAGGTAGGCGGCCTTGAAGCGCGGGTCGCGCAGCAGGTCGGCCGAGCCCGGAGGCGCTTGCGCCGCAGCACCCGGCAAGGCATTGCGGTTGGGGTCGCAGTGGCGCAGTTGCTGGCCGATCACGCCCGGGCCCAGGGCGGCGAGCGACTTTTCGCCGCCGTCGATGCGCACAAACAGCCCCTTGGCGTTGTGGCTCAACACCAGCACCACGCCGTCGCCACCTTTGACTTCGCCGCGCACGACGGCCTTGAAGTCGGGCACCGGCGCGCCCGCGGGCGGCGTCTTCGACACCTGCAGGCGGCTGGCCTTGACGGCCACGGTGCCTTTCTCGACGTCCAGCACGTCGCCATACAGCCGCACCATCACCTGGCTGCGGTCGCTGCAGGCGTTGCTGAAGACGCCGCCCACCTGGCGGTCGGTGGCGGGGTCGAGTGCGGCGAATGCCGGGCCCGGCGCCTGCAGTGCAGCCCAGGTGCAGAGCGCCGCAGACACGGCGCGAGCGGGAATTCCCATGGCACACCTCCAAAGCAGTCGGGGCGGCCAGTGTGGGCCCGCGCGGAGCTTGAGACAATCCTTGCTTCAGGAGAAAACGCCCGTGACCCACATCCTTCAATCCCTGCCCGCTGGCCAGCGCGTCGGCATCGCCTTTTCAGGCGGCCTGGACACCAGCGCCGCCGTGCACTGGATGCGCGCCAAGGGCGCCATTCCCTGCGCTTACACCGCCAACCTGGGTCAACCCGACGAGAGCGACTACGACGAGATCCCGCGCAAGGCGCTGGCCTACGGCGCGGACATTGCACGGTTGGTGGATTGCCGTGCACAGCTGGTGGCCGAAGGCATCGCCGCCATCCAGTGCAGCGCCTTCCACATCAGCACCGGTGGCGCCACCTACTTCAACACCACACCGCTGGGCCGCGCCGTTACCGGCACTGCACTGGTGGTGGCGATGCGCGAAGACGGCGTCAACATCTGGGGCGACGGCAGCACCTACAAGGGCAACGACATCGAGCGCTTCTACCGCTACGGGCTGCTGGCCAATCCATCCTTGAAGATCTACAAGCCCTGGCTCGACCAGCGCTTCATCGACGAACTCGGCGGCCGCAAGGAGATGAGCGAATACCTGGTGGCCCACGGCTTCGACTACAAGATGAGCGTCGAAAAGGCCTACAGCACCGACAGCAACATGCTGGGCGCCACCCACGAGGCCAAGGACCTGGAATTCCTCAACAGCGGCATGCACATCGTGCAACCGATCATGGGCGTGGCGTTCTGGAAAGACAGCGTGACCGTGAAGAATGAGACGGTGACGGTGCGCTTTGAAGAAGGCCTGCCGGTGGCCTTGAACGGCAGGAGCTTTGCCGACAGCGTGGCGCTGATGGAAGAGGCCAACCGCATCGGTGGGCGGCACGGCCTGGGCATGTGCGACCAGATCGAAAACCGCATCATCGAAGCCAAGAGCCGTGGCATCTATGAAGCGCCCGGCATGGCGCTGCTGCACATCGCCTATGAACGCCTGGTGACCGGCATCCACAACGAAGACACCATCGAGCAGTACCGCATGAACGGGCGCAAGCTGGGCCGTTTTTTGTACCAGGGCCGCTGGTTCGACCCGCAATGCATGATGCTGCGCGAAACCGCCCAGCGCTGGGTGGCGCGGGCCATCACCGGTGAAGTGACGCTGGAGCTGCGCCGTGGCAACGACTACAGCCTGCTCAACACCGAGAGCCCCAACCTGACCTACCACCCCGAGCGGCTGACGATGGAAAAGGGCGCCGGCGCCTTCACACCGGCCGACCGCATTGGCCAGTTGACCATGCGCAACCTGGACATCGAGGACACGCGCGGCAAGCTGGGCGTGTATTCGCGTGCGGGCCTGCTGGGTGGCAGCCAAGGCGCCACGGTGGCGCTGTTGGCCCCGCCCGACGCAGATGGCGCTGCGGGTTCTTGACGAGCCCGGTCTCAATCTGCGCGCACCCACTTTTTTTGTTTCTGGAGTAGACGACGATGATGGACGAAGACGATGACGGTGCACGCGTCGGCGTGTGGGTGACGGTGGGCGTGATCACGCTGCTGCTGTTTGGTTTGATCGGCGGCTTGGCCATTCGGCAGTTTCACAAGGGTGCCGACAAAGGCATGGCGCCCAAGCCCGGGGCCGCAGCGATGGCACCCGCTGCAACGGCCGACGCGGTGCTGGACGGGCCCATTCGCGGTGACCTGCTGACCCAGATCTTCTTTGAATCGGGGTCTGCCGAATTGCCAGCCGCCGCCGCCGAAGCGGTGGCCGTTGCCGGCGTGGCGCTGGGCCAGGCGCCGGCCAGCGCCAAGCTGGTGCTGTCAGGCTTTCACGACGCCAGCGGTGACCCAGCCAAAAATGCCGAACTGGCCAAGCAGCGTGCCAAGGCCCTGCGGGCCGCTTTTGTGGCCGCGGGTTTGGAAGACACCCGGGTGCTGATGCGCAAGCCCGAGTCCACCCAGGCCAACGGCAAGGCCGAAGCAGCGCGCCGGGTTGAAGTGCACCTGGTGAACTGAAGGGCTTTCGTCAAGCGCTGACGCGGTTGCGGCCCGCGCGTTTGGCGGCGTAGAGCATCGCGTCGGCGGCCCCGAGCAGGTCACGCACGTCCAGCGTGTGTTGCGTCAGCTGTGTCACGCCGATCGACACGGTTTGCCGGTGTCGGGTGGTGGTGGCGGGCGCTGCTGCGCTGACCTGGCCCGGCGTTGCCAACTCGAAACTGCGTGCAGCAACGGCCGTGCGCACCCGTTCGGCCAGTTCGATGGCGGCAGGCAACTCGGTGTCGGGCAGCACCACCGCAAATTCATCGCCGCCCATGCGCGCCAGGATGTCGCTGCCGCGCAGGCGCTCTTGCGTCGCCGTCGCGGTGCTGCGCAAAACCAGGTCGCCGGCGTTGTGGCCGTGGCGGTTGTTGACCGCCTTGAAGTTGTCCAGGTCCAGGCACATCACGCTCAAGGGGCGCCCGGTGCGCCGGGTCAGCTTGACCTCGCGCTCCAGCGCTTCGAGCAGGTACTTCCGGGTGTAGGCGTCGGTGCCGCTGTCCACGGTGGCCAGCCGGTAAAGGCGGTCGTGCAGCAAGGCGTCCTGGCTTTGCCGATCACAGAACTTCAACACGGCTGCGCCCAGGCGCAACACGTCGCCGTCTTTCAGCTCCACCGGTGCCTGGATGCGCTGTTCGTTCAGGTGGGTGCCATTGCTGGAACCCAGGTCGTAAAGGGTGACGGTGTCGCCCACTTCACGCAACTCGGCATGGCGCCGGCTGACGCCCAGGCTTTCCAGGCAAACGTCGCATTCGGGGGAACGGCCCAGGGTCGTGCGCGGGCCCTGCAGCGCAAACCGGGTGCCGACGTTGCCAACGCTGTTCAGGATCAGGCAGGGTCGGCGTTGCGCCGACTCCCCCAGGGCTTGAAACAAGGCCAGGTCGGCCGGGTTCAGGCGCGGCGCGACGTGGTCCCGGTCGGCCGCGGCGGCAGCAGCCGGCGCCGCCGCTGCGTGCAGCGGTGTGACTTGGGCTCTGGGCAGCAGTACGGTGGGTGGGTGGGTCACGGCGAACGGTCCAGGGCGGCGGGTGTGGGGTCTGGGCGCCCCGGGACCAGGGCGTCTGTTGGGTTATCGGCTGTGCAGGGGCTGGCCTTGAATGGGGGCCGCCCCGCCGCGCCGATCGAACCGACAGGGGGTCGTTTCGGACCCTTCCGGCCTTTCTGGCCGCCTGGAGCCGCGGCCAGGCTTTCTCAGCGGGCGCGCAACACGCTTGCCGCGCGCAGCTGGCCCACTTCCAGCCCATTCCAGTTGCTCAGCGTGACGTCGCTGAAGTCGCGCACAAAGCGCCCATCGACGTCCGACAGGGGCAGCAGGCGTTCGATCAACGCAGCCATCGCCACTTCGCAGGCCCGCGAGGTGTTGCCGTCGTCCATCTTGATGGCCACGCCCAGACCCACCTCGGGCAAGGCCGCGCAGTACACCCCTTCGGCGCCGACCTTGCAGAACACGCGCTCGCCCAACCGCTCCATCAGGCGGCTGTCAAAGCGTCCGCTGCCAGCCACCATGTAGGGCGCAGCGGCCACGGCGGCACGCAGGCGTTTGGCAGCCAGCTGGTGCTCGGGCGACAGCCCCACGCCCGTGGCCAGCCGGGCAAAGCCGTGCGCCAGGTGGCGCAAGGGCACGGCGAAGGTGGGAATGCTGCAGCCGTCGATGCCCACCGGCGCTGAGCTCAGGTCGAAGCCGGTGCTGGCTTGCAGCGCGGCGGTGACCTCGCGCATCACCGGGTGGTCGGGCTTCACATAGCCAGTCAGAAAAGCCCGCTTGTCCTTGTCTTCAGCCATCAAGCAACCCAGGCAGACAAAACCCGCGTGCTTGCCTGAGCAGTTGTTGTTCAGCGCGGTGGGCTGGGCACCGGCTGCGGCCAGCGCCTTGATGCTGCCGTCGTGGTAAGGCCAGTGCGCACCGCACTCCAGTGCGCTGGCGTCCACGCCTGCCTTGGCCAGCATGCTGGCGGCTGTCAGCGCGTGGCGCGGTTCGCCGCCGTGGCTGGCGCAGGCCAGCGCCAGTTCTTCGTTGCTGAGCTGCCAGCGGTCGGCCGCGCCACTGGCCACCAGCGGCAGCGCCTGCAGGACCTTGACCGCACTGCGCGGGAAGATCGGCCGGTCGATGTCGCCGAGTTGCGTGTGCACGGCGCCATCGGCGTCAACCACGGCCACGGCGCCACGGTGGCTGGATTCGACGATGCCGCCGCGCAGCGCGTGCACCAGAGCGGGGTTGTTGGTCATGTCCACACTGTAGCGTGGAGACAGGTGCAAGTCCTGCTGGGTCCGCAGCAAGGAAGCGGGGCAGGGCGGGCCCAGGGCAGAATCGCGGCATGCCTTTGTCTGCCTTGGCCCTGGTGCTGCTGGCCGCCGTGCTGCACGCCAGTTGGAACATCGCCGCCAAGCGTGCCGGCGGCGACCACCGCTTCACCCTGCTCACCAGTTTGTTGACCAGCCTGCTGTGGCTGCCAGCCGGCCTTTACTTTGGCTGGTCCGAAGTGCCGCGCTGGGGCTGGGTCGAGTGGGGCGTGGTCAGCCTGAGTGCCGGGCTGCACCTGCTGTACTTCAATGCCCTGCTCACTGGCTACCGGGTGTCCGACCTCACCGTGGTCTATCCGCTGGCACGCGGCAGCGGGCCCTTGCTGACCGCTGCGGGGGCGGTGCTGCTGCTGGGCGAATCGCTCAGCGCCTTCGGGCTGGCCGGTGTGCTGGCCGTGTGCGGCGGCATCTTTTTGATTGCCGGCGGCCCGAACTTGTGGCGCCATGGCCATGAGCCCGTGCAAAGGGCTCGCACCCGCGCGGGCGTGCGCTGGGGGCTGATCACGGGCGCCATGATCGCGGGCTATTCGGTGGTGGACGGCTACGCCATCAAGGTGCTGGCCATCGGCCCGGTGCTGTTCGACTACGCCTGCAACGTGTTGCGGCTGCCCTTGCAACTGCCCACCCTGCTGAAGGAAAGGCCGGCGCTGCTGCAGGCCTGGCGCAGCCAGTGGCGTCATGCGCTGGTGGTGTCCACCTTGGGGCCTTTGGCCTACATCCTGGTGCTGTATGCCTTGACCCTGGCACCCTTGTCGCACGTGGCGCCGGCGCGCGAGATCAGCATGCTGGTGGCGGCGCTTCTGGGCGGGCGGCTGCTGGGTGAAACCGACCGCGGTCTGCGCTTGTTGGGTGCGCTGTGCATGGCCGCGGGCGTGATGGCCCTGGCCTGGGGCTGACCGACATGCAATTGTGGGGAGTGGACTTCAGCAGTGCGCCCAGCGCGCGCAAACCCATCGTGGTGGCCCATGGCGTGCGCGCTGGTGCGGTGTTGCGTTTGCAGGGCGTGGTCAGCTTGCCTCGTTTGGCCGACTTTGAAGACTGGGTTCGGCGCAGCGGTCCGTGGTTGGGTGCCTTTGACTTTCCCTTTGGCCTGCCGCGCCGTTTTGTGCAGGCCCTGGCGTTGGGTGACAACGCGCAGCAGGTCATCACGAGCCTTCGCCAGCGCTGCCCCGCCCGCATGGACTTTCGGGCCTTGGTCGACGCCTGGGGCAATACCCAGCCTGCAGGCCAGCGCTTGCTGCACCGGGTGACCGACAGGGCCTGTCCGGGCGTCAGCTCGACCAGCCCCTTGCAGACCCGCTACGTGCCAGTGGGCTTCATGTACTACGAGGGCTTTTCCCGTTTGGTGGACGCCGGTGTGCACCTGCCGGGTTTGCTGGCGGGCGACACGGCACGGGTGGCCTTGGAAGGTTATCCAGGGCTGCTGGCCCATGAGCTGATCGGACGGCGCTCCTACAAGAACGACGACAGCACCGAAAGGCTGTTGGCCCGCAAGGACATGCTCGAAGCCTTGGAGCAGGGCCGCACCCGTTTGGGCCTGCGCCTGAAGCTGACGCCGGGGCAGGCCGGTGAGCTGGTGGCCGACAGCAGCGGAGATCGGCTCGACGCCGTGCTGTGTCTGGCCCAGGCCGCCTGGGCGCAACAGCAGCCACGCTGGGGTCAGCCCGAAAAGGTGGACCCGGTGGAGGGCTGGATCACTGGCGCGGGCGCCGTTTGATGTGCGACGACGACGCGCGGTGGGGCATCATGGCCGCACTGAAAGGAGACGCAGATGGTTGAAGGAAAGTTGCTGCTCGTTGGCGCTGCTGCGATGGCTTTGGCGTGGCCTTTGCTGGCGCAGGCCACACCCACCAAGGCCGTGCAGGGCATGATCACCGCCGTGGCCAGTGGCGACACCGTCACGCTGACGCTGGCCGACCAAAAGCAAATCAGCGTGCGCCTGCGCGACATCGATGCGCCGGAATCCTGCCAGCCTTGGGGTGCAGAAGCCCGCGCCGCGCTGTCGACGCTGGCGCTGAACAAGGTGGCCACCTTGCACGCCAGCGGGCGCGATGGCCAGGGCCAGACGGTGGGCAACCTGATGCTCGACGACTTGAACGTCAGCCGCTTCCTCGTGGAAAACGGCCACGCCTGGAGCGTGCGCACGCGCTGGGACCAGGGGCCATTGGTGAAGCAGGAAAAAATGGCGCGGGCCCTGACCCGTGGCCTGCATGCGCTGCCCGGGGCGGTGCAGCCGAAGGACTTTCGGCGGCTTCACGGCCAGTGCGCCGAGGTGTCGGGCTCGACCCCCGCAACCGCTGCACCGGCTGCTGCTGCTGCGAAAAAATGAACGGGCGCGCTGCGCTTACTTGACGCGCACCCAGCGCAGTTCGAGGGTGTCGTTGGGCCACTGAACGGCGGTCACCTTCTTGGCCATGGCCCAGGTCAGCGTGCGGCGGTACAGCGGCACGTAGGGCAGGTCGTCGCCGACCATGCGCAAGACCGTGGTCACCAGTGCGCGGCGGCGCGTGAGATCGGGCTCGGTGCGAATGCTGTCGATCAAGACATCCAGTTTGGGGTTGCTGTAACGCCCGGCGTTGAAGGTGCCCAGGCCGGCCTTGTCAAAGGTGTGGAACAGACCATTGAGGGAGTTCCAGGCGTCCGGGCTGGCCGTCCAGCCGTACTCGACGAAGCTGGCGGTGCCTTGGGTCAGTTTGGGAAAAAACTGGTTGCTGGGGCTGCTGCGCAGCGTGGTGCGCACGCCCACCTGCGTGAGCATGGCGGCCACCGCCTGGCAGACGTTTTCGCGCCAGGCCACGTTGACGCAGTCCAGCGTGATGCTGAAGCCGTTGGGGTAGCCGGCTTCGCCCAGCAGCTGCGCGCGCGCGCCGGGTCAAAGGGCAGGCGGCGGTCCAGGTCGATCGGTGAGCCGTCCACCAAAGGGCTGAGGAAAGCGCCGGTGGGCACGGCCTGGCCGCGCAGCACCTTGTCGATGATCAGCGGCACGTTGATGGCGTGGTAGACCGCCTTGCGCACCCGCAGGTCCTTGAAAGGGTTGCGGCCCTTGACGTCGCTGTCCTGCAGCTCTTCGCGGGCCTGGTCGAAGGTCAGGTACTGCTGGCCGATGTCGGCCATTTGCAGCAGGCCCAGGCGGGGATCGGCTTTCAGACGCGTGATGTCCTGGTAGGGCGGGTCGAGCACCAGGTCGACCTCGCCACTGGCCAGGGCCGCCAGTCGCGTGGCGTCGGACTTGATGGTGACCCAGCTCACCTGCTCCAGGTTGCCGTGGCGCTTGTCGGCCCAACCCCACCAGGACGCATGGCGCTTGAGCAGCGTGCGCACGTCGGGTTCGTAGCGCTCCAGCCTGAAAGGACCGGTGCCGTTGGCGTTGCGCACGGCAAAGGTTTCTTGTTTGCCATTGAAGTCCTGCGGCTTGACCACGCCGTGCTTTTCGCTCCAGGCCTTGCTCATCATGCCGATGTACTGCAGCTTTTCGGGCAGCACGGCGTCGGGGGCTTCGAGCTGGATCTCGATGTTCAGGGCGTCGAGCTTGCGCACCGCGCTGACGCCCTTGAGCTGGAAAGCACGCTGCGAGGGCGCCGTGAGGGCGCGCTCCAGTGAAAAGACCGCGTCGTCGGCGGTGAAGGCCGAGCCGTCGTGGAAGGTCACGCCGGGCCGCAGGCGAAAGCGCCAGCTGGTGGGTG
>JANMHH010000404.1:0-2037 GCA_031375065.1 Rubrivivax sp. | reverse complement strand
CCAGCGCGTGGTCGTGGTGGCCCAAGGCGCGCTCCACGGTCAGGGCCAGCAGCATCCCCATCGCGCGCACGCCGTCGCCTTCGTCGTGGGCACGCCGCAGCGCTTCGGCACGCTCCCGATCAGCGCCGCGAAGCCGTGGGTTCGGGGCGTGCGCGGCCGGCAGACGAGGGCATGCAGAGCAGGGGATGTAGAGCCGGGTCGGCGGGCGGTGTGGTCATTCTGCAGCCTGCAACGATCGCTTCCCGCAGGCTGGGCGGTTTCGACTTTGGGCGGTGGAGCGCCACGCAACCGTCACGCCAGCAGGGCCAGCTGACTTGCAGTCAAGGCGGTGACGGCACCAGCGCCAGCAGCTCCCGGTTCACCGGGTTGCGGTGCAGGAACGAATCGATGAACGCCGCTGGCACCTGGGGCAGTGCCACAGTCCGCACCCAGCGCTGACCGGCGGTCAAGGCGTCCTGTGCAGCTTCGTGGTCCCTGGCAGCGAGCAAGGCTTTCCCGGCCACCAGCCAGGCTTCGGGCGTGTAGACGAAGTCGGGCACATAGCCTTGGTGCAACAAGCCCACCAACTCGCGCGCGGCCGATGCGGCTTCGTCGTGCCGGTGCAGGGCCAGCGCCGCGGTGCAGCGGTGCATGTGCAGCGCTGCCAGCGCGCCAAAGAGTTCCAGGCTGCGGGCGCTGCTGGCCAAGGCTGGCGACTGCTCCAGTACCACCAGCGGCACTGCAAAGCGCAGGCCGCGCACCGCGTTGGCGGTGCGCCGGTGGGCGTCTGCGTCGAGCAGCGCCAGGGCCTGTTGCGCGGTCTCGACGGCTGCCGGCTGGCCCAACCACTGTTCCACCTCCAGGCGCAGCCACAGCCGCCCGGCCTGCATCCAGGCGGGCAGTCCGGTGTCGTCGAGTTGCAGCGCTTTCAGAGCCCGCGCGTGCTGCCCCAGGTGTTGCCACAGCCGGACCTGGGTACCGCGCACCGCATGCACCCAGAAGGGTGCGCCCATGGCTTCAAAGTGCGGCAGCAGGTCGTCAAGCGCCTGTTGCGCCAGACCCAGGTGGCCGGTTTCGGCCTGGTTGCGGGCGTGCATCAGGCACGCCAGGTGGTGCTGCGCACCGTCAGCACCGTCGCCCAACAAGGCCAGGCCGCGGTGAGAGACTTCGCTTGCCCGCGGCAAGGCACCCATGGTGCGCAGCACCACGCTCTGGTTGAGCAGGGCCATGCTCAGGTTGGGCAAGGCGCCCAGGCGTTCGGCGCAGGCGATCGACACGTCGTAGCTGGCCACGCCTTCGCGCAGCCGGCGTCGAGTAGGGGTCGTTGTCGTCAGCCAATATTCAGTTAAATTGCAGTGCAGGATCGCTGAATTCTCTCGATCCGATCTTGGATATCAGCAACTTCGCAAAGGAAGGACGTGAATATGTACTGGCAAATGATGCTTGCGCTCTTCGGTATGGGCTGAGTTTCGTGATGCGGGGCACTGCCCCGTATTCGAGACACTTCCACGTTTGGTCAGCACGAGGCCGCTGGGCGGGCAGGCCGCCTCGACAGCGGTTTAAACCAACGCCAACAACTCTCGGTTGACCGGGTTGCGGTTGAGAAACGAGTCCAGAAACGGCGCCGGCACCTCAGGCAAAGCGCGGCTGCGTATCCACTGCGTGCCAGCGCGCAGTGCGGCGGCGGCTTCAGCATGGGCCTGGGCTTGGGTCAGCACTTGCCACACCACCAGATGTGCTTCCGGTACGTACATCGACTCCGGCGCGTAGCCGGTTTCAAGCAGCCCGGCCGCAGCCCTGGCTGCCGCTGCGGCTGTATCGGTTTGCCCTTGGGCGCAGGCGGCGCGCGCCACATGCACTTTCAGCGCCAGCAGCGCGCCGTGGCGTTCTCGGGTGCTCAAGGTCTTGGCCAGTGGCTCGGCCCGCTTCAGCACCTGGTCCGCCGGCCAACTGCGCAGTGTTCGCACGCTCAGGGACGGACCGCGTTGCTCGTCCAGCTTGGCCAACGCCCAGGTTTCTTCCAGCAGGTCATCGGGAGTGTGCTGGTGCAGTGCGCGG
>JANMHH010000402.1:0-3154 GCA_031375065.1 Rubrivivax sp. | reverse complement strand
AACCTGTTGCACCAGGCGCGTGCGGCGGGCGTGCCCATGGTCTTGGCCAACGCCCGTTTGTCTGAACGCAGCGCCCAAAGGGGACGCCGCCTGTCGGCGTTGCAACACCCGGCCATGGCCAGCTTCGCGCAGGTGCTGGCGCAGACCGAAGCCGACGCCACGCGGTTGCGCGCGGCCGGCGCGCCCCGCGTGCAGGTGTTGGGCAACCTGAAGTTCGACATGACGCCCAGCCCCGTGCTGCTGGCCTTGGGCCGCGGCTGGCGACAGCAGTTGGCCAGGCCTGTCGTGTTGGCCGCCGTGACCCGTGAGGGCGAAGAAGCGCCGCTGCTGGCCGCCTGGGCCGCACTGCCGCTGCCGCGCCCGCTGCTGCTGCTGGTGCCGCGCCATCCGCAGCGTTTTGACGAGGTGGCGGGCCTGGTCGCGCAAGCGGACTTCCGTCTATCGCGGCGCAGCCAGTGGCCGGCCGACGGCCCCCCCACCGAGTCGGTCGATGTCTGGCTGGGCGACAGCCTGGGCGAAATGCCGGCCTATTACGCTGCGGCCGATGTGGCGCTGCTGGGCGGCAGCTTTGCACCGCTGGGCGGGCAAAACCTGATCGAGGCCGCAGCCTGTGGCTGCCCTTTGCTGATGGGGCCGCACACCTTCAATTTTGCGCAAGCCGCCGAGCTGGCCTTGGCGGCCGGGGCCGCTGTTCGCGTGGCCGATCTGGAGGGCGCCGTGAAGCAGGCGCTGAACTTGATTCAAAGCCGTGAGCAGTTGTTGATGCACCAGCGGGCCTTGGTCTTTGCGGGTGCCCACCGTGGTGCCGCCGCGCGCATCGCTCGCAGCGTGCTGGAACGGGTGGGCCACTCAGCCGCTTGAGCGTGGCCCTGCCGCTGCTTCAGCGCGCGTCGTCGCCGTGGATGTGCAGGGCTTCCAGAAAGCGCGACACCATGTTGTAGGACGCGATGGTGGCCACCAGCTCCACCGTTTGGCGTTCGCCCAAGTGCGCCTGCACCGCCTGCAGCGTGGGCTTGGGCACCTGGACATCGCGGGTCATGGTGTCGCACAGCTGCAGCACGGCACGCTCAGCGGGGCTGAAGAGGCTGGACGACGGCCACTCGGGCAAGGCTTCCAGCTGCGCCGCGCTGAGCCCTTCTTGCAAAGCCAATGGCGCGTGCTGCTGCGCTTCGTAGGGCGCACCGTTGAGTTGGGCCACCCGCATGATCACCAGCTCGCGCAGCGCGCCGTTTAGCGACAGCTGCTGGCGCACGGCGGTCAGGTAGCTCAACCAACCCTGGGCCAGCGGCGGGCTGTGCAACAGCATCTGGTACAGGTGCAGCACGCTGCCACGCTGGGCCACGATGTCTTGCACCAGGCTCTGGGCTTCGGGCGCGGTCAAGTCGGCGTAAGGTAGGTGGGCCATGCTGGCTTTCGGTTGGGGGGTCGGGATGGGCCGTGCCGTTGGGCAATGTCGGTCCGCACTGAAACTGCGTACGGTCGTTGCTCCGGGTCATGGGTCATGGGTCACATTGTGCGGCTGCGTGTTTCCCTGCTGTTGGCGTCGGCCGAGCTGCGCCACACTCAAGCCATGCAAAACCTCATCAGATTCGGCGTCACAGTCCTGGCCTTGGTGCTCAGCTCGACGGCCGGCGCGCAGGCTTGGCCGCTCAAGCAACCCATCAAGTTGGTGGCCGTGTTTCCGCCGGGCGGCTCGGTGGACCAGGTGGCGCGCATCCTGGCGCCGGCCCTGCAGCAGGCCCTGGGCCAGACCGTGGTGGTCGACAACAAGGGCGGCGCTTCGGGCGCCATCGGCACCGGCCTGGTGGCGGCGTCGGCGCCCGACGGCTACACCTTGGCGGTGGTCTTCGACACCCACGGTGTCAACCCCAGCCTGCAAGCCAACATGGCCTTCGACACCCGCAAGGACCTGGCGGCGGTGGCCTTGGTGGGCACCGGGTCGATGGTGCTGGCCACGTTTGCCGATTCCGGCTTCAAGAGTTTTGGCGATGTGCTGGCGGCGGCCAAGGCCAAAAAGAACGTCACCTACGGCAGCATCGGCGCGGGCAGCCTGGGCCACCTGGCGATGGCCTTGCTGGCCAAGAGCGACAACCTGGATCTGGTGCACGTGCCCTACCGCGGCGGCGGCCCCTTGATGAACGACGCGCTGGCCGGCCACGTGCAGCTCAGCATCGGGTCGGTTTTCCTGACCAAGCCGCACCTGGACAGCAAACGGCTGCGCGCTCTGGCCGTGACCACCTCACAGCGCTCGGCCAAGTTGCCTGATGTGCCGACGGTGGCGGAGAGCGGTTATGTGGGATTCGACGCGCCAGCGTGGTGGGCCGTGCTGGCGCCGTCCAAGACACCGCCCGACATCGTGGCGCGCCTGAACGAGGCGATCAACAAGGTCTTGGACCAGCCCGAGGTGCGTGACAAGTTGTCGGCGCAGGGCATCGACGTCCTGCGCACCACGCCCGACGCGGCGCGGGTGTTCATCGAGCGCCAGATCGACATCTGGGCCAAGGTGGTGCGGGACAACGGGATCAAGGCCGACTGAGGGCTTGCGGCTCTGCGCAGCCGGCTCGACCACAACCCTGCCTCAAGCGGCGCCGGCCTTCAACAGGTCGAGTGACTTCAGCGCTGCACTGCCGGGCAGCACGTCCCGGTCCAGGGCGGAGCGTGCCACTTGCAGGTGGTCGGCCAGCAGCGGACGGATGGCCGAGCGCAGGTCGGTCGTCACCTTCAGGTCGCGGCCTTCGTGGCGGTCTTTCTTGGCCAGTCCCGGCCAGTCGCTCAGGACACGGCCGCCCTTGACCGCGCCGCCCAGCACCAGGGCCGCGCCACCGGTGCCGTGGTCGGTGCCCTGGTTGCCGTTGATGGCCACTTCGCGCCCAAACTCGGTGGCCACCAGCACGACGGTGCGGCCCCAGGTGCCGCCCGCCAAGAGACCTTCGCGCAGCGCCGCCAGCGCGGCGTCCAGCGTGCGCAGGTTGTTGGACATGGCGCCGTTGGGCAGGGTCTGGTTGGTGTGGGAGTCCCAGCCGCCCATTTCCAGCACCGCCACCTGCGAGCCGCGCTGCAAGAATTCAGCGGCCTTGCGCGCCAGCAGCACGGCCGCGCCGCGGCCCCCACCGCCCATGCTGTTTTGCGGGTTGGCGGCCATGCCGGGCTCGGC
>JANMHH010000375.1:0-22774 GCA_031375065.1 Rubrivivax sp. | reverse complement strand
CGCGCGGGCGCTACGGCGCGGAGATCGCCTGGTTGCGGCGCATGCACGCCCATGGCGCGCTGATCGGGTCGGTCTGTTCGGGCTCGCTCGTGCTGGCCGAGGCGGGCCTGCTCGATGGGCGCCAGTGCGCCGGGCACTGGGCCTATCGCGAGCTGTTCCGCCGGCAGTACCCCAAGGTGAACTACTGCGCCGACTCGATCCTGCGCCTGGACAGCGAGGCCGAGGGCGTGATCACTGCGGGCGGCGTCACGGCGTGGCAGGAGCTGGCGCTGCGGCTGATCAGCCGCGATTGCAGCCCGGAGCATGCGCTGCAGACGGCCAAGGTATACCTGCTCTCGGGCCATGAAGACGGCCAGCTGCCCTTCGCCGATATGGGGATGAAGATCCAGGGGGAAGACCAGGCCATCAAGCTCAGCCAGGAGTGGATCGCCGAGCACTATGCACAGGCCAATCCGGTGGAGGCCATGACCCAGAAAGCGGGTCTCACCCGGCGCACGTTCACGCGGCGGTTTCGCGCCGCGACCGGCCACCTGCCGATGGACTACGTGCACGCGGTGCGGGTCGAGAAGGCCAAGCGGATCATCGAGCAGGATGCCGCTGGCATCGACGACGTGGCCTACCAGGTGGGCTACGAAGATCCGACCTTCTTTCGCCGCTTGTTCAAGCGCGAGGTCGGCCTGACGCCCGCCGCCTACCGGCGAAAGTTCGCGGGCATCCTGAGCAGCCCGGCGCTGGCTGGGCCGGCGCGTTGACGCTGTCCGGCTGCATGGAGTTCATGCTAGCGAGCAGGGCGGCGAAGGCGGGGATCTGGACCTGAACCAGGCTCACCGTGGAGTGCGGTTTGGCATCTCGCACGCGTGCTCGCATCCGCAAATGTCAGCTTGGGGCGGTTGGGATTGTTGGCGCATGGCGGCCCTGAAGAGACCTACGTGGCGCTCAATTCGCCGCCCCGAAGCGGTCGGTCGCATATCCACCGAGGCCCCCAAAGGTGCCCGAGGAAAACGATTTCCGTATGGGCTGTAAACGCTCACCAGATCTCAGCCAGCTCCAAACCCCGACTCAGGCGCGTCGGGTGCCGTATTCGGGGTGCCATGGGGAAGGAAAAAGGGCGTTTGGAAACACCATCCTCCTGCCGTGCTGGCGCCGCCGGGCCTGTCGGCCTAGGCCTTCATGGCGCTGGCTGGCGACGCCGAGGTCAAGGCGGCGCTCGTCGCCGCCGCCGAAGAAGCGGTGGCGCGCCGACGGGCTTCGTCGACGGCCCGATGCACTTCGGTCAGGACCGGCTCGACTTCGTGCTCGAAGCGGCCAGCGCCAGCGCGCGCCAGCGATCGCGGCGCATCACTCGACCTTGACGTAGGCGTACATGCCGTCGAGCAGGTGCGGGCGGATGTTGCAGATGACGAGGTAGGTGCCTTTGTCGAAGAAGGCCACCGGCTCGGTGCGGTTGCTGCCGTTCGCGGGGTTGCCGCCCACCGGCGTGGCCAACGGGCCGCCGGCGGGGCTGAGGCCGCGGTAGTACAAGCTGTCGGCAAGGAAGGCGATGGCCGCCGGCAGCGGCGCCGTCGGGTCGGCCGGGATGACGAAAATCGGTGCCGTGCTGGGGTAGACACCGCCGCCGGCGGCGGCCAGATGCGCCAGCGTAAAGCCCGGCTTGAAGACGATGATGTCGTGGAAGCCCGCGACCGCGAAGTCGACCACGCCCCCGGACTTGATCTTGATCTCGGCCGGCAGGATCGCGTGGTTGACGGCGTTGCCCGGCTGTGCCGTATTGAGGCCGCGGCCGAAGGAAGCGGTGGCCTGCGAACGCTTGTGATCGGCGTGGTCGTCGTCGGCCAGTGCCGGCCACGAAGCCGCCGCCAGGGCGGCCAGCAGCACGGTCGATGCTGCCGTGGCAAGCGGGTGGAAGTGTTTCATGTCGATCTCCTCGGAGTAAGGGATGCCGATGGCGGGCGTACGGCAGTGCGCGACCCGCACAAATGCAGTGGGCGCGCCAGGACGCGGCGGGTCCATCCCATGATTTGATTGCAATAGGCGGCGGCCTTCGTTCGTATCAGGGCCTCTCAAGCCCGCACACGCCGGATCACACCGCGCAGTAGCGGTCCTGAATCTCGCGGTCGTCCAGCCGCGCCTGGGCGTCGCCTTGGTGCACGATGCGGCCCGGGTCGCCGGGTCGCCTGAACGGGCACGGTCAGTGGCTTTGCCGCTGAACACACAGTCCAAAAGGAACCGTGCCCTCTATGTGTGCAGTGCGCCTCCAGGGTAGGTGCCGCCGGCGGGCTCCTCAGGTCTTCAATCGGCTCTCTATCGGGGGGCACTGATTGACAGAGTCTCTGCCGGCAGATTCATCGATGCGCCTACGGTGTCTCGGACCAAGTGAACGTCGCTGGCGGATGCCGGAATGGGTGCGACCGGTGCGCTGCCGACGCTATGCACCGCTGAAGCGCTGGATCAGCTGATCCAGGCGCCGCAACTGTCTGCGGTGCATCGCCAACTGCTTCATGACGTTCTGCCTTCGTCCGCGAAGGCCTTCAAGCAAGGCCCGGCACTGTTTGGGCGGTGCCTTCAAGTGCGGAATTGCCGTCTTGATCTCAGCCAGAGTGAATCCCACGTCGCGCGCCGCGGCAATGAACTTGAGTTCGGCCAGCGTGTGCTCGTCGTAGTCGCGATAGCCATTGGGAAGTCGGCGCGGCGGCGTGATGAGGCCGGTACGCTCGTAGAACCGCAATGTGTCCCGAGGCAGGCCGCTGTGCGCTTCAAGCCACTTGATCTGCATACACGCTTGACTGTGGAGTAAAGTCTACACCGTACCATGCTTTGAAGCAACCGCGTGGAGCCTGACCGGCATGGACAAGATCGACATCCGCACAGAGGACGGCCGCGTGCTGGCTGCGAGCTGGGTGCGTGCCGCCGGTGGCACACCCGCACGGGGCACCGTCGTGATTCATTCGGCGACAGGAGTGCCGCGCCGCCACTACGGCGCATTCGCGCAGCACCTCGGTACGCAGGGGTTTGACGTGCTGCTCTGGGATGCGCGCGGCATTGGCGAGTCAGCCACGATGCCGGCGCGCGACGACCCGGCCACGATGCGCGACTGGGGACAACGCGACCAGCAAGCGGTGCTGCATCGTCTGCGCGCTGCCTATCCTTCCCGCCTGTTGGTGGTCATCGGCCACAGCTCGGGAGGTCATCTGTCCGGACTGGCGCCGCTGACAACCAGCGCCGACGCACTTGTCCTCGTTGCCTCGGGCTGCTGCGACTGGCGCGACTACCCGCTCGCGCAATGGCCACGCTTGCTGGCTGCTTGGTGGCTGGTGGCGCCCGTGCTGCTGCGACTGTGGGGTTACCTGCCGGCATGGGCTGGCGTGGGCCACGCCCTGCCGCCTGGCGTGGCGAATGAGTGGCGACGCTGGAGCCTGACGCACGGGTACCTGTTTGGAGACGCCACGCTCGACACGAGCGGCTACGCGGCCTACTGCGGGCCGCTGCTCGCTCTGTCGATGTCCGACGACCAAGGCTTCGCGCCACCTGGCGCTGTACGGGCTTTGTTGCAAAAGTTTGGCGGCGCCCAAATCGAGCATCGCGAGATTTCGGCGGCTGAAGGCGCCCGTGGCCGCATCGGACACTTCGGCTTCTTCAAGCCCCAGAACGCGGCGCTTTGGTGTTACGTATCGCAGTGGCTGGACAACGTGAGCCCATCCTCCGGAGTACGCGATCTAGCTGAAGAACAGGGTTGAGGCCGATGGGTCGCAAGTGCGCTTGGCCTCGAAATCGAACGCGCCAACGGCCGCTTTGTGACCACCAGTCTTGACGTCCCAAGGCCGCTGAAGGGTCGGTTGCGCCAATTCGGCTCATCGCACTGCCGACGTAGCGCCTGCGCCAGATGTCGATCAGGACCACAAAACCGCGAGCGACAGCTTTCGAGAATTGTCGCGTTCGAGAGGCCGGCGACCTTTGGCGACTCCACTTTGAAACCTGTCACTGGCATGCCGATTTCCTGTTCGATCGTAAGACTGGAAGTGGCCGTCAGCGCCCGTTCAACCCAGCGCCAAGCAGACGTTGGCATACGGCCCTCGCTCTTTGCCTGACCAACCCGAGTTCAGCCGCGTTGGGGCCTCTTCGGAACTCGAGCGCCATCAGGGGCTGTGCCAGCAGAGCGACCGGCCAAGAAGAAGTCCGCAGTCCGCTTCAAAGCCTGGGCATGGGCTCAGGCTTTGGCTGGATCACAACGTCAACGCAAACCCATCCACCACCGCCGCTGGCGTGCTCACCGACCCCAGCCGGCGTGACCCGTAGGTGTCGCCGTTGGGCATGAGCTCAGGCGTATCGGTCAGGCCCACCAAGCCGCTGCCAAAGATGCGCAGGGCGTCGTCGTCAAAGCGCATCACGTTCACCGGCGCCACCAGTTGGCCGTCTTCGACCCAGAAGCAGGCGTAGCGGGTCATGCCGGTCATGCGGCAGGTGGCGCGGTCGCTGTAGTTCAGGTACCAAAGGTTGCTGATGTACAGGCCCGTGCCCAGGGTCTTCAGCAGGTCGGCGTGCGCAATGGTGCCGGCACGAAGGCTCAGCGCCGACGGGGACTCGCCCGCGTCCACGCCGTTGGCTGGCACGCCGTACTCAGCCGCCGAGCGCGGTGAATTGAGCGTGCCGCCGCTGGCGGGCAACAGGCCGGCGCTGACCAGCGGCACGCTGGCCGGGCGGGTGAAGCCTTCGGGTGTGAAAAGCGCGGTGGTGCTCTGGGCAAACGCCTCTTCCAGATGAAAGCCGCTGGCAAACTGGGCTTCGCCACGCTGCAGCCGCATCAGTGAGCTGACCCCCGTGCGCCGCGCCTTCAGCGAAAAACCGCTCCAGCCCAGCGTGCCCAAAATTTCTGCGACCGCAGAAGCCGACAACGCCACGCGGTAGGCGCCGGGCTTGAGGGTGCGCGACTCGCGTTCCAGCAGCGGCATGCGAGCGGCAGCCTCTTCCAGGCGGGCCAGAAAGGCAGCGTCGTCCCAGTGCGTGCCGGCGTAGACCGTTTTCACGGCCTTGTCGGCGCGGTGGTAATGGCACCACTCGAAGTGAAAGCTCTCCACCCGGTGCCAGTGCCGGCTGCCCAGGCTGTCGGCAAAGGCTTGCGCCACCGGGCCGGCGGCGTAAAAGCCAACGAAGTCCTGCCTCAATCTAACGCCGGCATGGTGGTGCACCAGTTCGATCAGGTGGCCCGCGCTGGGCACGGCGCCGCGGTCGTCGCGTTGGCTGTGGCTGGCGCTGCTGGGGCGCATCAACCACGGGTCGTCGGCGATCAGGTCGAGTTGGCTGATCAGCAGGGCGCGCTCGGTCTTCAGCCGTGCTGCATCCAAAGCGGGGTCACCACCCAGACTCAGGCGGCTTTCCACACGGCGTTGGCCGCGTTCTACCGCCAGCGTGGCATAGGCTTGTTGAACGCCAGTGGCCTGGCGCAGCGCAGCGCCGTTGAAGCGCAGGAATTCGCTGCTTTCGGCGTCCAGGCACAGCGTGGTGCGGTCAACCGCCGGGTCGTGCGCCAACAACGCCTGGGCCAAGGCCTCGAAGGCGGCGGGTTCGAGATAGGCCAAGGTGGCGGCGCTGTCCATGGGTACCGCGGCGTTCATGCTGCACCCCCAAACACGTCCACACCCACAAAGCGACAGGGCGGTGACGCATGCCCCACTCGAATGACCTGCGAAGGCTCGCCCTTGCCGCAAAACGGCGTGCCGCCCACCACCACGGTGCCGGCGTGGCCCACCCCGGCCAGGCTGCGCCAGAAGGTGGCGCTGATGCCGCGGTAGTTGGGGTTGCGCACCACCTCGGCCAGCCGGCCGCCGCGCACCATGCGGCCGTATTCGCAGCCAAACTGGAACTTGTTGCGCGAGTCGTCGATGCTCCACGAGCAGTTGGTGTGCAGCACCACGCCCAGTTCGGTGGCGGCGATCATTTGCTCCAGGCTCTGGTCGCCGGGCTCGACGTTGAGGTTGCTCATGCGGTCGATCGGCGCGCGGTTCCAGCCGGCCGAGCGCGTGGTGGCCACCGCGCCCAGGTTGTAGCCCAGGGCCTTGGCGCGGGCCTGCGACAGGCTGCCGCCCAGCGGGCGCATCAACTGGCCGCGTTCGATCAGCAAGGCGCGCTCGGCCGGGGTGCCGTCGTCGTCAAAAGCGAAGCTGGCAAATTCGTGCGCCACGGTTGGGTCGTAGCTGACGTTGAGCAGCTCGCTGCCGTAGCGGTAGCTGCCAAACATGTCGAGCGTGACAAAGCTGGTGCCGGCAAAGTTGCGCTCGTCGCCCAGGATGCGGTCCAGCTCCAGCGGGTGGCCGATGCTTTCGTGGATCTGCAGCGTCATCTGGTCGGGCATCAGGATGACGTCCATGGTGCCGCTGGGGCAGGCCGCGGCGCCCACCAGTTGCAGCGCTTCGCGGGCCACGCGGGGGCCGTCGGTGCTGCGAAAGCCTGAGCGGTCGAGCACCTCGATGCCGCCTTGTTGGCAAAAGCCGTTGTACTGGCCGCCGCTGGAGCGGACCTGCGTCACGCCCTTATCGTGCGCGGTGACCTGAATCGACGGCGTGGTGAATTCCCAGCTCTGCTCGGTGCGTGCGCCGTCGCTGGTGATATAGAGCTGTTCGGTCAGCACGCTCCACAGCGTGGCGTGACGGTCGACGATGCGCGGGTCGCGACCCGCGCCACCACCTTCTGCACCACCGGCGCTGGCGCACACGGCCTGCAGCCAGCCCAGTTTTTCGGGCAAGGTGGCCGTGCTGGCGCTGCGCTGCACCGCGCTGGCATAACGTCCAGAAGCAGTGGATCGCTGGAGCTCTTCATAGTCCACCACCGTGCGGCCGGCGCTGGCCCGGGCCAGCACGTGGGCGCGCTCGAACGCGGCGGCCAAGCCGGCTTCAGACAAGTCGGACGTGGCGGCGTAGCCCATGCCACCGTCGACCACGGTGACCATGGCGCCGTCGTCCTGGGACCGGCTGGGGGCTTCGGTGACATCGTCGCGGACGCTCAGCGATTCCGACGTTTCATGCACACCGCGAACGGCCCAGAAGCGGGTGGTGGCGGGCAAACGGCCGGCGGCGCGCCGGGCGTGGGTTTCCAGGGTGTCCAGCATGGGGTGTCCTGCTTGCGGGGTGGTTTGGGTCCCTGGGGCCGGTCAGACACCCGGGGGCAGTTGGGGCCTGGTAGGCCCGACGCGGTATTTTGCCCGCCAGGGCGTGCGGCCGGGCAAACAGACAGCCCGCTGCCGCAAGGCCGACCCGCATCTTGGGGGCGGGTCTTGCAAACCTATAGGTGCAAAGCCGCTGCAGCGCCCAGCAAAACACCCAGCGTGGCCACGCCGTACATGCCGTACTGCAGCCACTTGCGGCCGGTGAGCAGGGCCATCGCGGCCAGCGCAATGGAAATTTGCAGCGCCGTGGTGGCCTGGGCCCAGCGGTGGTGCAGGTGCAGTTGTTCGTCGGACTGCTTGTCCCAGCGGGTGGATTCGGCCTCCAGCTTTTCAGCGGCAACCTTGATCTCGCTCTTTTCCTTCTTGTAGCGCTCGACTTCGTCCTTGTAGTTCTGGCGCTTGTCTTCGGGCACCACCACGATGGCCAGCTCGGCCAGGTTTTGCTTGTTGCTCTTGGCCTGGTAGAAGTTCCACTGGTTGGACGCCTCGGTCTTTTTGATGCCGGCGTTGTTCTTGAACAGGCCGGCGTTGGCTTGCGTGGCGCCGCCCATGTAAGAGAACAAGGCGCCGACTGTGGCCAGAACGGCCGTGACCACGGCAATCAGCCCGCTGGAGCTGCTTTTGCTGTTGTGCTGAACGGTGTGTTCAACTTCGTGGTCGTGGGGTCCGTGGACGTGAAAGCCGCTGCCTGACATGGGTGGGGTGCTCCGTGTAAAGAAGCCGATTGTGGGGTGCCGAGGCAGACCGCGGACCCATGGATCTGTCACATGGGGATTCAAACCGCAACCCGGGCCGGGCGCGCCAGGCAGCGTTCCAGCTGATGGCGCGGCGTGCGCTGCAGCTGACCCAGCAGCGCGTGGGTCACCGGCGCGCCGGCCAGCTGTTTGGCAAAGCGTTGGCCCACATCGTGCTGCAGGCGCAGCAGCAGGTGGGCGGTGGTCTGGGCGTCGGCCAGCGCGCGGTGCGCGCGGCCGCTGTGTGGCAGTTGGTGCAGCGCGGCCAGGGTGCCCAGGCGGTGGTTGTTGGCCAGTGGGTAGAGGCGCCGCGACAGCAACAGCGTGCAGGCGAAGTCGTGCGCGGGGTCGGCTTCGCAGTCGGCGGCCTGGGCTTCGGCGCGCCAAAAGCTGCGGTCAAAGGCCGCGTTGTGCGCCACCAGCGGGAAGCCACGCGTGAACTGCAGCACCTCGCGCATCACCGCCCGAGCCGAAGGGGCGGCGGCCAGCATCTGGTTGCTGATGCCGGTGAGCTGTTCGATGAAAGGCGGCACCCAGGCGCCGGAATTCATCAAGCTCTGAAAGCGCCCGACGATCTGGCCGTCCTGCACCAGCACGGCGGCAATTTCTGTCGCCCGGGCGCCCTGGGCGGGCGACATGCCGGTGGTTTCAAAGTCGATGACAGCGAGGGTTTCCATGACGCGCCGGTATTGTGGCCGCGCGCACAAGGGTGCGCCGTGGCGCGCACCCCGCAGACCCGGATCAGGCCCTGGTGTCTTCCTGGATCATGGTTTCGGCAAAGCCGATGACCGGGCCGTCGTCGTCATGGGACTTGGCTCGCCAGGCTGCTGGCGCAGTGGGCTTGCGAGCCTGGCGCAAGGCATTCATGCGCTCGGACAATTCACGGCGCAGCCGTGCTGCTTCAGGGCTGCTGACCGATGCCGGCGCAACCGCGGGCCCCAGCCCCATGGGCCTGGACCCTGCAGCTGCCCGAACAACCCGCACGTTTCGCCGTGGGCGCCGCTGCAGTCGGGGCCAAACCCAGGCCACGGCTGCAACCGCGATGGTCAGGATCAAGAAGGCGATGAGCTCGGTCACCATGGTCTTACCGCTCCGGGTCGGTGAAGGAAACAAGGGCTCGAGGCCCTTTTGTTCTGAAGCCTCAGTCTAGGCCCAAGCGGGTGCCGGTGCACCATCCTCAATGTGGGCTTGGCAGTCGTTCTAGGGGGCTATGGCCTGCAACAGGAAATAATCCGGCCATGTCCAAGAAGAAACACCGCGTCGTGGTGGGTTTGAGCGGCGGGGTCGATTCCGCGGTCAGCGCTTGGCTGCTCAAGCGGCAGGGCCACGAGGTGGTGGGCGTCTTCATGAAAAACTGGGAAGACGACGACCGAACCGCGGGTTCTGACGGTGCCGACAGCCCGTACTGTTCATCCAACGTCGACTTTGTCGATGCCGCTGCGGTGGCCGACGTGGTGGGCATCGACATCGAGCACGTCAACTTCGCCGCCGAATACAAGGACCGCGTGTTTGCCGAGTTCCTGCGTGAATACGCCGCCGGCCGCACGCCCAACCCCGACGTGTTGTGCAACGCCGAGATCAAGTTCAAGGCCTTTCTGGACCACGCGGTGCGCCTGGGCGCCGAAAAAATTGCCACCGGCCACTACGCGCGGGTGCGCCAGCTGGACGCCGCGCAAGGCGGTGGCCACCAGTTGCTCAAAGGCCTGGACCCGAGCAAGGACCAAAGCTATTTTCTGCACCGCCTGAGCCAGGCCCAGCTGGCGCGCACCTTGTTTCCGGTGGGCGAACTGCACAAGACCGAGGTGCGCCGGCTGGCTGAAACGATCCATCTGCCCAACGCCAAGAAAAAGGACAGCACCGGCATCTGCTTCATCGGTGAACGGCCGTTTCGCGAGTTCCTGAACCGCTACCTGAGCCACGAACCCGGCCCCATGCTGGACGAGCGAGGCCATGAACTGGGCCGCCACGTGGGCTTGAGTTTTTACACACTGGGCCAGCGTCAGGGCCTGGGCATTGGTGGGGTGGCCGAACACGGCAAGGCCGGCGGCGCGCACCAGCCTTGGTACGTGGCGCACAAGGACCTGGCCCACAACACGCTGCACGTGGTGCAAGGACACGATCACCCTTGGCTGCAAAGCCCCTGGCTGCAGGCCGCCGACGTGAGCTGGGTGGCCGGCGTGCCACCGCCGGCCGGCACCCTGGCGGCCAAGACCCGCTACCGCCAGAGCGACGCGCCGTGCACCTTCGGCGTTGTCGAGGTTGGTGATGCCGGTGCTGTCGGAGAAGCGGGTGCAGAGGGCGGCTTTCGGCTTGACTTTGCCTACCCGCAATGGGCCGTGACACCGGGCCAAAGCGCTGTGCTGTACGACGGCGAGGTGTGCCTGGGCGGCGGCGTCATCAACGCGGCCCAGGTGCCGCAGGTTACGGCCGCAGTACCGCCGGTGCGGCGGCGGCGGCGCAGCGCGCTGACACCCTGAGCGGGTGTTGCTGGCCCAGGCCAAGGCAAACGCGAAGGTGATGGCCAGGGCCGGGGCCGGGGCCGGGGCCAGAGCACGTGCCAGCGCGACGGGCGGCTGCGCGAAAACCCCTTGCTGTGCGGGCCACCCACACCGCCAGAATGGCAGCGCACCCCCGCACCCGCCGCTTCGAGAATCCCATGACCGCGTCTGCCACATCCACCGCCCGTTCGATCACCAACGCGATCGACCAAGCCTGCGCCAGCGTTGAGTCCGCGGTGGTGGCCTGGCGGCGCGACTTGCACCAACACCCCGAGCTGGGCAACCGCGAGTTCCGCACCGCGGGCATCGTGGCCGATCACCTGCGCGCCCTGGGTTTGGACGAGGTGCGCACGGGTGTGGCCCACACCGGTGTGGTGGGCCTGCTCAAGGGCGCGCTGCCTGGCCCGGTGGTGGCCCTGCGTGCCGACATGGACGGCCTGCCGGTGACCGAAGAAGTCGACGTGCCCTTCGTCAGCAAGGCGCGCGGCCAGTGGAACGGTGAAGAAGTGGGCGTCATGCACGCCTGCGGGCACGACTGCCATGTGGCCATCCTGATGGGCGTGGCCCAGGTGCTGGCCGGTCTGCGCGGGCAGCTGCGTGGCAGCGTCAAGTTCATCTTTCAGCCGGCCGAAGAAATGCCGCCCGAAGGCGAAGACGGAGGCGCCAAGATGATGGTGGCCGAAGGCGCGCTGGAAAGGCCCACGCCCAACGCCATCTTCGGCCTGCACGTCACGTCGCGCCTGCCAACGGGTGTCGTGGGCTACCGCCCTGGCCCCACCATGGCCAGCAGCGACAAGCTCAAGATCACCGTGCACGGCCGCCAGACCCACGGCGCCGCGCCGTGGATGGGCGTGGACCCGATCGTCACCGCTGCGCAGGTGATCCTGGGCTTGCAGACCGTGGTCAGCCGCACCATCGACCTGACCGAAGAGCCGGCGGTGGTGACCATCGGCGCCATTCGTGGTGGCGTGCGCGAAAACATCATCCCCGACAGCGTGGAAATGCGCGGCACCATCCGCACGTTCAACGAGCAGATGCGCGACGACATCCACGAACGTGTCACCAACCTGGCCGAATTTGTCAGCCGCGGCTCACGCGCCGGCTGCAAGGTCTGCATCGACAAGAACTACCCCGTCACCATCAACGACCCGGTGCTGACCGAAGCCATGGTGCCCACCTTGAAGCGCGTGGCCGGCGAGCAGGGCTTGCTGCTGGTGCCCAAGGTCACCGGCAGCGAAGACTTCAGCTTCTTCCAGCGGGTGGTGCCGGGGCTGTTTGTGTTCCTGGGTGTCACACCCGCAGGCACCGACCCCAAGAAAGCCGCGCCCAACCATTCGCCGCGCTTTTTTGCCGACGACTCGGGCTTGTTGCTGGGCGTGCGTACGCTGGCGCACCTGGCGTGTGACTTTTTGGAAGCGCCGGCCAAGCCCGCTTGAGTGGGGTGCGACTGGGGTGCGACCGGGGTCCAACCGGGGTGCCGGCGGCGCAGCCGGTGTTGCTGCGTCTCAGACTTGACAGCGATGCTGCATCGCCGCGCCTAAACTGCGCGTGTTGGCGCGTTGCGCCGACAGCGTTCTCAGGGCGGGGTGCAAGTCCCCACCGGCGGTATTTGTGGGGCTGACAAGGCCACTGCAAGAGCCCGCGAGCGCCCACTTGAGCCCTTGCGCAGGTGGGGTCAGCAGACCTGGTGAGAAGCCAGGGCCGACGGTCACAGTCCGGATGAAAGAGAGTCGCGTCCTTAAGCTGCGGCTGCGCTGTGCGCCACCGTGGCCGCCGGTCCGTGCGCCTTGAGCCAGTAGCTCTTTTCTTCCCAGGCCGATCATGGATCAGACCCCTTCCGTCTTCACCCCCGACTTCACCCTAGAAACCCGCGTGGCCGTCATCTGCGCCAGCTGGCATGCCCACATCGTGGGCCAGGCCAGCCAGTCCTTGCTGGCCGAGTTGGCGCGCCAGGGTTTACCCAGCACGCAGGTGGACGTGCTGCACGTGCCCGGCGCGTTCGAGATCCCGCTGCTGGCCCAGCGCCTGGCGCAATACGGCCGCCACAGCGCCATCGTGGCCTGTGGCCTGGTGGTGGACGGCGGCATCTACCGCCACGACTTTGTCGCCAGCGCGGTCATCGACGGCCTGATGCGCGTGCAGCTGGACACCGGTGTGCCGGTGTTTTCTTGCGTGCTGACGCCACAAGCCTTTCACGAGCACGACGAGCACCAGGCGTTTTTTGCCCGCCACTTTGTGACCAAAGGGCAAGAGGTGGCGCGGGCGCTGGTGCAGACCTTGGTCGCCACCCAAAAAGCACAAGCCTTGCTGGCCACGCTGGCAGCCGAGCGGCCAACAGCCGCCACCGCCGGCGCGGTGATCTGAGCAAGGGCGTCGCGCAGCAGGCTCAGAAGCTGTACTTCAAGCCAAAGGAAGGCAGCAAGGGCAGCTGCAGCACTTCTTCTCGTGCCGTGAAGGTGGCGTTGTAGCTGTAGCCCGACACGTTCTTGCGTGCGTAGGCGTTGATCAACTCCAGGTAGCCCGACAAGCGCGGCGTGAACTGGGCGTCCACGCGCAAATCCAGGCGGTGGTAGGCCGGCAGGCGCTGCGCATTGACCGCACCATAGAGTGGCCGCGCGCGGCCGTCGGGGTAGGTGCCGTTGGTGCCCAGCACATCGGTGTAGGGGGAGCCGGTGTGGTAGCTCCACTTCAAGCCGTATTGCCAACGGTCATTTTGTTTGTAGTTGCCCACCACCGTGGCGATCACCGGTTGGTCAAAGTCAAAGGGGAAGTTGGCGCCCGTGGCGTCCACCGTGCGCCGCGAGCGCGACAGGCTCAAGCTGGCAAAACCCGAGAAGCCGCTCAGGCGTCCCGGTGCGGGGTCTTTCTTCAGCAGCAACTCCAGGCCCTGCGCGCGGCCGCTGGCGCCGTTGCGGTAGTTCAGTTGGGGGTCGGCCACGGCATAGTTGTCGAAGGTCTTGGCATAGGTCTCGACGCGCCACGACCAGCCTTCGCCCAGGCGCTGGCTCAGGCCCAACACCATTTGAGTGGACTGGATAGGCTTGAGGCCGGGGTTGCCGATGATGGCCAGCGACTCTTCGGCCGCCGGCGGTTGGCTGTGCCGGCCGGCGCCTGCCGACCAGGTGAGGTCCGGCGTGGGGCTGTACTCCAGGCCGACACGTGGCTCGACCGCGTTGCGGTCGATGTAGGCATCGCGGCTGAGGCGCAACCCCGATGTGGCTACCCAGCGTGGGCTGAACTGCCAGCGGTCGCTGACGTACAGATCGGCCAGGTTTTGTCGGGCGTGCTGGCTGCTGACCAGGCGCGGTGCGCTGCCGATGTCGCAGTTGGGGTCGAATTCGGAGCAGCGTGGAAAGTTGAAGTCCAGCGCAGCGCTCAGCAACCGGCTATCCAGCGTGCTGCCCAGCGTCACTTCGTGTTGGCGCAGGCCGGTCAGTTGCAACTGCTGTCGAAAGTAGCT
Source organism: Rubrivivax sp. (assembly GCA_031375065.1). Taxonomy (GTDB): domain Bacteria; phylum Pseudomonadota; class Gammaproteobacteria; order Burkholderiales; family Burkholderiaceae_C; genus Rubrivivax. Next base: position 8,926 of record JANMHH010000375.1, on the reverse strand, counting down.
GGTCTCGGTCTTGACCACGGCCGTGCCAGCAGCGCCCAGGCGAAAGCTTTCGTCCTTGTGCATGCGGCCCAGCGCCACGCGGTTGGCAGCGGTGTCGCTGAAGTCGGTTTCCCAGACCGCAGCCAGGGAAGCAAAGGACTGTCGCTGGTTGCTGGGGCCCACCAGGATGGGGTCGCGTGAAGCGGCCTTGCCACCGGCCTGGACGTTGAAGTCGATCTTGTCGCTGGCGGTGTTGAAGTCCAGCCGCAGGCGGTTGCGCGGGTTCAGTGTCCAGAGCAGGCGGCCCTGCGAGTCGCTGTAGACCGGCACGGTGTAGCTCACGCCTTCGTCCTTGTCTTCGCCGTTCTTGAGTACCAAGTCGAACCAGCTGCGCCGCGCGGCCAGGAAGAACGACATCTCGCTGCTGAGCGGCCCTTCAAACAACACGTTGGCGCCCAGCAGGCTGAAGTCGACTTGCCCACCCAGGCGGTCGGTGCGAGGGTTGCGCAGCTGCACGTCAAACACGGCGCCCACCACGTTGCCGTATTCCGGGCTCCAGGCCGCGCTGGCCATGCTGAAGCGCTTGATCAAGTTGGGGTTGAAGACACTGGCAAAGCCGCCGGTGTGGAAGAGGTAACCCACGGGCAGAAAGTCGACGTAATAGGCGTTGTCGCTGGGCCGCGCACCGCGCACGGCAGGCTCACTGCTGCTGTCGTCACCGGTGGCCACGCCGGGCAGGGCCTGGATGGCCTTCATCGGGTCTCCGCCCGCGCCGGGCACACGCGACAGTTCGTCACCGCTGAGGCTGCTGCGGCCGGGCTGGTCGCGAAAGCGTGTGCCGGTGATTTCCACCTTGTCAGCGGCGGCGCCGGGGGTTTGCGCCATGGCCTGGCCGCTGGCCAGGGACAGGCCGGTGGCCGCGCACAAGGCGAGCAGCGTCAGTCGGTGATGGTCGTGGATGGCTTGCACGGTGTCAGGGCAGGTGGTTGGTATGCGGTGCATCGTGCCAGGGCCTGCCTGAGTCTTGCCTTAAGGCCGACTTGCGTTCGTTCGCATCAAGCTGGATTGGCAAGCGATGGCGGCTTGCTGCGCATTGCGGTCGTTCGTCCTGTGGCGATCGCGAGCGCTTGGGGTGCCCTGCTGCGCTCATGTCCCCCGCGCCGGGCTTCGCCCGCCGCTCCTCCTAGTACTGCGCTCCGCAGGGCACCCCAATCGCCCGCTCAGGCACCAGCGGTGGTGTGCCGACTTTTGGCCTGCTGCCACGGTGGTTGCACGAGGGCAATGGGTACCGGGCGCAGCGAAGTATGAGGAGGAGGGACCGGCGAAGCCGGGCCCGGGGGACATGAGCGGAGCCCGGTACCCGTTGGCCTCGTCTCGCCACAGACCGTGGCGCGCTTGATCGCGGCAGGTCGGATGGGTGAGTTCAGCTCCAAGAGCTGAGCGACTGCAAAGCGCCGAAAGCCGACGAGGCCCAGCAACCCAGATGGATGCGAATGAACGCGATTCGGTATCTGGCGCGCCGGGTTGAGTCACTGGCGCTGCTGAAACAGCGCCTGCAACGCAGTTGAGACTTCAGCGCTTGCCCAACAGGCCGCCCAGCATGCCGACCAGATCGCCCATGCCAGCACCGCCCTGTTGGCCCGACGCCGCGCCGCCCGGCTGACCGCCGAGCATGCTGCCCAGGATGCTGCCGATGTCGCCCTGCGGCACCTGGCCGTTGGGCGTGAGCTTGTCGACCACCTGGGGCAACATCTGGCTGAGCTGGCCCAGCAGATCGCCTTGGTTCATGCCCAGCTGTCGTGTCAAATCGTTGATCACGTCGCCGCCCAGCACGTTGCCCAGTTGGTCGGGCGCGATGGCCTGGTTTTCTCCGGTGCCCACCCACGAGTTGGCCACGTCGCCCAAGCCGCTCTGCTGCATCTTGGCGATCAGGCCGCCCAAGCCGCCCAGTCCGCCCGCCTGACCGCCGCCTTGACCGCCACCCTGGCCCAGCATGCCGATGATGGCGCCCAGCAGGTCGGCTTGGCCACCGCCACCGCCTGGTTGTGATTGGGTGAGCGCGCCGATGACGGAATTGAGCAAACTCATGGGGATCTCCTGGTGGCGTAAGGCAGAGCGGAAACTCTAGAGTCGCCCAGTGTGATTCACAAGTGTGGCAAATCACCCATGCCCAGGGATGGGCAAGCTCAATCCCAGCCAGGCCAGCACGGCCAGCGGTGCGGTTTCGGCGCGCAGCACGCGCGGGCCCAGGTCGGTGCGCACAAAACCGGCGACCAGCGCGGCGGCTTCTTCGTCGACGGTGAAACCGCCTTCGGGCCCGCTCAGGATGCACAGGGCTGGGTGGGGTCTGCGCAGAGTCATCGGTGCTTGGGCGCCCGTGCCCAGGCTCAGCAGCCAGCGCGCACCGGTGTGGGGGCCAGTGGTGGGGTCAGCCTGCGGGCCGGTGTGCGCCCGGGCCAGCCAGTCGGTCAAGGCCAGTACGGGGGCCACGTGCGGCACCACCGCGCGGCCACATTGTTCGCAGGCGGCTTGCGCCACCGCCCGCCAGTGCGCTTGTTTGCGCACGGCGCGTTCACCGCTCAGGCGCAGCACCGAGCGTTCGCTGTGCAGTGGCTGAATCCGGCTGACACCCAGTTCGGTGGCCTTTTCCACCAGCACGTCCATGCGTTCGTTGGCGGGCATCACGGCAGCCAGGGTCACGGCGGTAGGCAGTTCGCGGTGCACGGCAGTGGCGGCGCCCACACGCACCTGCACGTCGCGCCGGGTCACCGCCAGCACAGTGGCGTCCCAGTCGCTGCCACTGCCGTCAAACAGCGTCAGGTGGTCACCCGGCTGCACCCGCCGCACCATGGCGTGGCGGGCCGGGCCCTCGGGCAGCGGCCACTCGGCGCCGGTTGACAGCGGCAGGGGTACGTACAAACGCATGGTCAGCAGTAGCTGTCGTAGCTCTTGTGACTTCTCTGACTTCTGTGGCTCATCAGGCCAGCGCCGCTTCGACCGCCAGCGCCACGCTGGCCAAGGCGGCGTCGTGGCCGCCCGGCGCCGACAGCATCAGGCCCACCGGCAGGTCGCCGGTCGCCTGGCACGGCAGCGTGAAAGAACAGCCGTCCAGAAAGTTGATGGCAAAGGTGTTGCGCAGCAGCAGGCCGTTGGCTTTGAAGAAGGCTTCGTCGCTGACCTGCAACTCGGCAATCGGCGGTGCCAGCAGCGGCACGGTGGGGCAGATCAGCGCGTCAAAACCAGCCAGCTGGCCTTGCATGCGTTCAATCCAGTCACGGCGGCGCTGCAGCAGCGTGATGTAGTCGGCTGCGCTCACGCCTTCGCCCATGGCCACGCGCAGCGCCACCCGGGGGTCGAAGCGCCGGCGCTGCGTCCGCATGTCGTGGTGGTGGATGGCCCAGGCTTCGATGGGAGACAAACCGCCGGGTGCGTTGATCTGCGCGATTTCGTTCAGCTGCGGCAACGCCAGATCGACAATCTGCGCGCCGGCCGCCGCCAGCTTGGAAAGCGCCGCAGAAAAGGCCTGGGCCACGGCGGGTTCCAGCGCGTCCAGCATCAGGGTTTGCGGCAGCGCCAGGCGCAAGTCGCGCACACCCGCCGCGCCGCGCTCGCGCACCGGTAGCGGCGCACCGGCCAGCACCGCGTCAACCAGCAGGCAGTCGGCCACGCTGCGCGACATCGAGCACACGGTGTCCAACGTGAAGGACAGTGGGAAGGCGCCTTGCAACGGTGTGCGCGCCTGGGTGTTCTTGAAGCCCACCAGCCCGCACAGCGCGGCCGGCACGCGGATCGAGCCGCCGGTGTCCGAGCCCAGCCCGGCCACCGCCAGCCCCAGCGCCACCGACACCGCAGCGCCCGACGACGAACCACCCGGAATGCGCGCCACCTGGGCGTCGGCAGGGTTGCGCGGCGTGCCGTGGTGCGGGTTGATGCCCACGCCAGAAAACGCAAACTCGCTCATGTTGGTCAAGCCGGTGATGGCGGCTCCCGCAGCGCGCAGGCGGGAAACCGCAGCAGCGTCTTGCGGTGCCACCGGCCGCCCTTGGCGCAGCACCGAGCCGGCCAGGGTGGTGCGGCCAGCGATGTCGTAAAGGTCCTTCACCGTCACCGGCAGGCCAGCCAAGGGTGGCAAGGGCCGGCCCGCTGACAGCGCCGCGTCGGCCAGGCCGGCCGCGGCCAAGGCTTGTTCGTCAAAGCGGGCCGTGAAGACGTGGGCCGCGGCAGCGTCGCGGCCGCGGTCCAGTGCTTCTTGCACCAAGGCCCGATGGGCACCACCGCGTTGCAGGGTGGTGCGCAGGGAGTGGATGGTTGGCAGCATGGACATGAGGTTGCGGGGGCAGTGGCTGGCGCGCATTCTCAGGCACAGCACCTCCGCAGCGCGCGGACCTGGTTTGGCTGGGCAGTGCCCGCCGCGCTCAGGCGCGCTCGCGCAAGCCGCGCCTGAGCACCTTGCCGACCGAGCTGCGTGGCAGCTCGGTCAAAAATTCCACCACCCGCGGCCGCTTGTGGCCGGCCAGGTGGCTGTTGCACCAGGCCCGCACATCGGCCTCATTGGGGCTGGCGCTGTGCTGGTCGGACTTGACCAACACCACCTTGACCACTTCGCCCGCCAGGTCGTCCGGCATGCCCACGGCGGCGCAGTCGCGCACGCCCGGCATCTTCGACAGCACGTCTTCCACCTCGAATGGGTAAACGTTGAAACCGCTGACGAAGATCAGGTCTTTTTTACGGTCGACCAGGCGCAGCGCGCCTTGGGCATCGAAGACACCGATGTCGCCGGTGCGCAGGTGGCCGCTGGGCGTCATGACCTGGGCGGTTTCATCCGGGCGGTGCCAGTAGCCGGCCATCACCTGGGGCCCGCGGATGGCAATTTCGCCGCGTGTGCCAGCGGGCACGGCCAGCCCTTCGTCGTTGACCACCAGCACCTCGGTGCCGGGCAAGGCTTGGCCCAGGTGGCCGCTGAAGTGGGTGTCGTCCACCGGGTTGCAGGTGACCGCAGGACTGGCTTCGCTCAAGCCGTAACCCTGGCAGATAGTGCGGCCCGTCACGGCTTTCCATTGCTGCGCTGTGGCGGCCTGCACCGCCATCGCACCGCCCACGCTGAGCTGCAGGGGCTGCCAATCCACCGTGGCCGCAGCCGGGTGCGCGGCCAGCGCCTGGAACAGGCTGTCGACCGCGGCAAACAGGTGGAAGCGGTGCCTGGCCAGCAACTTGAGCAGGCTGCTGGCGTCGTGGGGCTCGGGTATCAACAACAGGCAGGCGCCCTGGTGTAGACCCAGCAACAGCACCAGCGAAAAACCGAAGATGTGATGCAGCGGCAGCGCAGCCACGCTGACCGGCTGCTCACCAGCCGGAATGCGCGCCAAAGCGGACTGGTACCAGGCCTGGCACTGCAGCACATTGGCCACCAGGTTGCGGTGCAACAGCACCGCGCCACGGCTGACGCCGGTGGTGCCACCGGTGTACTGCAGCGCGGCAATGTCTTGTCCGTGCAGGTCCACCGGCAGCAGGGCCCGTTGACGGCCCATGTCCAGGGCCGCCAGAAAGCCGACTGCGTCGGGCAGTTTCACGCGCGGCGGCAGACCCTGCACGCGGCGCCACCAGCGGTTGGCGACCGCGCTTCGCAGCGGCCCCAGCAGGTCGCCCACGGACGTGACGATGGGCGCGGGTGCGGCCACACCTTCGGGCAGTGTCAACAAGTTGCCGGCCTGGCTGTCCATCACAAAGATGGCCCGGGCATCGGCGTCGCGCAGTTGGTGCCCAAGGTCCCCCGCCGACAGCTGCGGGTTGACGGTGACCACCACGAGCCCGGCCCGCAACACCGCGGCAACTGCCACCAGGAACTGGGGCGTGTTGGGCAACATGATGGCCACGCGCTCGCCGCGGGCCAGACCCAGGCTTTGCAGGTACGCCGCCATGGCCATCGACAGGTGGTCCAACTGCCCATAGCTGAGCGTGCGGCCCATGAAGCTGCAAGCCGGCAGATGTTGGTGGGCCTTGAAGCTGCGTTCGAGCAAGGTCTTCAACGAGACACCGGTGTCCGCGCCAGGCACCCAAGGCGTTGCCAACGTGGGTGTTGGGAGAGAGGCGTGCAGCATGGGGGTCAGAGCAGCTTTGGCCGAATTCTGACGGCTGGCTGACAAGTGCCCATCCGGGGAAGCGATAAGCGGGGTGGGCGCTGGGCAGACCGCCGCAGTCGGGCCTGGCGCAGCTTCGCCAGCCGCGCCGCCGGGTCTCAGCGGGTCTTCTTCTTGCGCTTGCTTGGCACGGTCGGCGCCACCGGTCTAGCGTCGAGTTCGGCATTGAGCAAGGCCACGTAGTCGCGGTAGGCAAAGATGCGCCCACGCTGACGCTCCGTCAGCTCGTCCACCAAGCCCAACCTTTGCAGATGCGCCACCGTCTTGTTGACGGTGGCCGGCGTCAGACCCGTGGCCGCGCCCAAAGATGCTGCGCTGGCCACCGGTTGGCGTTGCAAAGCGTCCAGCAACAACCAAGCCGAAGGCGCGGCGCGGCCCAGTGTGGCCAGGCGTTCGCGGTCGGCGGCCACCAGTGCCAGCAGAGCTTGTGCGGTGTGAACGGCCTGGGTGGCGGTGGTGGCCACGGCCTCGGCAAAAAAGTCGAGCCAGCGCTCCCAGTCGCCGTGGATGCGCACACCGTTCAGCAACTCGTAGTACAGGGCGCGGTGGGCCTTGAAAAACAGGCTGGGGAACAACAGCGGTTGCTGCAGCAGGCCGTCAGCCACCAGCTGCAGCACGATCAACAAGCGGCCGATGCGGCCGTTGCCGTCCAGGAAAGGGTGGATGGTTTCAAACTGCACGTGCGCCAGCGCAGCGCGCAGCAGCGGTGTGGTGGGTTCGGGGTCGTCGTGCAAAAAGCGCTCGAAGGCATCCAGGCAAGCCCCCAGATGGGCGGCTGGTGGCGGCACGAAAACCGCGTTGCCAGGCCGCGTGCCGCCCAGCCAGACCTGTGAGCGCCGAAACTCCCCCGGCGTTTTGCCGCGGCCGCGTGGGTGGTCCAGCAGCACGCCATGCATGTCGCGCAGCAGCCGCAAGCTCAAAGGAAAGCCTTCACGCAAACGTCGGGTGCCGTGCGCCATGGCTGCCACGCAGCGGCTGACTTCGTGGGCGTCGTCCAGCGGTACACCGGGTTGCTGGTCGATCTCGAACAACAGCAAATCGGACAGCGACGACTGGGTGCCTTCGATCTGTGACGACAGCACCGCTTCTTTGCGCACAAAGCTGTAGAGCACCAGCTCGGCATTGGGCAGCATCGACGAGACCGCATCCAGCCGACCCAGGGCCACCAGCGCGTCGTCAAAGCGGCGGCGCAAGGGGGTGGACCACTGGATGGGCGGCACCGGTGGCAGCGGTGCGGGAACAAAGGCCGAGAAGGGCTCGCCCTGCGTGCTGACCCTGATGGTGCGACCTGGCGGTGGTCGTTGCATGACCTGCGCAACCTCAAACAAGAAGGTTCGTTATTTTACGATGAATTGCCAAAATATAAATAAAGAAGCCGACCTGAATCCTTGTGTCGGCCTCCGGAGCCCGCGCTCAAGCGCGGTTGGCGCCACTCACTCCACCGCCTTGACCATGTCTTCGACCACCTTCTTGGCGTCGCCAAACACCATCATGGTCTTGTCCATGTAGAACAGTTCGTTGTCCAGCCCGGCGTAGCCGCTGGCCATGCTGCGCTTGTTCACGATGATGGTCTTGGCCTTGTAGGCTTCCAGGATGGGCATGCCGTAGATGGCGCTGCCCTTCACATGCGCAGCCGGGTTGACCACGTCGTTGGCACCCAGCACGATGGCCACGTCGACTTGGCCGAATTCACCGTTGATGTCTTCCATCTCGAACACTTGATCGTATGGAACCTCGGCTTCGGCCAGCAGCACGTTCATGTGGCCGGGCATGCGGCCGGCCACCGGGTGGATGGCGTACTTCACCGTGATGCCCTTGGCCGTGAGCTTGGCGGCCAGTTCTTTCACCGCGTGCTGGGCTCTGGCGACTGCAAGTCCATACCCCGGCACGATGACCACCGTTTCGGCATTGCCCAGCACAAAGGCGGCGTCGTCGGCGCTGCCGCTTTTCACCGCGCGCTGGGCACCGCCGCCGGCCCCTGCGGCCGCCGTGGTCTCACCACCAAAGCCGCCGCCGATGACGTTGAAGAAGCTGCGGTTCATGGCCTTGCACATGATGTAGCTGAGGATCGCGCCCGAGCTGCCCACCAGGCTGCCGGCAATGATCAGCATGCTGTTGTTCAGGCTGAAGCCAATGCCCGCTGCGGCCCAGCCGGAATAGCTGTTGAGCATGCTCACCACCACCGGCATGTCGGCGCCGCCGATGGGGATGATCAGCAGCACGCCCAGCACGAAGGCAATCGCCAGCATGGCGAAGAACATCGGCCAGCTCTCGGTCAGCGAAAAGCCCACACCCAGGCCCAGCATGGCCAGACCCAGCACCAGGTTCAGCAGGTGCTGGCCACCAAAGGTGACCGGCGCGCCCTGGAACAGGCGGAACTTGTACTTGCCGCTGAGCTTGCCAAAGGCAATCACGCTGCCGCTGAAGGTGATGGCGCCGATGGCCCCGCCCAGGAACAGTTCGAACTTGTTGCCAAAGGGAATCGGCACACCCTTGGCCACAATGCCAAAGGCCCAGGGTTCGGCCACCACGGCCACGGCGATGAAGACCGCGGCCAGGCCGATCATGCTGTGCATGAAAGCCACCAGCTCGGGCATCTTGGTCATCTCCACGCGCTTGGCCATCACGGTGCCCAGCGCGCCACCCACGATCAGCCCGCCCAGCACCCAGGCCATGCCTTGGGCGCGGGTCTGGCCCATGTCGCCGGCCAGGCGCACGATCAGCGCAGCGGTGGTCAGCACCGCGATGGCCATGCCGATCATGCCGAACAGGTTGCCGCGGATCGACGTGGTCGGGTGGCTCAGGCCTTT
>JANMHH010000364.1:0-1977 GCA_031375065.1 Rubrivivax sp. | reverse complement strand
CCAACCCGCACGCGATGTGGGTCTACGACCTGCAGACGCTGCAGTTCCTGGCCGTCAACGACTCCGCGCTGGCGCAGTACGGCTACACCCAGGCCGAATTCCTGGCCATGACGATCAAGGACATCCGGCCCGCCGAAGACGTGCCGCGCATGCTGGCCAGCGTTGCGCAGGGCGTCCAGGGCATCGAACACGGGGGCGAGTGGCGCCATCTGCGTCGCAACGGTGAGCTGCTCGATGTCGAGATCACCTCGCACACCATCGAGCACAGGGGCCGTCCGGCCAAACTGGTGCTTGCGCACGACGTGACGCAGCGCCACCGCACCGAACGGGCCTTGCGCGAAAGCGAGGAGCGGCTGCGGCTGGCGCTGGCCGCCGCCCAGCAGGGCCTGTACGACGTGGACCTGCTGACCGGGCAGGCGGTGGTGAGCCCCGAGTACGCGCGCATGCTGGGCTACGAGCCTGGTGAACTGAGCGGGTCGAACGAAGCCTGGCGCGAACGCATGCACCCCGATGACCTGGAGCGGGCCACCCGGGCTTTTGACGACTACCTGGCCGGCCGCGTGCCGGAGTACCGCGTGGAGTTCCGCCAGCGCACTCGGCAGGGCGGCTGGAAGTGGATCCTGTCGATGGGCAGCGTGCAGGCCCGCGACGAGGCCGGCCGGCCGCTGCGCCTGCTGGGCACCCACACCGACATCACGGTCGAGCGCGAAGCTCAGGAGGCCCTGCGCCACAGCGAGCAGCGCTTTCGCCTGGCGGCGTCTCACGGCCAGGTCTGGGAATGGGACTTTGGTGCAGGGGGCCTGCAGCCCTCGGCCGAGTTCTTTGAATTGCTGGGCTTCGATGTGCCCGCCCAGGGCGAACAGGCGGCGCGCTTCAAGCGCCTGATCGAGCCTGCGGACTACCAACGCATGAAGGCCACCTTGAGCCACCACCTCAAGGGCCTGGGCCCCTACCACTTGCAGTTTCGGGCCTTCGACAGCCAGGGCCGAGAGCGCTGGTTCGAGACCCAGGGCAAGGCGATGTTCAACCGCCAAGGTCAGGCCACCTACATGGCCGGCACGACGTTTGAGATCACCGAACGCCAGCACGCCGAAGAAGCCGTGCGCCAGTTGGCAGCCGACCTGGAGCAACGTGTCCACGAGCGCACCGCCGACCTGGCCCGCAGCGAGGCGCGCTACCGCGCCATTTTCGAGACCGTGCCGGTGTCGATCGGCGAAGAGGACTGGTCAGGCGTGCAGCAGCTGTTGCGCGAGCTGCGCAGCCGTGGCGTCAGCGACGGCCCGGCCTACTTCGCGGCCCACCCGCAGTTCGTGCAGCAGTGCCTGAATGCGGTGCGCATCGTGCGGCTCAACCGCAAGGGCATGGAACTGAACGAGGCGCATGTGCCGCTCAGCGAGTTGCCGCACCTGCAGGCCTTCTACCCTTCAGAAGCGCAGCTGCCGCAGTTTGTCGGCGAGATCGAAGCCCTGTGGCATGGGCAGCGCCAGTACACGGCCAAGAAGTTGTTGCCCTCGCTCAGCGGCCGGCCCTTGCAGCTGATGCTGACGATGTCGCTGCCGGCGCTGGACGACGCGGACGGCACGGCGCTGGTTTGCCTGGTCGACATCGGCGAGATCGACCGCCTGAACGCCGAGCTCGACCGCAACGTGTCCCGCCTGCGCCAGCTCAACCAGGAGCTCGAGACCTTCACCTACTCGGTTTCACACGATCTGAAGGCGCCGCTGCGCGGCATCGACGGCTACAGCCGCCTGCTGCTGAAGGACCACCAACAGGCGCTGAACGAAGAAGGCCAGCGTTTCTTGCGGCACATCCGCCAGGCCACGCAGAACATGGGCGTGTTGATCGACGACCTGCTGGCCTATTCGCGTTTGGAGCGACGTGAACTGACCCTGTCGAACGTGCTGCTGGCGCCGCTGGTCGATTCGGTGCTCAGAACCAGCCGCGACGCGGGCACAGCGCCGGCCGTGACCTGGCAGG
>JANMHH010000363.1:0-5870 GCA_031375065.1 Rubrivivax sp. | reverse complement strand
GCCAAGGTGGCGCAGGTTCAGCAGCAGATCCAGGTCCTGGCCGCCGACAGCCGCAACATCGAAGAACAGTCGCGTCAGCTCAAAGGCCGGCGCGAAAAGCTGGCCGGCGAAAAGCAGGGGATGCAAGCCCCCGACCTGGCGTACATCGACGCCCTCAAGCTGCAGGACGCCGAGGCCAGTGAGAAGCGCGAAATCACCGAAGCCCGCCTGCAGGAATTGAACGAGCAGGTGCCGCTGCTGGACGAACAGCGCCGCGCGGCCCAAGAGGCCGTCAACCGTGAGAGTGGTCGGCTCGGCGACATCGGCGCCCGCCTGGAAGCCCTGCGCTCACTGCAGGCCAAGGTGCAAACCGAAGGCAAGCTCAAGCCTTGGCTCGACAAGCACGGGCTGACCGGCCTGCAGGGCTTGTGGACCCAAGTGCACATCGAAACCGGCTGGGAAACCGCGCTGGAAGCCGCGCTGCGCGAACGCCTGAACGCGCTGAGCGTGGGCCGGCTGGACACCGTGCGCGCCTTTGCGGCCGACGCCCCACCGGCCAAGCTGGCGTTTTACGCCCTGCCCACCGGCGCCGTGGCCAACACCCACCAGACCTTGCCGCGCCTGAGCGAATTGCTGAAGCTGGGCGATGCCGGCTTGAAAGCTTTGCTGAGCGACTGGCTCGAAGGCGTCTACACCGCCGACCATCTGGACCAGGCCCTGGCCCAGCGCAGCCAGCTGACCTACGGCGAAGTGATCATGACCCGCGAAGGCCACGCCGTGAGCCAGCACGCGGTGGCCTTTTATGCGCCCGACTCCGAACAGGCCGGCATGCTGGCCCGCGCGCAAGAGATCGAGAACCTGGACCGTCAACAACGCGCCCAGACCGTGATGGCCGACGACGCCAAGAGCGCATCGGTGCGGCTGGAAGCGGCCTACACCGACGCCAGCCAGCGCCTGCTGAGCGCACGGCGCGAGGCCGCCGAAGCGCAGAACCGCGCCCACGGCTTGCACGTGGAACTGCTGCGTTTGACCCAGCAGGCCGAGGCGGCCACCTCGCGTCGCGACCAGCTGGTGGGGGAGCTCGGCGAGATTGACGCCCAACTCGAATCACTGGAAGAACGCAAAGCCATCGGCGAAGCGCGTTTTGAAGAGCTCGACATCGAGCTGGCCAACACGCAGGAACGCCATGCCGAGCTGGACGACGGCGTGATCGCGGCCGAGCGCAAACTGACCGATGCCCGAGAGCAGCAGCGCAGCCTGGAACGCCAGGCCCAGGAAGCGCGCTTCCAGGCCCGTGCGCTGGTGGCTCGCCGCGATGAACTGCAGCGCAGCATCCAGACCGCCGCCGCGCAGGTGGCCGCCAATGTGCAGGCCGGTGAACAACTGCAGCTCGAACTGGGAGGCTTTGACGACGCCGCCGCACAAAGCGGTTTGCAGGCGGCGCTGACCTTGAAGCTGGAGCGAGAACAGGCACTGGGCCTGGCGCGTAGCGAGTACGACGACCTGAGCGGCCAACTGCGCCGCGCCGACGAGCAAAAGCTGGGTTTCGAGCGCAGCCTGGAGCCCTTGCGCGAGCAGATCACCAAGCTGCAACTCGAACTGCAAGCGGCCCAGCTGGGTGGCGCGCAATACCTGGAGCAACTGGCGGCTGCCAGCGTGGACGCTGAAGCGCTGCTCAAGGGCATCGAAGAAGGTAACGTCAAGCTGTGGGGCCTGCAGACCGAGATCGACCGCATCAACAAGGACATCAACGCGCTCGGCGCGGTGAACCTGGCCGCGCTGGACGAGCTGACCTCATCACGCGAACGCAAGACCTTCCTGGACGCGCAAAACGCCGACCTGCTGGAAGCCATCACCACGCTGGAAGACGCCATCCACAAGATCGACCTGGAAACGCGCGACCTGCTGGCCAGCACCTTCAACCAGGTCAACGAGCACTTCGGCCTGATGTTCCCCAAGCTCTTTGGTGGTGGCCAGGCCCGCCTGGTGATGACCGGTACCGAAATCCTGGACAGCGGCGTGCAGGTCATGGCCCAACCGCCGGGCAAGAAGAACAGCACCATTCACCTGCTCTCGGGTGGCGAAAAAGCACTGACCGCGATTGCACTGGTGTTTGCCATCTTCCAGCTCAACCCGGCGCCGTTTTGCCTGCTGGACGAGGTGGACGCACCGCTGGACGATGCCAACACCGAGCGCTACAAGAACCTGGTCATGGAAATGGCCAAGGCCACCCAGTTCCTGTTCATCAGCCACAACAAGATCGCCATGGAGATGGCCGAGCAGTTGATTGGCGTGACCATGCAAGAGCAAGGCGTGAGCCGCATCGTCGCAGTGGACATGCAATCTGCGCTCAGCATGGCCGAGGCCGCCTGACCGTGTTCGAGCGCCTGCAAGCCAACCCGCCATGACACTGACCACCGCACTTGCAATCCTGGGCGCGGTGGTGCTGCTGGCGCTGGTGGCGCAGGCTTGGTGGAAAGCACGCCAGGTGCGCCCGCGCCAGTCAACGCACAGCTTGCCGCCCAGCGAACGTGTCGAACCGGCCCTGCACGAGTCGACCACTCCGCTGGTGGACGATGCGCCCTTGCTGCGCAGCCACAGCCGCCAGCTGCCGCGCATCGACGCCTTGATCGACGCCATCGTCCCGTTGGCGTTGGAAGCCCCGGTGACCGGTGAGTTTGCCCTGCTGCACCTGCCGCCTTCGCGGCGCGCTGGCACCAAGCCGTTCTACGTCGAGGGGCTGGACACCGAAACCGGCACCTGGGAGACCTTGAGCCCGGGACGGCGTTACGGTGAACTGCAGGCCGGGGTGCAGCTGGCCAACCGCAGTGGCCCCTTGAACGAAATCGAGTACTCCGAATTCCTGCAGAAAATCGGCACCCTTGCGGAATCCATCAGCGCCACCGCCGATGTGCCCGACATGCTGGAGGTGGTGGCCCGCGCCCGCGAACTCGACGGTTTGGCTGCGCCCTTGGACGCCCAGTTGTCGGTGACCCTGCGCACCAACGGGGTGGCCTGGTCGGTGGGATTCGTGCAGCAGGTGGCCACGCGCCTGGGCATGGTCTCGGGTGCCGTGCCCGGGCGCTGGGTGCTGGTTTCCACGGAAGAAGGCGCACCACCGATGCTGTCGCTGTCGGTCGACCCGCAAGCCGCCCTGGCCGAAGACCCGCAGACCGCGGTGGTGCGCGAATGCCAGCTGTCGCTGGACGTGCCGCAAACACCTGCCAGCGTCGAACCTTTCCCGGCCTGGCATCTGATGGGCAAGAAGCTGGCCGACGACCTGGACGCCACCGCCTGCGACGACTTTGGCGAGCCCATCACGCTGCATGCCTTCGACGCCATCGGCCGCGAGATCGATGAGCTCTATGGCCGTCTGGAGCGGCTGGACTTGGCCGCCGGGTCCGCCGCAGCCCGCCGACTGTTCAGCTGATGCTGGCGCCGCGTTTGGCCGCCGCGGCAGACGTGCCGCAGCTGGCGGCCCTTTACGCCCACACCGCCAGCGCCATGGGCGCCTGGTGCTACAGCCCTGAGCAGGTCAGGGCGTGGGCTGGTTTCGCTGCGGATCTGGAGAATTTTGCCGACTACGTCTTGACCGCGTCCACCTGGATCCACAGCGCAGACAACGGGCAAATCATGGGCTTTTGCGGCGTGGCCGCCAGCGGCGAAGTTCACTCGCTGTATGTGCGAGCCGACCACACCCGCCAGGGGCTGGGCGGGCGCATGTTGGCGCACGCCTTGGCCAGCGCACGCAGCCAAGGCGTGCAGCGCTTTGCCGCCTGGGCCACGCCCTTCAGTCGCCCGCTGTTCGATCGCGCCGGCTTTGTGCGGGTGCGCACCAGCACCGAGTCTTTCAATGGCGTGCTTTTTGAGCGCTACCGCGTGGAATTGGGCTGAGCTGGCACGGTGCGCACCGGTTCGCGCATCAGCACAAACTCTTCGGCGGCCGTGGGGTGCATGGCGATGGTGCGGTCGAAGTCGGCCTTGCTCGCGCCGGCGCCGAGCGCCACCGCCAGGGCCTGGATGATTTCGGGCGCGTCGGCGCCGATCATGTGCGCGGCCAGGACACGCTGGCTGTCGGCGTCCACCAGCAGCTTCATGCGGGTGCGTTCCTGGCCACCGATGAAGGCTTGTTTCATGGGCCGGAAGTCGGCTTCGAAAACGGCTACCCGGTGCCCGGCCAGAACCGCCTCTACTTCGGTCGGTCCCACACTGGCCACCGGCGGCAAGGTGAACACGGCGGTGGCAATCAGCGAGAAGTCGACCCGACGCGGCTGCGGCCCAAAGAGGCTGTCGGCCAAGGCACGGCCTTCTGCGATGGCCACCGGTGTCAGGTTCTTGCGGTTGGTGACGTCGCCGATGGCAAACACGCCCGCGGCGGTGGTTTGCATGTCGTCGTCCACCGTCACGGCACCCAGCACGTCGGTTTGGATGCCCACGCTGCCCAGGTTCAAGCCCGCCGTGTTGGGGCGTCGACCGGTGGCGTTGAGCACCCAGGGGAAGTGCAGCACGCGCTCGTCGCTGAGCTCCAGCACAAAGCCGTCCGCCGTGGTCTGTACGCGATGCGGTGCGCTGCCGGGGTGAAGGTCGATGCCAGCGGCTTGCAGCTCGGCGGCCAGGGCCGCGCGCATCGATTCGTCAAAGCCGCGCAAGGGCAGCCGGTTGCGGTAGAAGACCGACACCTTGACGCCCAGGCGAGCCAGCATGCTGGCAAATTCCAGCGCGATGTAGCCGCCGCCGATGACCGCCACCCGGTCGGGCAAGGCCTGCAGGTCCAGCAGTTCGTCGCTGGTGGCGCAGGCCTCGATGCCCGGGATGCTGTCGCGCACGGGCGCGCCGCCAGTGGCGATCAGCACCTGCTTGGCGGTCAGGACGCGCTCACCGTCGGCCGCTTTCACCCGCACACGGTGCGGCCCGTCCAATTCAGCCCAGCCTTCCAGTAGCGTCACGCCCGAGCCTTGCAGCATCTGCCGGTAGATGGCTTCCAGGCGCGCGGTCTCGGCGGCCTTGGCGGCCGCCCAGCGGGCCATGTGAAAGCGCGGCTCGGCAACGTCCCAGCCGTAACCACGGGCGTCGCGCAAACCGTCGCCCAGTTGCGCGGCGTACATCAAGAGCTTCTTGGGCACACAACCGCGAATGACACAGGTGCCCCCCACCCGGCTGCTTTCCACCACGGCCACTTTGGCGCCATGCAAAGCAGCGCGCCGCGAGGCGGCCACGCCGCCCGATCCGGCACCCAGGGTGATCAGGTCGTAGTCAAAATTCATGGCTGGCTTTCTGGGGGTCGACGATGTCAGACAATGAGCCCCAGTCCGTCGGAGCCGATGGGCTCAGATTACATCGTCAACGGCTGGGCCCCGACCGGTTCAGCCACCCAGCGTTGATCAGTCAGCGTATTGCAACCCGATGGAACCCCCACCATGAAGCTGCTGCAACTTGCTTTTGTGCCTTTCCTGCGCGCCGCGCTGGGACTCGGCATGGCGGTGCTCGTCGCCGGCTGCGGCGTCAGTTCGCAGATGCACCTCAAGGACCCCTCGACGACACTGGCATCGGTGCGCGCCCTGCACCGCTTTGGCAGCAGCCCGGGCGGTGGCGGGGTTGAGCTGGAGGCTTCGAATGTGCGGGCGCAGGGCGACCAGACGCTGAACGCCACGCAGTTGGTGACGCTGAACAACGTCACCCTTTCCGGCCCTGGCGTGCTGCAACACCAGTCGCGTGTGCAGCATGCCCAGATCGTCTACAACCACCTGCATTTCGCCGGGCGGCCGTTTGAGCTGGAATGGTTTGCCGGCGCGGCCTGGGTGCGTACCACCTGGGAAACGGTCAATGTGCCCAGCAGCAACCTGCGACTGGCACACCAGTCGCGGTGGAGCGGCCCCACCGCCGGGGCCCAA
>JANMHH010000361.1:0-4267 GCA_031375065.1 Rubrivivax sp. | reverse complement strand
TTCTTTGTAGAAGCGCTCGGCACCGGGGTGAAACGGAATGCCGGCGGCGCGCACCGCATTTTCCTTGGTGATGAACTTGCCCTTGGCGTGGCCGCTGCCCAGTTGCTTTTGGGCGTCGGCGCCAAACAGGGCCTTGGTGATCTCATACACCGTGTTGGCATCGGCCTTGTCGCTGGTGACCCACTGCGCGCCCACGGCCAGCGTGTTGACGGCGGCCACGCCTTTGTAGGTGTCGGCGGCGATGGTGTCGGGCGAGAAGAACGGGCTGCTCTTGCGCAGCGCTTCGGCGGGCGCGCCGTCGATCGGCAGCAGCTCGATGCCGCTGCCGGCGCTGGCCAGTTCGGCAATCGCGCCTGCGGGTGCACCGCCGGTGAAGAAGAAGGCGTCGAGCGAGCCGTCTTTCATCTTGTCGCCGGCCTGGTTGGGCTTGATGTACTCGGGCTTGATGTCGCTTTCTTTCAGCCCATAGGCGGCCAGGATGGCGCGCGCGTTGACCAAGGTGCCCGAGCCCGGCTCGTCCAGCGCGACGCGCTTGCCCTTCAGGTCGGCCACGCTCTTGATGCCGCTGCCCTTCTTGACCACCACGTGCACGCTCTCGGGGTAGAGGTTGGCGATCAGGCGCAGCCCCGGCACGTTGGGCTTGCCTTCGTAAAGGCCGGTGCCCTTTTGCGCCCAGGTGGCCACGTCGGACTGTCTGAAGCCGCTCTCCATCGCGCCACCGGCAATGCCGTTGACGTTGGCCACGCTGCCGTTGCTGGCCTGCGCGGTGACGACGATCTTGCCCGGCTGGCTGACCGCGTTGGCGATCATGCCGCCGACGGGGTAGTAGGTGCCGGCGGTGCCGCCAGTGCCGATGCGGAAGAACTGCTGGGCGTGGGCGGCGGTGCCGGCCAGCGCCAGCGCGCCGGTCAGTGCGGCGGCCAAGGACAGGATGCGGGTGATCTTCATGAAGGCTCCAGGTGGCAAATGGCGAACATTGAATGTTGAGGCACGCCAGGCGCCGGCGCGCTACGTGCAACTACCAAGATGGGGCTTGGCGCGTCGTGCCGCCCCCTGCCACGCACCCCGGCCGCGCCAACCCCCGCGCTCAGCGCAGGGCCAGGTCGACCGCAACACCGGCAAAAACCGCAAAACCCAGCCAGTGGTTGAGTCGAAAGGCCTTGAAGCAACCGTCGCGGCCGCGCTGGCGAATCAAGGTGTAGTGCCAGGCCGCCTGTGCCGCCGCCGCCAGCACGCCCAGCACGAACAAAGACCCCAGGCCCAGAGCCCGCCCCAGCAGCGCCCACGACAGCAGGTAGATGCAGTAAAACGCCATCACGGCCGGCACGTCCCAGCGGCCCAGCGTGATGGCGCTGGTTTTCATGCCAATGCGCAAGTCGTCGTCGCGGTCGACCATAGCGTATTCGGTGTCGTAGGCCAGCACCCAGAACCAGTTGCCCAGCAGCAGCAGCCAGGCGTGCGGCGGCACCGCGGCGTTGATGGCGGCCAGGGTCCACTCCTGCCCGCCTTGAGCTGCAGCGAAGGCCATCGGAATGCCAAAGCTGAAGGCCACGCCCAGCACGGCCTGCGGCATGTTGACCAGGCGCTTGGCGTAGGGGTAGAGCAGCGTCACACCCAAGGCTGCAAAGCTCAGCAGGATGGCCGGCGCGCTGGTCGTCAGCACCAGGCCGAAGGCCAGCAGGGCCAGCACAGCGCCCAGCAGCAGCGCTTCTCTGGGTGACACCGCGCCGCGGGTGACCGGGCGCTGGGCGGTGCGCTTGACGTGCTTGTCAAAGTCGCGGTCGGCCACGTCGTTGACACAACAGCCGGCGCTGCGCATCAACACCGTGCCGGATACAAACACCAGCAGCAGGTGCCAGCCCGGGAAGCCGTCGGCAGCGATCCACAACGCGCTGAGCGTGGGCCACAGCAGAAGCAGCCAGCCCGCCGGTCGGTTCCAGCGGATGAGGTCGAGGTAGAGGGCCAGGTGGCTGGGTGGGTTGGCGGGTTCGCTCACGGGCCGGATTATCGACGGCACGGGTTGGCGACTGCTGTTTTGGCGCTCGTTTGGGGCTCGGTTCAGGCCGGGCCAGCCAAAGTCTTCAGCGCGCCGCGCCAATGCGCCACGCCCACGCCCTGCAGCCGCTGGTTGCCCGGCGCGCCGCAGATCAGCATCGGCTCGCCTTGCCGCGCCGCTGCCGCATGGCGCTGCCAGGTGTGCAGGCCCTGCAACCAGGCCGGCTGAAAGGTGGCGCCTGACTTCATCTCCACCGGCCACAGCGTGCCCGCCCGTTCGATCAACAAGTCAACCTCGTTGCCGATGTTGTCGCGCCAGAAATAGGGCGTCCCGTCTGCGCCGCTGTGGCGCAGGTGCTTGTTGTATTCGGTGACGCACAGGTTCTCGAACAGCGCACCGCGCATCGGGTGGACGTTCATCGTGTCCGCGTCGGTGATGCCCAGCAACCAGGCGGCCAGGCCGGTGTCGTGAAAGTACAGCTTGGGCGTCTTGACCAGGCGTTTGCCAAAGTTGGTGTGGTACGGGGCCAGTCGAAACGCCACGTAGGTGGCCTCCAGAATGCCCAGCCAATCACGCGCCGTTGTTTGCGCCACGCCCAGGTCGTTGGCCACGGCGTTCAGGTTCAGCAGCTGTCCGCAGCGTGCCGCCATCATGCGCATGAAGCGCTGGAACTGCAGCAGGTCGCCGATGCGGCTGAGCTGGCGCACGTCGCGTTCCAGGTAACTGGCCACGTAGCTGGCGTGCCAGTCCGCTGGTGTCACGTCGGTGCTGTGGATGGCGGGGTAGGTGCCACGCAGCAGCAGTTCATCCAACGTGAGTGTGTCGAACACGGCTGCGCCTTCGTTGTATGAAAGTGGCAGCAGTTCAAGAAACCCGGCGCGGCCGGCCAGGCTTTGGCTGACCGCCGCCGACAGCAGCAGGTTTTGCGAGCCCGTGACCACATAGCGGCCGGGCCGGCGATCGGCGTCCACGGCGGTTTGCAGGTAGGACAGCAGTTCGGGCACACGCTGCGCTTCGTCCAGTATCAAGCCGGCGTTGTTGGCGCTGGCGTGCGCGGACAGAAAGCCTCGTGGGTCAGCGGCCACGCGCTGGCGCACGTCGGGGTCTTCAAGCGACACGTAGGCATGGCCGGGCAGCGCAGCCCGTGCCAAGGTGGTCTTGCCCGACTGCCTGGGGCCTGTTACCACCAGCACGGGGAAGCCACGCACCAGGCGCAGCAGGCGTTGGGCCGCAGTGCGTTGAAACATAGATTTGCTATTTTAGCTTTTAAAACTGAAATTGTAAATCAAGCACGGAAACCGAACGGCTGCGAACGGTTTGCAGATCGGAGTGCAGTGGGAAGTCACACATGGGCGAGGGTGCCTGCCCATGGGCAGGTCTACCCGACGACCGGGCGCAGGGGACTCAGCCTTCCAGCTGCTTCTGAAACACCAGCCCCGCGTGTTCCCGCAGCGCATGGAACTTGATCTTCGGCCAGTTCTCCTGCATCGCGCGCAGCTCGCCGGCGTACTCCAGCAGCACCGTGGGCGCGTCCACCGCGTCCAGCGCCACGCGGTGGGCGTTGCCGTCGATGAAGCGCTGCAATTCTTTGGCGCTGGCGGCGGGGCCTTCGGGCAGTTCGCAGGTGACCCAGCGCGCCACGTTGTAGCGCGCCGGCAGGATGCGGGCCTTGCAGCTGTACTCGTGCTCCAGCCGGTGCGCCACCACTTCGAACTGCAGTTGACCCACCGCGCCCAGCAACAGCATGCCGCCAGAGACCGGGCGAAAGACCTGGATCGCGCCTTCTTCGCCCAGCTGCGTCAAGCCAGCGCGCAGTTGTTTGGTTTTCAGCGGGTCGGCCACTTCAACGCTGCGAAACATCTCGGGCGCGAAGAAGGGCAGGCCGGTGAACTGCAGGCTTTCGCCTTCGGTGATGGTGTCGCCCAGCTGCAGCACGCCGTGGTTGGGGATGCCGATGATGTCGCCGGCAAAGGCTTCGTCCAGCAGCTCGCGGCGCTGGCTCAAGAAGCTGACCACGGTGTTGGGCCGCAGCTCTTTGCCGCTGCGCACCACCTTCAGCCGCATGCC
This sequence comes from Rubrivivax sp., assembly GCA_031375065.1. Classification (GTDB taxonomy): domain Bacteria; phylum Pseudomonadota; class Gammaproteobacteria; order Burkholderiales; family Burkholderiaceae_C; genus Rubrivivax. The sequence goes on along the minus strand of JANMHH010000361.1, from coordinate 204 downwards.
GCGCTCGAAGTGGCCGCTGGCCACCCGCAAGAAGGCGATGCGGTCGCGGTGCGCCGGGTCCATGTTGGCCTGGATCTTGAACACCACGCCGGTGAACCTGGGCTCGTCGGGCTGCACCGTGCGCTGGATGGACGTGCGTTCGCCCGGCGCCGGCGCCAGGTCGACCAGTGCGTCCAGCACCTCGCGCACGCCGAAGTTGTTGAC